>JAFXAY010000045.1 GCA_017521965.1 Tidjanibacter sp. | reverse complement strand
TAAATTCCTTAACACTCCCTAATCTCCCTTTAATAGAAAAAGGGTCTGCGACCCATTTTGCATTATAATAAAGGCCCTTCCTGCGGGAAGGGCCTTTATTATATATAGGTATAAACTATTCTGGTTTTTCTACGATGCGGATGCCGAGCTCCTCTAACTGTGCATCGGAGATGCGGGTGGGGCTTTCGAGCATCGGGTCGCGGCCGGCATTGTTCTTCGGGAAGGCGATATAGTCCCTAATCGAGTCTGCGCCACCCATCAGCGAGCAGAAGCGGTCGAAACCGAAGGCGATACCACCGTGGGGAGGTGCGCCAAACTTAAAGGCGTTCATCAGGAAGCCGAACTGCTTCTCTGCCTCCTCGGCCGAGAAGTTGAGTGCGGCAAACATCTTCTGCTGCAACTCGTGGTCGTGGATACGGATTGAGCCACCGCCAACCTCTACACCATTGACCACAAAGTCGTAGGCGTTTGCGCGAATCTTGCCGGGGTCGGTATCGAAGTAGGGGATATCCTCAGCCTTAGGCGAGGTGAAGGGGTGGTGCATAGCGTAGTAGCGCTGGGTCTCCTCGTCCCACTCCAAGAGGGGGAAGTCAACAACCCACAGAGGAGCGAATTTGCTCTTATCTCTCAGGCCGAGGCGGTTACCGAGTTCCAGACGCAACTCACACAGCGCGGTGAGGCTACGTTTGCGCTCGCCTGCAATCACAAATATCATATCACCAGCCTTAGCACCGCACTTCTCGGCCCAAGCGGCGAGAGTCTCAGCGCCAAAGAATTTATCGATACTCGACTTAATGCTGCCATCGGCCTCCATACGAATCCACACCAGACCCTTTGCGCCCACCTGAGGACGTTTCACGAAGTTGGTCAGCTCGTCAATCTGCTTGCGGGTATAGGTTGCGCAGCCCTCGGCCACGATAGCACCCACATACTCAGCCTCGTCGAATACTACGAAGCCGCTACCACGGGTCTCCTCGGTGAGGTTGTTGAAGCGCATACCGAAGCGGATATCGGGCTTGTCGGAGCCATAGTACTCCATAGCCTCGCTGTAAGGCATACGGGGGAACTGCTCGGTCATCTCCACGCCCAAGAGTTCGCGGAACATCGACTTTGCCATACGCTCGAATACATCGAGTACATCCTCCTGATCGACAAACGACATCTCGCAGTCTATCTGGGTGAACTCGGGCTGACGGTCGGCACGCAGGTCCTCGTCGCGGAAGCAGCGTACAATCTGGAAGTAGCGGTCGTAGCCTGCCACCATCAGGAGCTGTTTCAGAGTCTGGGGCGACTGGGGCAGTGCGTAGAACTTACCGTTCTCCATACGCGAGGGCACTACAAAGTCGCGTGCACCCTCGGGAGTCGAGCTAACCAGATAGGGGGTCTCAATCTCCATAAAGCCCTCGCCATCGAGGAAGTTACGAGCCGCCATCGACATACGGTGACGGAGTTGGAGTGCCTCTTTCAGGGGGTTACGACGCAGGTCCAAGTAGCGGTAACGCATACGCAGGTCGTCGCCACCGTCGGTGTTATCCTCAATGGTGAAGGGGGGCACTACCGAGGCGTTGAGCACCTTGATGCTCTCCACCACCACCTCCACGTCGCCTGTGGGGAGTTTGGGGTTCTTCGACGAACGCTCCACCACGCGGCCGGTAGCTTGGATAACATACTCTCTGCCGAGCGATGCGGCAGCACTCTTCACCTCCTCCGAGGCCTGCTCCTCAATCACGAGCTGGGTGATACCGTAGCGGTCACGCAGGTCGATGAAACTCATTGCGCCGAAGTTACGCACTCTCTGCACCCATCCGGCCAGGGTAACGGTCTGCTCTACATTTGCTATGCGGAGTTCGCCGCAGGTATGTGATCTATACATATATCTGAAAAATTGTTATATTTGTTCCGAATTAATTAAGTTTGTTTCAAACTCTCAAAAGTACATATTTTTTATGGACCAACAGCAAAATAGTGACCTTTTTTTTATGCAAATGGCAATTTCTGAGGCCAAAAAGGCGTTAGAAGAGAGAGAAGTACCCATCGGGGCGGTTGTGGTGTGTCGCGACAGGGTGGTTGGCCGAGGCCACAACTTGGTCGAAACACTTGGCGATGCCACTGCCCACGCAGAGATGCAGGCCATAACTGCGGCTACCTCTACGCTTGGTGGTAAGTACTTGAAAGAGTGTACTTTATATGTTACCGTGGAGCCTTGTGTGATGTGCGCAGGCGCTATTGCGTGGAGTCAGGTGGGGCGTGTGGTCTATGGCGCTGCCGACCCTAAACGTGGCTTTATGCGCTTCGGACGAGAACTTCTGCACCCCAAGACAGAACTAACCGCAGGGGTGATGGCTGAGGAGTGCGGAGCACTTGTAGAACATTTTTTTGCTAAATTACGCAATTAGACGGGTGTGTATCGTTGCTTTTCGCGTAAAAATGTGTAATTTTGTCGGTCTGTATGTGCAAAATATCTTTTAATGTACAGTAAGATACTGATTACTAAACAGATAATTATTTATTAACAACCATAGAACTAAAAATTTTTTGAAACAATGAAAGCGATTAAGATGACGCTGGCCGCTCTGATGGCGGTATTCGCAATCACTACTGCTTCGGCTCAGAGTGCTGAGGCTGGTGCAAAGTACAACGAGGCTGCTGCAAAGTACAACGCTAAGGATTTTGCTGCTGCTCTTCCCCTCTTGCAGGAGGCTGTTAACATTGCTCTCGACGCTGACGATGTAGCAACTGCTCAGAACGCTCAGAAGCTTATTCCTCAGGCTAACTTCCAGCAGGGTCTGGCTCTGGCTAAGGCTCAGAAGTTGGAGGAGGCAATCCCCTTCTTGGAGGCTGCAATGGAGACCGGTGAGCTCTACAACGTGGCTGCTGCTGCACGCAACGCTAAGACTATGATTTCGCAGGTTTACACTATGCTGGGTGGTCAGGCTTTCAACAATAAGGACTACGCTAAGGCTGCTGAGGTATTCGCAAAGGGTTACGCTGCCAACAATCAGGACACCGCTATCGGTATGAACCTCGCTATGAGCTACTGCGAGATGGGCGATATGGAGAACGGTATCAAGGTTTACAAGGAGATCATCGCTCTGGCTGACCTTCACAGCAAGTTTGCTGAGCCCGCCGAGAAGGCTAAGGCTGCTGCTGCAAACTACCTCGTAAAGCAGGCTTCGGAGCAGGCTGCTACCGACGCTGAGGCTGCTTTCGCATCGTTGGCTCAGGCTTTGGAGATCGACGCTACCAACGCTACTGCTCACCTCCTCCGCATCCAGACCGCTGCTACTGCACAGGCTTGGGACAAGATTATCGAGTGGGGCGATGCTGCTGCTGAGGCTCAGACTACCGACGAGGCTAAGAGCGACGTTTACTACTACCTCGCTGCTGCTTACGATAGCACCGACGTTAACGACAAGGCTATCGAGGTTTACGGTAAGGTAACCGCAGGTAACAACGCTGAGGCTGCTGCTAAGCGTATCACCGAGTTGAAGGCTCTTAACAAATAGTTTTCGCAATCAAAAAGAAAAAAGGGCTGTCCTTGCTGGGAGAGCCCTTTTTTCGTATCTTTACCCCATCAATATCCATATATGGCACGACAACCCTCCATAGAACTACTTGCACCAGCACGCAACGAGGCGGTGGCACGCGCGGCAATCGACTGCGGTGCCGATGCTATCTATATTGGCGGTCCAGCGCTGGGTGCTCGTCGCGCGGCGGCTAACTCCGTGGAGGAGATAGCCCGCGTGGTGGAGTATGCCCACCTGTTTGGTGTGAGGGTCTATGTCACTATGAACACCCTGCTCTACGACTCGGAACTCTCGGAGGCTGAGCACCTTGCCCGTCAGTTGGCGGCGGTGGGTGTCGATGCGCTGATTGTGCAGGATGTGGCCTATCTGCGTATGGGGTTGCCGATTGAGTTGCACGCCTCTACACAGATGTTCAACGCCACCGCCGAACAGGTAGCCTTTTGGGCAGAGTGTGGGTTGAAGAGAGTGGTGTTGGAGCGTAATCTGTCGCTCAGCGATATCCGCACCATTGCCGAGCAGTGCGACACCGAGTTGGAGGTCTTTGTCCACGGTGCAATCTGCGTAGGTTATAGCGGCAGGTGTTTCCTGAGTCGCTCTATGGGACCCCGCAGTGGCAATCGTGGCGACTGTATGCAGGGGTGTCGTCTGAGTTGGGATTTGGAGGACTCGTCGGGTCGAAAGTTGTTCAGAGAGAAACATTTGCTCTCGGTGTGCGATATGGACCTCTCGGGGCGTATAGGCGATCTGCTCGATGCGGGTGTCTGCTCCTTTAAGATTGAGGGACGATTGAAAGATGAGGCCTATGTGCGTAATGTGGTGAGTTACTATCGTCGAGTGATTGACCACGAATTGTCGCGCCGACCTGATTTGCAGAGGAGTTCGGTGGGTGTGTCGCGCGTGGACTTTGAGCCCGACCTGCGTAAGACCTTCTCGCGCAGGGGTGGCGAGTATTTCCTCGATGGCGTGCGACGTGGTGTTGCTGAGTTTGACACGCCCAAGGCTATGGGTGAGCGACTTGGTAGGGTGTCGGCAGTGCGTGGCTCTTGCATCAAGATTGACAATCCGTCGGTGAAACTCGTGGCCGGTGACGGTCTATGTTATATGACCCCTAACGGTCTGATTGGCACCAATGTAAATGGCTCTGAGGGCGATATGGTGGTGCTCAATCGTGCCGAGGGCCTGAGGGTTGGTGTGGAGGTCTATCGCAACTACGACCACGCCGCTTTGAAGGCTATTTCGCGTGCCCGTCTGCGTCGCGCAATCCCTTGTGTGGCAGAGGTTTTGGCATCGCCCGACAGGGTAAGTGTGCGCTATACGGAGTGTCGCGGAGTGAGTGTTGAAGTGGCTGTTGAGCGACCCTTCGACGAGGCTGAGAATAGGGCTTTTGCACTGCGTAACCTCCGCGAGGCACTCTCGAAGAGTGGCGCAACCATATTCGATGTTACCGAGGTGCGTATCGACGAGGAGGGCTTTCTGCCCTTTATGCCGATGGGCGAGTTGAGCGACCTGCGCCGCCGAGGACTCGATATGCTTGCTGCTGAGTCTGCTAAGTTAATGCCTGAGTGTGAGCACTTTGTGGAAAATTACTCCGCGCTTGCGCCTAAGAGTATCGGCAGCGAGTGTAATGTTGTCAATAGGGTTGCCGAGCAGTTTTACCTCGACCACGGAGCTGAGAGTGTGGCGTGGGGCAAAGAGAGTGCCGAAAGTTTTGAGGACGAGGTGGTTATGACTACCCGCTACTGCTTGCGCCGCGAGATGGGCGAATGTTTGAAGTGTGGCTCCAAACTGCGCGGTCCGCTCTATCTGGTGCACGGTATGCATCGCTACGAACTGCAATTCGATTGTGCGCGTTGCGAGATGAAATTGTTGTGTAAATAATTGATTACTATATGAATAACGGTCTGAAATTGGTTTCTCCCACTTGGGAAGATTATGAGTTGGTCGATAGTGGCGACTTCGAGAAGTTGGAGCGATTTGGTCGCTACCTGCTTCGTCGTCCTGAGCCGCAAGCCATCTGGCGCAAGTCGCTCTCCGAGGAGGAGTGGCAGCGTATGGCCGATGGCTCGTTCCGTCGCGAGGGTCGCGATGAGGAGCGTGGCGGTTGGTCGCTCAGGCGTGGTATGGTTGAGCAGTGGCGTGTGGCCTATCCGCTTGGTGGTCACCGACTTGTGATGCGATTGGGCCTCACCTCCTTCAAACACGTCGGGCTCTTCCCTGAGCAGGCCGATAATTGGGAGTTTATCTATAAGCAGGTCACCGAACTTGGCCGCAAGTTGGGGCGTGCTCCGCGTGTGCTCAACCTCTTCGCCTATACGGGTGGTGCGTCGCTGGCAGCTGCTGCGGCAGGTGCCGATGTGACCCACGTTGACTCTGTTCGTCAGGTGGTTACGTGGGCGCGTGAGAATATGGAGCAGAGTGGACTGAATGGTATCCGCTGGGTGGTTGAAGATGCGCTGAAATTTGTTCGTCGCGAGGTGAAACGTGGCCACCACTACGACGGTATCATACTCGACCCGCCCGCCTATGGTCGTGGTCCTGATGGTGAGAAGTGGGTGTTGGAGCAGAACATTGGCGAGATGCTCTCCTGCTGTGCGCAACTCCTTGAAAGCGAGGGCGGTTTCGCGGTACTCAACCTCTATTCGATGGGTCTGTCGGCTATGTTGGCTCGCAGTGCTATGTGTCAGCTCTTCCCCAAAGCCTCTACCGAGCAGTTTGGCGAACTCTACTTCACCGACCGATTTGCCAAATCACTACCCCTTGGCGTCTATTACAGAGCTACTTACACGAAATAGTGGTATGATTGAGAAGGAGTTGATTCTATATGTTGAGGAGAGTATCCTGCCCCTCTATTTCCACTTCGACCGTGCTCACTCTACCGACCACGTAGAGTCTGTTATTGAGCGCAGTTTGGCGTTGGCCACCCACTACGATGTAAACCTCTCAATGGTCTATGCCATAGCCGCTTACCACGATATTGGCTTGCCGCTCGGTCGCGAGGAGCACCACATTAATTCCGCCCGTCTGCTCCGCGAGGATAGCAGGCTGAGGGAGTGGTTTTCCGAGGGCGAGATTGAGGTGATGGCCGAGGCTGTGGAGGACCATCGAGCCTCCTCCGACCACGCTCCGAGGTCTATATATGGTCGTATCGTGGCTGAGGCCGACAGGCTGATTGAGGGGGATACAGTACTCCGTCGTACGGTACAGTATGGCTTGGCGCACTACCCCGAACTATCGCGCGAACAGCATTGGCAGCGTTTTTGCGCCCACCTCGATGAGAAATATGCCGAGGGTGGCTACCTCCGCTTGTGGATTCCCGAGTCGGACAATGCCAAACGCCTCGCCGAGCTCCGACAGACTATTGCTAATCCGACAGCGCTCCGCGAGGCTTTCGATAGGATTTTTGCCGAAGAGTATCCAGCTAACTCTTAGAGTGTTGCGAGTAACTCTCGGTACTTCGGCAGTGGCCAGCAAGCATCGTCAACCAACATCTCCAACTCGTCTATTACCTCTCTGAGTTCCGTCATCTTGGGACGAATCTCCTGCTCGTAGTGCGCTGCACGAGTGGGGATATGCTCTATCTTGTTCAGTCGCTTACGGATTTTGGTCATCTCGTTAGCACCGGCAGTGATGGCGTTGGAGAGAGTGGCGATTTTTTCGAGTGTAAATATCTCTGTTGCAGCAAGCTGAGCATACTTGTCGGGGAATATCTCCTTGATGCCCTTGATGTTCTCAATCAGCAGGTTTTGATACTTAATGGCGGTCGGTACAATATGGTTGAGAGCCATATCGACAATCACGCGCGACTCAATCTGTATCTTCTTCAAGAATATCTCATTTTTAATCTCATAGCGCGCCTGCAACTCCACCTTGTTGAATACGCCGCTTGCGCTGAACAGCTCCTCCGAGCGGGGTGAGAGGTACTCCTTGAAGGCCTCCGATACATTATTCACGCTCATCAGACCGCGACGTGCCGCCTCGGCAAGCCACTCGGGGCTGTAACCGTTGCCCTCGAAGCGGATATTCTTGCTGGCGATGATAAAACTGCGAATTACCTTCAAGATAGCCTCATCTTTCTTAGTGCCCGCCTCCATCAACTTATCTACCTCGGCCTTGAACTCCCTCATTGTTGCTGCCACAGCGCTATGGAGCGCGATGAGCGGCATTGCGCAGTTGCACGACGAGCCGGTAGCACGGAACTCAAAACGGTTACCCGTGAAGGCAAAGGGCGAGGTACGGTTGCGGTCGGTGTTGTCGAGTAGAATCTCGGGAATCTTGCCGATATCGAGCTTAATCTCGCTCTTCTGGTCGGAGGTAAGTTTCTGAGCTACACGCTTTTCTATATTGTCGAGCATCTCGCTCATTGTCGAGCCTGTAAATACCGACAGTGTTGCAGGAGGTGCCTCAGCTCCACCCAGACGGTGCGAGTTGGTCTCCGAGGCGATTGAGGCCATCAGCAGCGACCCGTAGTCGTTGGCTGCCTTCAACACGCAGACGAAGAAACTGAGGAACTGCATATTACCCTTGGGCGACTTGCCGGGAGCCAAGAGATTGACGCCTGTATCGGTTGCCATCGACCAGTTGCAGTGCTTACCCGAGCCATTGACTCCCGCAAAGGGCTTCTCGTGGAAGAGCACCTTCAACTTATGTTTGGCAGCCACCTTGCGCATCACCGACATCAGCAGTACGTTGTGGTCAACAGCCACATTGGCCTCCTCGTACATCGGGGCGCACTCGAATTGGTTGGGTGCTACCTCGTTGTGGCGAGTCTTTACGGGTATGCCGAGTCGGTAGGACTGCTCCTCAAACTCCTTCATAAAGTCGCTGACCCTCTGAGGTATAGCACCCCAATAGTGGTCGTCGAGCTGCTGATCTTTGGCGGCTGTGTGGCCCATCAGTGTACGCCCCGTCTGCACAAGGTCGGGACGAGCATCGAAGAGTGCCTTATCGACCAAGAAGTACTCCTGCTCCCAGCCGAGCGTGGGGACTACCCTGGTGACATCTTTGTCGAAAAGCTGGCAGATATCCACAGCAGCCTTGTCGATAGCAGCCATCGATTTGAGCAACGGAGTCTTAAAGTCCAGAGCCTCACCCGTATAGGCAACGAAGATACTCGGAATACAGAGTGTCTTGTCCATAATGAAGGCGGGCGATGATGGGTCCCAAGCGCTATAACCGCGCGCCTCGAAGTTGTTGCGCAGACCACCGCTCGGGAAACTCGATGCATCGGGCTCCTGCTGCACGAGCAGACCTGCATTGAAGGTCTCAAACGAGGTGCCGCCCAGCACAGGCTCAATGAAGGCGTCGTGCTTCTCGGCTGTCGAGTCGTTCAGCGGCTGAAACCAGTGGGTGTAGTGGGTTGCGCCACGCTCAATGGCCCAAATCTTCATACCCTCGGCCACCTGCCCCGCGATGCGTCGGTCGATACGCTTGCCACCCTCGATGGCCTCGATGACGCTATCGTAAACATCTTTCGATAGGTATTGTCGCATCTGACTGCGGCTGAATACATCGGCTCCGTAGTAGTCTGAGATGCGGTTGCTTGGAGGAGTGGAGGTCTGTCGCTCACGGTGGCGCGACTCGTCGAGTGCTTTAAAACGTAGTGATTCCATTGCTTTTATTTTGTATTGTGCTACAAAAATAGTTTTTTATTAATATACTCCCAATAATTTTCGCTCTTTTTGCAAAATTTTGAGTAAATTTTTCATTATACCCCCGATTTTTGAGGGGTTATTCCCGAAAAACTATACTTTTTTCTGCTTGTTGTATGTTTTTTGCTATTTTACACTGCTGCCGATTGCTTTCACTTTCCCCACTGCTAAGAGTTTTTTGACTCTTCCCCACTTTTTGGTGCACTCAGACGATGTTTGCAGATATGACTTAATGCTAATTTCTAAAAATTTTTGAAAGTATCTAACATTTTCGTATATTTGTAATGCGTTCAGTAACAGCCATATATAGGCAGAT
>JAFXAY010000044.1 GCA_017521965.1 Tidjanibacter sp. | reverse complement strand
TGTTTTCACTATGCAGCAGTCCGAGAAACGAGAGGCGGTATTCGAACTTATTCACTCGCTGACCAAGGCCGAGAAGCGTAACTTCAAGCTCTACGCAGGTCGGTTGAGTGGTAATCGCTCGTCGAAATACCTCGCTCTATTCGACGCTTTGGAGTCGATGGAGGAGTACGACGAGGAGCGACTACTTGCGCGTTGTCCCGAGCTGAGCAAGGTACAGCTCCCCAACCAGAAGGCGCACCTCTACCGTCAGATACTCAAAAGTCTGCGACTAATCAGCGTGCAGCACTCAACACTCCTCCAAATACGTGAGCAGGCCGACTTCGCCCGCATACTCTACGACAAGGGTCTATACTCCCACGCGGGGCGTATGGTGGAGCGTGCGGTGGCACTTGCCGAACACACCGAGCGTTACCCCGAGCTGATGGGGCTCTCCTCGCTGCAACGTGCGGTGAGTGTGAGTGGCATATCGGCCGATATGGTGGCGGTGGCCGACGGTGCCATACGTCGCGACGAGCGTCTGTGGCGCAAGATGGAGAACATCAACCGTCTGTCGCGCCTATCGGTGCGCTGCTTCGACCTCCACCAGAGGCTCGGCTATGCCCGCTCACAGAAGGATATGGACCTCCTGTCGCGTCGTCTGGGCCCCGAGCTCGCCCTCTACAAAGATGTTGACGAGCGCACCCTGTCGTTCAGCGAGCGCTTCTACCTCTACCAGTCGCGCGCGTGGTTCAACTACATACGTCACGGGTTTGCCCTCTCCTACCGCTACGCACGCAAGTGGATAGCCCTATTCGACGAGCGACCCGAGATGAAGGAGGCGATGTACGAAGCCTACCTCAAAGGGTATGCACAGCTCCTCGATGGGCTCTACCTGATGCGTCGCTACTCCATATTCACCCAAGCCCTCGAAGCCTTCGAGGCCGAGTCGGCAACCCTCGCCTCGATAGGCACAAATGCCGATATGCTCACCAGCCAGATACTCTTCACAGGTCACCTCAACAAGTCTCTGATGGAGGGTAACTTCAAGGAGGGGTTATGGCACACCAAGCGCATCGACAGCTACCTGCGTCGCTATGGCGACCGCCTCACCATCAACGAGCGTATGATGCTCGACTACAAAATAGGCTACACCTACTTCCTCGACGGAAACTACGACCGTTGTCGCACACACCTCAGCCGCGTGATAGCGGTGCGTGACCCACAGGTGAGGCGCGACCTCCAATGTTACGCCCGAATGCTCAACCTCATCGTACTCTACGAGCAGGGCGCCGACTTCAACCTCGACCAGCAGGTGCGCTCGGTCTACTCCTTCATCGTCAAGATGCGCGATATGACCGAGATGAAGCAGATATTCTTCCGTTTCTTCAAGAGCCTCGGCACCGTGGGCGCAGGGAGTATGAAGCAGGAGTTCCAAAAACTCTACGACGACCTGCGCGCGCACACCACGCAGCCCTACGAGCGTCGATTCTTCTACTACCTCGACCTGCCCGTGTGGCTCGAAAGTCGCATAACGGGGCGCTCGATAGGTGAGATAACACGCAATAACTTTGAAAAACAGATACTTAACAGATAAAACCTATGAGTGATATCATCCGTAATCCGGAGTCCGACTCCGAGTTCGAAAACAGGATTCGACCACAAGAGCTCACCTCATTCCGAGGACAAGAGAAGATTGTGGAGAACCTCCATATCTTCATCAAGGCCGCCCTTATGCGCGACGAGCCACTCGACCACGTCTTACTCCACGGCCCTCCCGGCCTCGGCAAGACAACCCTCGCCAACATCATAGCTAACGAGATGGGCGTGGCACTCAAAGTGACAAGCGGACCTGTGCTCGACAAGCCCGGTGACCTCGCAGGACTCCTCACCAACCTCGGCGAGGGCGACGTGCTCTTCATAGACGAGATACACCGCCTAAGCCCCATAGTCGAAGAGTACCTCTACTCCGCAATGGAGGACTACCGCATCGACATAGTGCTCGACAAGGGACCCGCAGCGCGCTCCATACAGCTCGAACTCGCCCCCTTCACACTCGTAGGTGCCACAACACGCAGCGGACTGCTCACCTCGCCACTGCGCGCACGCTTCGGCATAACCTGTCACCTCGAATACTACGACACGCCCGTACTCAAAGACATCGTCTGTCGCTCGGCAGGCATACTCGACGTGGGCATCGAAGAGGACGCAGCATTCGAGATAGCAATGCGCTCACGAGGCACACCCCGCATAGCCAACGCACTGCTCCGACGAGTGCGTGACTTCGCGCAGGTCGTAGGCGACGGCGTAATACGCCTCGACATAACACGCAAAGCACTCGCCGCACTCAACATAGACCGACGAGGACTCGACCAAATGGACAACAAAATACTATCCACCATAATGCACAAATTCAAAGGTGGACCCGTGGGACTCAACACCATAGCCACCGCTGTGGGCGAAGAGGCCGGCACAATAGAAGAGGTGTACGAACCCTTCCTCATCAAAGAGGGATTCCTGCGCCGCACACCACGCGGACGCGAAGTGACCGAACTTGCATACTCCCACCTCGGCATCTCCAAAGACGCCGATATGGATAGTCTGTTTTAGAGGTTTTTGAGTTGTTTGGCTTTTTTTTCTCCGCTTTTTGTAAAAAGCGGAACCAAAAACTTTTGTACTATTAGTTTGCGTGTTTAGGGATAACCACTTCGTGGTTAATACGATACTAAAAATATATAGGCGTGTTCAAGTAAACTTGACACGCCTATATATTTTCATTATCGCACCATCTTCGATGGTGTTCCCCTAAACCCGAAAACAAAAATTGTTACACAACAAGTTTAAATGGTTTTCCCATTATTCTCATAATTCTCATTACTCCCATAATTCCCTAACACTCCTTAACACTCCCTAAACTCCCTAAAAATAATATCAACATAAAACGGTCGTGCCCGCTACCTCCGAAACCCGCAAAGGCTACTATCCCCACCCCGCCCGAGGCGGAGCCGAGGGACACATCCCCCGCCGAGGCGGGGGCTTGGGGGTGGGTCAGGCCTACAATTGCCTGCGGAGCAGGCAGGTGTCGAGGTGGTGAGTAGCGTGAGCGGGATATCTACCTTGCTAAGGCTCGGTATCGGTATTCATCACTATATTCTGCCTGTTGATACTCTCGATGTGTATTGCTTCGAGGACGGTGGTGAGGAACTCCTCGCTGAGTTGTAGTTCTTTGGATTGGGCGATGACTCGCTCGGTGATGGAGTTCCAGCGGCCGCTCTGCAAGATGGCCACATCGTTCTCCTTCTTCACCTGACCAATCTGTTCGGCCACTCTCATACGTCGTGACAGCAGGTCGAAGAGTTCGGCGTCTATCTGGTCAATCTCGCCACGGAACCTATCCAGCGCCATAGCGAACTCGGGGCTATCGGTGCTACCCTTGCGCCAGCGTATCCTGTCGAGCAGGGCGATGAGGTCGTCGGGGGTCACCTGTTGTGCGGCGTCGCTCAGTGCTTGGGCGGGGCAGTTGTGGCTCTCGACAATGAGTCCGTCGAAGCTCAGGTCGGCCGCCTTTTGTCCAATCTCATATAGGAGTTCGCGTTTGCCTCCAATGTGTGAGGGGTCGCACACCATCATCATCTCGGGGTAGCGGCGGCGCATCTCAATGGCCAAGTGCCACATCGGGGCGTTGCGGTAGCGGCTCTTGCCACACATCGAGAAGCCGCGATGTATGAGTCCCACATTTTCGTACCCCACGCTTCGGGCGATACGCTCCACAGCGCCTGCCCAGAGGTCGATATCGGGGTTCATAGGGTTTTTGAGCAGTACAGGTGTCTGCGTGCCGCGCAGAGCATCGGCAATCTCCTGCACGCTGAACGGGCTGACTGTGGTACGTGCGCCAAGCCACACCATATCCACGCCATACGACAGCGCGGTATAGAGGTGTTTGGCATTGGCAACCTCCACAGCCACAGGGAGTCCCGTTTCGCGGCGGGCGCGTGCCATCCACGCGAGGCCCTGCTCGCCCACGCCCTCAAAGGAGCCCGGGTTGGTGCGGGGTTTCCAGATACCCGCACGCAATATATCTACTCGGCCACTATCGGCAATGGCGCGTGCGGTGAGCAGCAGTTGCTCCTCGCTCTCGGCGCTACACGGGCCGGCAATAATCAGTGGTCGTTTGGATTTCAGTTTGGTCATCGTCTATTTCAAAATGCGGCGAATACTGCCAGCGTGGCGCATCGCCTCGGTGAGTCCCTCCGAGTCGTCGCGCTCGATCATCTTGCGCAGTACCTGCAATTGGTGAATATGCTCTCCCAGAACGTCGAGAACATTATATTTGTTGCGTAGGAAGATGGGTGTCCACGTCTCGGGCGAACTCTTGGCCAGACGCACGGTGCTCTCGAAGCCCGCACTCGCCAGGTCGAAGATATGCTCCTCCTCGCGCTCCTTCTCCAATACGGTGAGCGCCAGAGCAAACGACGTAATGTGCGAAATATGAGAGATATAGGCGCAGTGTATATCTTGCTCCTCGGCACCCATATAGATAGGGGTCATACCCAATGTGCGATAAATATCCTCCACGAGTTGCAGTGCATCGGCATCGCTCTGCTCCCTCTCGCAGATCACCACACGACGACCCGCAAAGGCCTCCTTCATCGCCGCATCGGGGCCACTGTGCTCTGTACCCCACATCGGGTGGGTAGCCACAAAGCGACCGCGCGACGGGTGGCGGCTAATCATCTCGCACAACTCCTCCTTGATAGAGCCCACGTCAATCACCGTCTGGTCTGCTCGCACCTTGTTGAGTGCCTTGACCGCCAGCGTGGGGATAGAATCGACAGGTGTGGCAAGCACTATCAGCCCTGCCTCGGCAATGGCCGCATCGAAGGGCATCACCTCATCGACAATGCCCAGCTCAATGGCGCGCGAGGCGTGGGCAGCGCTACGCTCCACACCAATAATGCGCTCGGCCAGCCCCTGCTCACGCAAGCAGAGGGCCAACGAGCCACCAATCAATCCCGTACCTATTATTGTAACTACCATCTAACCTCCTAATATAATCTCTAAAAGTGGTATGGCTGAAATAAACTTTCAGCCATAAAACCATTTTATAATTTGAGGCCTTTACGAATCTTCTCGATAGCCTTGATAAACTTAACCTCAGGCGCACACAGGCAGACGCGGATATACTTCTGGCCCTCGCTGCCGAAGATAGCACCCGGGGTGATAAATACGTCGCAGTTGTAGAGAATTTTATCCGAGAAGGCGAAGCAATCCTCCTCGCCCTCGGGCATACGTGCCCACACGAAGAGTCCTGCCTGCTCGCGGTTGTACTTACAGCCCAGCAGGTCGAGCATCTCGAAGGCGAGTTTCTCGCGCTCGCGATACATAGCGTTGAGGTCCTCGTACCACTCGTCACCCAACTCGGTGAGTGCCACAGCCGCAGCCGCCTGCATCGGGTAGAACATACCCGAGTCCATATTGCTCTTGAAGCGCAAAATCTCGTCCAGACGCTCCTTCTTACCGGCAATCATACCCACACGCCAACCTGCCATATTGTGGCTCTTGCTGAGCGAGTTGAGTTCGAGTGCGGTCTCCATAGCGCCCTCTACCTGCAAGAGGCTCAGAGGCTTATCGTTGCGGATAAAGCTGTAAGGGTTGTCGTGAACGAGCAATATGCCATTGTCGGCAGCGAACTTCACCGCGCGCTCGAAGAGCTCGGCAGTAGCCTTGGTGCCGGTGGGCATATTGGGGTAGTTCATAATCATCAACTTAACACCTGTCGGGTCGATAGCGTCGAAGTCGGGCAACCAACCGTTCTCCTCGTTGAGGTGGTACTCCACAACCTCGCCACCCGAGAGGGTAACTGCCGAACGATAGGTGGGATAGCCCGGGTTGGGAATCAGCACCTTGTCGCCCTTGTTGACATAGGTCATACAGATGTGCATCAGACCCTCCTTCGAGCCGATGAGGGGCAAAATCTCCTTCATACCGTCGAGCTTCACGTTGTAGTATTTCTCATACCACTCGGCAAACGCCTTGCGCAAGATGGGAGCACCCGAATAGGACTGATAGGTGTGGGTGGTAGATTTAGCAGCCTCCTCGGCCAACTTAGCAATCACAATAGGGTGGGGAGGGCAGTCGGGGCTACCAATACCAAAGTTGATAACGTCGTGACCCTCAGCGCGAAGCTGGTCAATCTCGCGATTCTTCTTCGAGAAGTAGTATTCGCCTACTCCGCTTAAACGATCCGATAAAGTAAAGTTACTCATAATGCTTGTTTTTCGTTGTATCTTATTGTTGTTATATCTTCTAAATCAATCCGCCTGCCTATCCCTCGAACTCCCTGCCACGTTTATAGACACCATAGACGTGGACACTCTGCGCCACCTCTTGCAGCCTGTCGAGCAGTCGCACCCACTCGTAGATGGAGTCGAACTCCATATCGACGTGGAACATATAGTGCCAAGGCTCACTCGGTATCGGGTAACTCTGCAACTTGGTGAGGTTCACCGCATTGCTACCCATCTCGCGCAGCACCCGCAGGAGCGCTCCCTGCTCGTGACGCGCACTGAAATAGAGCGACGCCTTGTCGGCATCGGGGGCTATGCTGTGGTCGTGGCGTTTGAGAATCATAAAACGGGTGTAGTTGTTCTTGATGGTGTGCACATCGCCTGCCAACACCTCCAAGCCGAACAACTCCGCCGCCAGACGACTTGCCACCACCGCACGATGGGGGTCGCCATCGGCTGCCAACTGCTTGGCACTAAGGGCTGTATCCTCCGTTTCGACCAATCGCCAACCTCGGTTTTCAAGGAACTCGTCGCACTGCATCAGCGCCATCTGGTGGGAGTGTACCTCGCGGATATCCTCCAACCGCACACCCGGCAGTGCCAATAGGTTTTGACGTATGGTGAGTATCGCCTCGCCCGCCACTTGCAGGTTGTCGTTCTGCAACAGACGGTAGTTGGGGAGTATGCTGCCGGCTATCGAGTTCTCGATGGCCATCACTCCACGCTCTACCTCGCCACGCTCTACAAGCCAGGCTACCTCCTTGAAGGTATCACACGGAACGATGAGCACCTCGCTGCCGAAATACTCACGAGCCACAATATCGTGGAAACTACCCTCATAACCCTGTATGGCGACACGAATCGACATCAAAAAACTCTATTCTCACCAATAAACCTGACACCTCACCACAAAGATATTAATTTTTTCCGTTGATTACTCCTGTGTGGCGGTATTTTTGTTGTAAACTACACAATAGAGAAGTTTTGTTAAAAAAATGGTGATAAGTTTGACTGAGAAAGGGAATTGCTCCCACACCAATATACTATTTTTGTGATTGTAATTTGCATAATTAGGGCAATAGAATAACTGAACTATGACAGAACATAACAAAATAGAACTCGACCTCGATAAGGAGATAGCACAAGGCCAATACTCCAACCTCGCAGTGATTACCCACTCCGTGTCGGAGTTTATCCTCGACTTTGCCGAGATGCTCCCCGGCCTGCCCAAACCTAAGGTGGTGAGCCGCATCATCCTCACCCCCGAGCACGCCAAACGACTCCTCCTCTCCTTGCAGGAGAACGTGGGCCGCTACGAGGCTAATGTGGGTAAAATCGACTTGTCGATGAGGCAGCCGATGGGTTACAAGAATCTCGGCGAAGCGTAAAAAAGCCATCTGATTGGTAAATTTGGCGTTGGAGAGTCCATGGCGACTGCTTACATACGTCAAGTATGCCGCGCAGCCGCCAAGAACTCTCCGCCTAAAATTCTCTCGATTATATGACTTTTTTTTGAAAACAATGAGAGTGGTATCGAACCACTCTCATTGTTTTTGTAGGGAGTGTTAGGGAGCGTTAGGGAGTGTTAGGGAGTTTAGGGAGATTAGGGAATAATGGGAATAAT
Source organism: Tidjanibacter sp. (assembly GCA_017521965.1). GTDB lineage: Bacteria > Bacteroidota > Bacteroidia > Bacteroidales > Rikenellaceae > Tidjanibacter. The sequence continues at coordinate 7,352 of JAFXAY010000044.1, read as the reverse complement.
GGGAAAGATGAGAATAATGGGAAACTCCTTAAACTCACTAAATTCCTTAAATTAATCCTGCTTCGCAGTCTTTTCGTTGCTCCGGCTCGGCATAGTCTGCAAGCAGCCTCTGCACTCGCTTAATCGCAACGTTCACTAAACTCCCTAATTACTTTGAGTAATAATTGCTTCTCAACAATAACTCTTTTCTGTAATAGTTAGGTTTTTCGGGTTTAGGGGATACTCTCGAAGAGAGTACAAATGAAATAGAGAGATATGGAGCTGTCAAATTTATTTGAACAGAAACATATCTCTCTATTTTGTTTGTAATAACTACAAGTTATCCCTAAACACGCAAACTAAATAGTACAAAAGTTTTTGCGGAGCTTTTTACAAAAAGCGACCTAAAAAAAAGCGACAAAATCAAACAATCAAAAACAATGAGGGGATTGTTCCGCTAAACAATCCCCTCATCCACGTGAAAAACTATAAATGATACGGTACGGTTGTTAGTCGTTTGCCTGATTACATCTGGCTACCGTATGTTCCTGTGAGTTCTACTGCTACTTTGCTGCCGGGTGTGTAGGTGCCGCTTGCCACGCAGGGGCCTACGCTTGCGCCCTGGTACCACAGCCAGCGCACTTCCACTGTCACCTGTTTATTGGGGTTTTGTGGTATGATTTGTTTGATGGGGAAGGAGCTGTATTTGCCCACTTGTGTCATACCGTTTTTGTCGGTATAGGCGTTGTGGTAGAGCTCGAATACATAGTGCTCGGGGGTGCTTGCCTCGTTGTTGAATACGAGTTGTATTTTGTGTGCCACCTCGGTCTGTGCGCTGTTGTAGAGTGCGATGAGGGGCATATTGAGGTAGTCGCCCGATATGGTGGCCATTGTCACGTTGATAGGGTCATTGCCCAGATTTTTCTTCTGCTCCTCGGTGAGGTTGTTCATAGGCAGTATGTTGTCTGTCAGCAGGTCGTAGAAACCGTTGAGGCAGATGTAGTAGTCGCCATACTCGTCGGGACCGCTGAGGATAGTGTAGTTGGCCAGTACTCGCTCTTTCTGGTTGTTGATTACTTCCGACGATACGTTGCTCTCGTAGATTATCATACGGCGGCCCGAGTCGGTGAGGATACAGTTGCGATAGCCTACGCCGCCATCGTCAATCAGTACGCCATAGCTTACCATATACTCATTTTCTTCGCCATAGTCGTTGGTGATACACGAGGTGTTGAGTGCAACCCCTAAGACCATTGCGGCGATGTAAAACACAATTTTTTTCATCTTTTTCCTATTTATTTGATTATTATCTATTTATCTTTTCCGAAGAGGTATTTCAGACCCACTTTCAGCGAGAAGCCCACGGGGTTCTCGGTGCGATAGCTTGCGGGTTGCGATGCTGTTTCGAAGTAGTATTCCAGACCCGGCTCCACGTAGAGACCGATGTTGTCGATGCTGAACATAGCGCCCAGCGAGAGGTCCACTGCGGGCTGTATGCCCTTGATTTCGATGTCGGTACTCGATATCTCCTTACCGTCCATCAGTACCACGTCGCGTCCTGCCACACCCTTCTCGATGGTCATACCGGCGCGGGAGTAGAGGTTGAAGGAGTTGCTGTTGATGATGTTGTAGTTGACGCTCACGGGGATACCCACGTAGTGGAGGTGGCGCTTCTTGGCGTAGGTGCTCATTGCCTGCTCGTTGGAGGACGAGGAGTGGAGGTAGTTGTACTCCAAGCCTGTCTCTACGGAGAGGCGGTTGGTGAGGGGCACGCTGACACCCACACCTATGCTGATGGGCATACTGTGTTTGAGTTTAGCCTCCTGTGGTGCGCGCTGAGGTATGGCTGAGAAGAGGTTGTCGGTAGCCTCGCTGACCATCATATTGTTGTTCATCAGCGACGCCACGCCTCGGTGGTTGAGTGAGCCGATGCCCATCGAGCCATTGTTGCCGCCATAGAGCGATGCCACGAGTCCGCCGCCTCCGCGACGCTCGGCAGCACGCTGCTCGGCCATCATACGACGCCACGCCTCGTCGGGGTCACCTCCCTGCCCTGCTTGGCGCTTGGCGCGGGGTGCATCTTCGAGTTGCGGTCCTTCAATATGTGTTGTGGTGTTGTCTGCGAGTTGTGCCTCGGTGGGCTGCGTAGCGATAGACTCTTGGAGTGAGGTGCTCTCAATGGGGTCCTCGGCTTGTGCGAGGAGCTCCTCTTGTGCTATGGCCTCTTCGACGAAGAGGGCGCGCAGACGGTCGGTGATGTTGTTCTGCTCGGTGGCAGTTTGTTCTGTTGCTGTGGTTTGCTCGGTTTGTGGCGTATGCTTGACGGGTGGAGCGACCTGTGGTGTACGTTCGGCGAGCGTTGTGGTATTGAGGAGCGCTTTCGACTCCTCGGCGGAGTGGTCAACCACTATCCACGCAGTGCCTACTACAATCATCAGGGCCGCCGCGGCGGAAACATAGCGCCAAGTGGGGATACGACGACGCACCACCGGTGCGGGTGCGGCGGGTATCTCCTCCAACGAGGCGGATATGCGGTCGAAGAGTCCTTCGGGCGGTGCCACGGAGAAGTCCTGCAACTTATCGCTCAGCAACTCTTCAAATCTCTCCCTTTTCATATTCTAAATCTCTTTCTACTATCTCTAATAATTTGGCTCTCGCACGCGAGTACTGCGAGCGTGAGGTGTTTTCGCTGATTCCCATCTTCATTGCTATCTCGGCGTGTGAGTAGCCCTCGACAGCGTAGAGGTTGAGAATTGTGCGGTAGCCGACAGGTAGCTGGTCGATGCACTTCATCAGCTCCTCAGCCGATATCTTTTCGACAGCGTCGGCTGCCACTTGTCGCGATGAGGCGGGTACCTCGGAGTAATCCTCGCTCCACACGGGTGTGCTCTTACGCAGCCACCCCAGAGCGGTGTTTACAAATATGCGTCGGCACCACCCCTCGAAGGAGCCCTCACCGCGATAGTCGCCTATGCGGGTGAAGAGAGTGACAAATCCGTCGTGCAACAGATCCTCGGCGGTAGCCCTGTCGTTGACGTATCGGCGGACCACACCGAACATACGAGCAGCAAGCCACTCGTAGAGTTCTCTGCGAGCCTCAGGGTCACCATTTCGGCAACCTTCGAGCATTTGGTTAGTGGTCACAATATACTCCTTCGTTAATTATGATACAATAAGGGGCAATAAAGTTGCACGCCCCCGAAAATTTTTCTACTTTTACGTTGTAAAACAACTCTAAACTATGGAAACAATGACAAAAACTATCGGCATTGCCTCCGACCACGCAGGATTTCAAATGAAAGAGTTCCTTGTTGGTCTTCTCGCGGCCCGCGGCTACGAGGTATTTGATTATGGCACATCGAGCGAGGAGAGTTGCGACTATCCCGACTTTGCCCACGCCCTCGGCTCGGCTATCGAGAGTGGCGAGGTGCCTCTGGGTATCGCCCTCTGTGGTTCGGCAAACGGTATCTCGATGACTCTCAATAAACACCAGAAGGTGCGCGCTGCGCTCTGCTGGCTGCCCGAGATAGCATCGCTCGCCCGTCAGCACAACGACGCCAACGTATGCTCGCTCCCCGCACGCTTTATCGACAACGACGAGGCCACTGCCATCGTTGATGCCTTCCTCGGCGCAGAGTTTGAGGGTGGCCGCCACCAGCGCAGAGTCGATAAAATCGCTATTGCCGAGTAGTGTAACCGCCCACAGTCCATCTTTCAAATAACGTTTGGCGGGTGGTTTTATTGCAACCCCTCTCTTAAAGGTCGCCGCATAGCAGCCTCTAAGAGAGGGTTTTTAATTAGAAACTAATCAGCGACTTAACGGGTGCGATGGCTTCCAGTCGGGCACGACCGCCCAATACCTCAATCTCACCCATAAATACAAACTCCTTCACTCTCACGGGGTAGGCTACGCCATCACGCTCTACGGTGAGTGCCGAGAGTCGCTCTGCCATACCCACAGCGGTACCGCCCGTGGCGAGGATGTCGTCGAAGAGGGTCACCTCCACCACGCCATCCGTAACGCGTGCCTCACTGAGGTCGCTCTTGCGGAAGAAGAGGTTGTCCTCGCCATACTCCTTAACAATCGAAACGCCTACCAAGTCGTCGCCCGAGTGGGGCAGTTTGCCTTTCTTGCGGAAGGGAATCAGACACTCCACACCACCATCGGTCATCAGCAGAGGCGATGCGAAGAGGAAGCCACGCGCTTCGGGGGCAGCCACATTGGGGGCTGTCACACACTCGTCAATGGCATCGACCACTGTGCGGAAGGTGTCAGCGTCGCCCAACAGGGGCATAATGTCGATAAAGTTCACGCCCTCAGTGGGCCAATCGGGATAAAACTTGATGCGCTGCTTAACTGCATCAATCTTCAATAAGTTTTTCATTTTCAGATATATATTGATTATTCTAAATTATCTGTCGAAGTATCGCTCTGCAACGAGCAGCACTGCCGATAGTATAAGTTTTTTCATAGCGAAAATAGTGTGTAAGTTAGTACAAACGTACAAAAATAGAAAATTTTATGGATTATCCACCACGAAGCCGCCAAAATCCACCTATTAATTATAGAAAAGGGGTAAATTTGATAAAATAGGGTGGGGCGGACTTAGTGGAAAAATTGGTAAGTATTAGGCAAAACAGAACAGAAATACCGACTTAATAGACGGTAAATCAAACATTTTTGTACAATAAGCACCCCTTTTGGGCGTTATAGATTGTGTAAAATAGATTGAAGAAACACTTAAACAAAGATAACGATATGACAGATAGTGATTGGCTCAGCGACAACATTGGCGACCTGACCCAGCAATTGAAATTAGAGGAACGAAAACCCCTTGTCAGTTGGTTTTCGGTTGACAATCAGAACTCTATCTTCTCCGAGGATAGTTCACCGCGCCGCGTGCCCGATATTTGCGGCATGGCCTTCTGCGTCGAGGGCAAGGCCGAGATTGCAATCAATGGTCGTCGCTTCCACATCAAGCGAGGCGATATGTGTGCCATATTTCCCAATACCATTATGCAGGCACTCGAGCGTAGCAAAGACTTCGAGTGCAAGGTGTTGGTGGTCGATTCGTCGATTAAGAGGGCGATAGATATCTCGTCGGCAATGAAAATCTTCCTCTACGTTCACGACCACCCCTGCGCATCGCCCACCGCCGAGGAGGGTGAGGCACTGAGGAGTTATATCCAGAGCCTCCACCTGCTCAACAAGCGTCACGACAACTTCTACCGCGAGGAGATTGCCGAGCGACTCATCATCGCCTTCGCCTACGAGGTGGCGGCTATCTATCAGCGTGGCAGTGCCATAGAGAAGGAGGAGCACACCCGACAGGAGTACATCTTCTATGAGTTTATGGAGTTGCTCACCGAGAATTACACCACCGAGCGCAAGGTGGAGTTCTATGCCGACAAACTCTGCATCACGCCAAAGTACTTCTCGTCGATTGTGAAGAGCGTCTCGGGCAAGAGCGCCGCCGATTGGATTACAGATATGGTGATTCACAACGCAATAGCCCTGCTGACCGGCACCCGCCAGACTATTCAGCAGATATCCAATGCGCTCAACTTCCCCAATCCCTCGTTCTTCTCGCAGTACTTCAAACGAGCCACCGGCAAAACTCCCAAAGAGTATCGCCGCACCGAAAGATAAAAAAAGCCATCTGATTGGTAAATTTTGCACTTCCCTTGCGAGGCTGCTCCTCACATACGCTTAGTATGCTGCGGGCAGCCTCGCTGCACGAAGCCCAAAATTTCCTCAATCATATGACTTTTTTTGGGGTGGTGGGTAAAATTAAAACTGAGAGTAGTATCGAACTACTCTCAGTTTTTTTTGATGGGAATTATGGGAGTTATGGGAGTTATGGGAGTTATGGGATAATCTTTAAATTCCCATTATTCCCATTATTCTCATTATTCCTATAATTCCCTAACACTCCCTAACACTCCCTAAAATTTAAAACAAATAGTGTCAAACGAAAAGTTTGACACTATTTGTTTTAATTCGTTACAACCGGCGTATCCTCTTCCAACCTTACCGAGTGGACAACTGCCTCTAAGCCACGCATATAGTTACGTTTATCGCCATCGGGGTGATAGACGTAGCAGTCGATAACCACAATGCGGTTGTTCATCATATCGCGGGTCGAGTAGGTGACTGCGGGGCCACCCATAAAGTCGTTCTCGATATCCCAGAAGGAGCGCATCTCGGCCCACTCTCTTCCGTTGATAGTCATATACTTAACCTCGGGCGGGAACATATCCTGAGTGGTCATATACGAACCGTCCGACGGGCCCGGAATTCGTTTCATAAACTCATTGCGGCGTGCCAGCATACTCTCCATCAGGAAGTCCTCGCGACCCGAGTAGGGGTAGGTGTAAATCGCAAAGCCCTGACTTGCAAGAGGATATTCATAGGACACCCACATAAAGTCGTTGCCCACGGTGTTACGCTTGCGGTAGCCATTGGGGAGGTCGATGGTGATGCCGAACATCTCCTTAATCTCCGAGCCCAGACCTGCCTGGCGATACTTCTTATTGCCTGCCAATGCGCGGTCGAGCTCCTCCTTCTCGAAGATATCTATCAGCGGCTGGCGGTTCTCGTTGATATAGTCGAGCAGTGCCTGGTTGGAGGGTGCTTTGAGCTGCACGATAAGCTGTGGCGATGCCCAATAGTCGCGGATAGCGGTCGAGGTGGCCTCGGTGAGGGTGGTATCGATCTCCACGGTGAGGATATTGCGGTGTTTGGCAAGCACATTGCGCAGGTTGCTCGGCACAATACGCATAGCGTCCATAACCGGCTCATATTGATTAAGATAGTCGCAAGCAGTGCCATAAATACTTTTGAGGGTATCGCCCACTGCGGTATTCCAGATGGGGGTGCCGCACGAGATAATCATCTCATACCAGCCGCCTGTCGATTTGGGTTTACCGTTGGGGTTGAGCGACTCGGTCAGGTTGCACGAGGTGGCAACCAGAAGCACTGCGCCGAGCAGCCACGCCATTGGAGTAATTTTTGCTTTCATATCTGTCTATATTCTATTTGTTGCTATTCAATTAACTCTACAAAAATATGAAAAATAGTTGGTTTTCACTATGCAAAACTAATAGTTATACCTCTTTCGACCACCATTTTTTCAAAATAGTAACGAAAATTCACCAAACTCTCGTATATTTGTAGAGTGTGAAGAACGATTTGGAGTATGAAGATTACTGCACCAAAGTTTATACAGCGTATGGTACCCGAGCTCATCTGGGGTATGGAGGACGACGAGCGCGTCTTCCTCACCTTCGACGACGGGCCTACGCCGGGCATCACCGAGTACATATTGCAACAACTCGACAAATACAACGCCAAGGCGACCTTCTTCTGCTTG
>JAFXAY010000043.1 GCA_017521965.1 Tidjanibacter sp. | reverse complement strand
TTGTGGCTCGTCAGTTCATCTTCCGTATGAGGGAGTTCGAGCAGATGGAGATGCAGTTCTTCGTACGCCCTGGTACCGAGATGGAGTGGTGGAACAAGTGGAAAGAGACCCGTATGAAGTGGCACCGCGCACTCGGCTTCGGCGACGACAACTACCGTTTCCACGACCACGAGAAACTCGCCCACTATGCTAACGCCGCTACCGACGTAGAGTTCAAGTTCCCCTTCGGCTTCAAGGAGGTGGAGGGTATCCACTCGCGTACAGACTTCGACTTGGGTAACCATCAGAAGTTCTCCGGCAAGAAGATTCAGTACTTCGACCCCGAGACCGGCGAGAGCTATGTACCCTACGTTGTTGAGACCTCTATTGGTGTTGACCGTATGGTATTGCAGGTACTCTCGGCAGCCTACAAGGAGGAGAAGTTGGAGAGTGGCGAGGAGCGCACCGTCCTGTCGATTCCCGCACCTCTGGCACCTGTCAAGGCTTGCGTGATGCCTCTGGTGAAGAAAGATGGTCTGCCTGAGTTGGCACACAAGATTATTGCCGACCTGCGCTTCGACCACAACGTGCAGTACGACGAGAAGGATAGCATCGGTAAGCGTTACCGTCGTCAGGACGCTATCGGTACTCCGTTCTGCGTAACCGTTGACCACCAGAGCCTCGAAGATGGCACCGTTACCCTCCGCGACCGTGACACTATGGAGCAGTCGCGTGTGGCCATCAGCGACCTGAACGCCATCATCAGCCAGAAGGTGGGTATGAAGCAGTTGTTTGAGAAATTGCTCTAAGAGAAGATTATAAACCGAAGATGAAAACAGCACTCTTCCCCGGCTCGTTCGACCCCTTCACCCGTGGCCATCAGGCTGTTGTGGAGCAGGCACTCGGTCTGTTCGACAAGGTGGTTATCGCCATTGGCGAGAATCGTGCCAAGCGAGGTATGCTCTCCACCGATAGCCGCAAGAGGCTCATCGAGGAGGTCTATCAGGGGGAGCCGAGAGTGGAGGTTGTGGTTTACAGCACCCTGACGGGTACTCTGTGCAGGGAGTTAGGAGTGAGCCACATAGTCCGTGGAGTGCGCAGCGTGGCCGACTTCGAGTATGAGAGGGGCATTGCCGATGCAAATCGTCTGCTCTTCCCCGAGGTAGAAACGGTGGTATTCTTCGCTCCGTCGGAGGTGAGTGCCATTTCATCGAGTGTCGTTAGGGAGGTGGCCTCGTTTGGTGGCGACACCACCAAATTACTTCCCGAGGGTGTAAAATTGGATTTATACCTTACCGAGGATAATTAGTGAGAAAAGGCAAAACGCTTGCGATTACGGTTAGAGGTTGTAGAATAATACCTACACCTTACCGACGATAATTAGCGAGATAAGGCAAAACGTAAAAAAATATGAAGTTTAGTGCAGAGATGATTGCAGCCGCACTTGGCGGTGAGGTTGTTGGCAATAAAGATGTAACTGTCAGCACATTGGCAAAGATTGAGGAGGGTGAAGAGGGTGCGTTGTCGTTTCTAGCAAACCCCAAGTATGAGCATTACATCTACTCCACCCGCTCGTCGATTGTGATTGTGGCCCGCTCGTTTGAGCCCAAGCAGGAGGTGGAGCACGCCACACTCGTCAAGGTTGACGACCCGTATGGTTGCTTTGCGAAATTGTTAGAGATGTATGTGGCGAGCAAGCCTCAGAAGAGCGGTATCCACCCTACTGCGGTTATCGACCCCACTGCCACCATTGGCGAGGGTTGCTACATCGGCGCATACGTTGTGGTGGACGCAGGTGCCAAGGTGGGTAATGGCTGCAAGATATATCCCCACTGCTACATTGGCGACCGCGTGACCATTGGCGACAATACTATGCTCTACTCGGGCGTTAAGATATATGAGGAGTGCAAGGTGGGCAACCGAGTTATTGTCCACGCGGGGGCAGTGATTGGCTCCGATGGCTTCGGCTTTGCACCCAACGCTGAGGGCAAGTATGACAAGATACCTCAGATTGGTAATGTAGTTGTGGAGGACGATGTGGAGATTGGTGCAAATACTACCATCGACCGCGCTACTATGGGCAGCACCAAGCTGTGTCGTGGTGTGAAGCTCGACAATCTGGTGCAGATTGCTCACAATGTGGTAGTTGGCGAGGATACTGTGGCTGCTGCAATGACAGGCATTGCAGGCTCTACGAAGGTGGGTCGCAACTGTATGTTTGGCGGTCAGGTAGGTATCGTAGGCCACATCACCGTGGGCGACCGCGTACACGCCGCCTCGCAGACAGGTATCACCAACAACACGGGTGACGATGTAACGTTGATGGGCTTCCCCGGTATGCCTGCCGGCAAGTTCCGCCGCAGCAACGCTGTCTATCGCAATCTGCCCGAGATGAAGAAGACGGTGGACAAGTTGGAGAAGATGTTCCTCAGCGAGGAGAAGTAGTTGCCCTTGGCACTACCCCACCCGCCAAGGAGGAGTATATATTATAAGGTATGATTAAGGAGGAGAGCCGCAATCGTGTGATAATGGGCATCGACCCCGGCACCAACCGTATGGGATATGGGGTGTTGGAGGTGTCGGAGGGCAAGGCCAAGTGCGTCATTATCGGCGATATTGATATGGTGAAGATGAAAGACCCCTACGAGAAGTTGGGCTATATCTTCCGCCGCGTGGCTCAGCTGACCGATGAGTACCAGCCCGATGAGGTGGCTCTCGAATCGCCCTTTTTTGGCGAAAATGTGCAGAGTATGCTCAAATTGGGCAGGGCGCAAGGCGTGGCGATGGCTGCCGCACTGAGCAGGGATAAGAAGGTGTTTGAGTATCCGCCGATGAGGGTCAAGCAGGCCATAACGGGCCGCGGTGCTGCTTCGAAGGAGCAGGTAGCGAGGATGTTGCAGCAGATGCTCGGCATAGAGTACGACCCCAAGCGACTCGACGCAACCGATGGTTTAGCGGTCGCACTTTGTCACCATCTGATGACCTCGTCGCCGATACCCACCGCACCCAAGCACCGCACCCCGAAGCGTGGCGGTAGCTGGGAGAGGTTTGTGGCCGAAAACCCCGAGAAGGTGGTGAGGCTCAACCGCGCAACACGAAAATAGTGACAGACAAGAAGTTACGATATTTATTATATTAAAAACTAAAAACAACTATGAAAAAAATTATGATTATTGCCGCCACTGCTCTGCTGGCAGTTAGTTGCGGCTCTTCGACCAAGTACACCCTCTCGGGTAGTATGACCGACGTTACCGGCAGCATCGAGGTATTGGACCCCGCAAGCGGTGATGTATTGGCTTCGACCACCACCGAGGATGGTAGCTTCTCGCTCAGCGGCGAGGTTGAGACTCCTATGCAGGCCTATCTGGGTGTTGATGGTCAGCCCGTGTTGGCTTTCTTCCTCGAAGCAGGCAAGCTGAATGTTATTGAGGACGAGGGTATGGTTATCGTTAAGGGTACTCCCGCCAACGACGCTGCTGCTGAGGTTAGCGCAAAACAGCGTGTAATTGAGGAGAAGTTCTACGACGAGAACACCACCGACGAGGAGAAAGAGGCTCTCTTGGAGGAGTACGACGCTATTGAGGCTGCTGCTCTCGACGAGAACTTGGACAACCTCTACGGTCTTTCGCTCTTGCAGAACGCATCGTACGGTATGACCGGCGACGAAATTATCGCTGCTTACGAGAAGCTCGCTCCCGAGTTGCAGGAGATGAAGAGCGCAAAGGCTCTCCGCGAGCGTGCCGACGTGTTGAAGGAGACCGAGCCCGGCAAGCCCTACAAGGAGATCAAGCAGGCTACTCCCGAGGGTGGCGAGGCTGCTCTGTCGGAGGTAATTGCCAAGAACAAATATGTCCTCCTGGACTTCTGGGCAAGCTGGTGCGGCCCTTGTATGGGCGAGGTTCCCTATATGTTGGAGGCTTACGCTGAGTACAAAGACAAGGGTTTTGAGATCTTTGGTGTGTCGCTCGACCGCTCGGAGGAGGACTGGAAAGAGTGCATCAAGGAGAACAAACTCGACTGGGTACACGTCAGCACCGTTACCTACTGGGACAACGCTGCTGCTAAGGAGTATGGTGTGAACAGCATTCCCACCAACTTCCTCATCGATGGCAACGGTACTATCGTTGCTAAGAACCTCCGTGGCGAGGATTTGGCTGCTAAGTTGGCCGAGTTGCTCGACTAATTGGAGTAGGTGGCGAGCGGCACAATCAGTCGCTTCTGCTGCCCCATTAATTTTGGCTTTCATTGCTCCCACTCTTTTCAGTGCCGACGGGTGCTGAGTAAAAAAGGTGGGGTCAAAAAGCAAATCATCTTCATAAATTCATCAGCCTATTGCGTAGCGTGAGCACGCAATAGGTTTTTTTATTATATTTGTAGTTCAATACTGTATAAAATATGAAACGATTACTACTGATTGCTGCTATTGCAGCGCTGTTTTGTGTAAGTTGTGGAAGCGGTAAAGATGGACAATCATTCCAGGCAACCCACCTAACCGGTCTGTATAATGGCTACTATATGGGCTATTACAGCACACCTAACTACTACTTTTACTTGGGCGATGCAGCAGTGGAGGATGTAGAATCCCCCACCCCGACATTTGCCCCCAATGCCACCTACTATGTTATCGACCTATTTGGTAGCGAGAATACCGTTCGACCGATACAACTTCCCGAGGGTACCTACACTTTCGGAACAGATAATACAGAGGGTACATTTTCGGGATATAGTCGTGTTATTAAGACCAACGAAAAGGGTGAAATTATCTCGGAGGTTAACTTCACCGATGGTACATTGGTGGTGGGCAACGAGAGTATAAAACTCACCGCAACAGACAAAGAGGGCAAGAGTCACAGCGTTGAGTATAAGGGTTTCTACTCGCTTGTTGATGCGAGCAGCAGCACAACAGCCGACGAGGTGCTTTACGAGGCTACCAATCTATTTATCAGATATGTAGAGGGTAATAATTTCTATATCACCTTTGGCCCGAACGACTTTCTCTCTGACGGATCGACAGCCACTCCTTCGGAGAGTTACTACTTCTTCTCGGTCTATGCCGACATCGACGAAGCACCAACCGATATCCACGACTACGACAACCTGCCCAAAGGTATCTACACCCACGACACTACCGACTCGTGTGCCCCGTGGACTATCGACATCACCGACCGTGCAATGTACCTGCGCAACAACAAATCCGGCTATACTATTGAGGCGGACTACTTCTCCGATGCAAAGATTGTTGTGACCGACGAGGGCATTACCGCACTTGTCACTACCCAAACCACAAAACGCCAACATCGAATCACCTACTCCTTTGAGTAGTAGCGTAAGATGGGATTTGCAGACGATATTATTTGTTAAAAATTATTCGGTTTGTAGAAAATCGGAAAAAAATTAGTTATTTTGTATTATTATATCATACAAAATTGTATTTTTGTGAATTGAAGTACTAATTTTCCCTATTGGCAAATTAGTGTTACCAATAGGCAAAAGCATTACACAAACAGAAGGTTAGGTTAAAATATAACTGATAAACAAACAATTAATTTAATAACATTAAAAATTTCGGCTTATGAAAAAACTTTTTACTATTGCCGCAATGATCTTTGCAGTGGCTCTGACCGCTTGTACCGATCCTAATGAGAATCCTTACGATGGTGCTCCCGAGCCCGTATTCACCCTCTCGACTTCTTCTTTCGAGGTTCCTCAGGCTGGTGGTAATATGGAGATTCCTTTCACCATCGAGAACCCCGGCGAGTGGGCACAGCTCCGCGCAACCACCACTACCGCTTGGATTAAAAACCTTGCTTGGGATCAGGAGAATGGTAAGATTACCTTTACCGCTCCCGCTAACAACACCGACGATCCTCTGACCGATGGTGTTATCACCGTTGCTTACAACTTCAAGGAGTACAACATCAGCGTAACTCAGCTCGGTATCGCTTACGACTACCGTTGGACTGTTGAGGCTGAGAACACCGTTACTATGTATTATGGTGCAGATTATGAGAGCTATGCAAATGCTACTCTGTCGTTGGCTGCATTTGACGGCGAGAATATGCTTGGCGTTGCAGACCTCGACCTCTTTGTACCCTATGTAAACGACTTCTGCTTTGATGTTCCCGTAGGTGTTTACGAGTTTGACGCTGAGGACAGTAAGGAGCCTGGCACTATCGGTAACGAGAACAGCTATATTTCGACCGATGTTGAGGGCGAGTTCGAAGAGTCAGCATTGTTCGCAAGCGGTGCTTTGGAGGTAACCAAGGATGGTTGGGTTGCTCGTATGTTCGACGAGAACGGTAAGAGCTACCGTATCGAGTGCGAGGGTACTATCCACGTTGATGGCGAGGGCTCTGACTATGAGTACATTATGGGTATTACTGAGGATCTCGAGGTTACTGGTCTTGACGGTGGAATGATGGGTTACTACTATTGGGGTGATGCGTATGGCGAGGGCACTCACGCTTACCAGTTCCAGATTATGGATATGATGGGTGCAGTTGGTCAGCTTGTACTTTGGGTAATTTCCGAGGATGAGGAGCTTGATGCAAATACTATGCCTACCGGTACCTTTAAGGTTGCTGAGGTATTTGAGGATATGTCGGGTTGTGGTAATGTAGTTGGTGCATCGGTTTTAAGTGGTAGTAGCATTTACAACTCATATGGTTTTTATGCGCCTACTATGAATTACTTGTGGATCAAGGGTGGTGATTTGACCATCACTGAGGACGAGGAGCCCAATGAGTATGATGCAACTACTTATACCTTCAAGCTTAACTTCACTGATGCAAGTCACGCTGCCCACAAGATTACCGGTGAGTTCTCGGTTGAGTGCATGTTTGCAACAGATAAGACTTCGTCGGCTCCCGAGGCTAAGGCTGCCAACTTCGAGGCTCCTGCTTATCCCGCAAAGGCTCGTCGCTAATAACTGACAGCAAACTCCGAAAGGAGGCTAAATAGAGTACCGCCCCTATCTGCACGGATAGGGGCGGTAGTTGTTTGTATATTATCATTTTTATTCCTAATTTTGTTTAACAAGAGAAGCAAACAATTTTATCTAATTATATGAGCCACATCACTTACAATACAGATGTATCAAATGCTGTACAAACAATAAAAAGCGTAATCCTGCAAAGTCAACAACGCGCCTTAGCTGCAATCAATCAAGAGCAGTTAACACTATATTATAGCATTGGACGATTTATTTCAGAAAATACACGCAACAAGAATTGGGGGAGTGGTTTTATAGAAACTGTAAGCGAGCAACTACGCAAAGAGATGCCGGGTCTGAGAGGTTTCTCAGTAGCAAGCCTAAGAAAAATGCGCACTTTCTACGAAGAGTGGCACATGTTAACTGCAAATTCGTTCGTTGGAACGAACGAATTGGTAAGCAATGATAATAATTCACTCGTTGGAACGAACGAATTACCAACATTACAATTTAAGATAGACGCAGACTTCCCTATTTCTGCGTTTATGAACATTGGGTTTACTCATCATTATGCAATCATAAGCAAAATTAAAGATATTGAGCAGCGAAAGTTTTACATTCAGTTGGCAGCAGACACAAAAGCCAAAGTGGAAGAGTTGGAACAAATGATAAACAACGACCTGTATAGCCACCAAGGAAACTTGCCCAACAATTTCTGCAAAACCATTCCGGACCAATTGCAAGCATACCGAGCAATAACTATGTTCAAAGACGAATATCTGCTTGACTATATCAACACCGAAGAGTTATTCATCAGAGATAAAGATAGAGATGAACGAACAATAGAACAAGGCATAGTGCAGAACATCAAAAATTTCATTATGACCTTTGGTAAAGATTTTACTTTTGTAGGCAATCAGTATAATTTGGAAAAATTTGGTATTGAACAGTTCCCCGATTTGCTATTCTTCAACAGAGAGTTAGCCTCTCTCGTTTGTGTAGAATTGAAAGATGGACCTTTTAAACCCTCATATCTGGGACAATTAGCAGCCTACTTACGCATACTGGACGATGAAGTGCGCAAGCCTAATGAAAACCCCTCTATCGGAATTATATTATGCAAAAGTGCAAATAAAAAATTTGTCGAATATGTAATTCAGGATTATGACAAACCGATGGGGGTTGCTACATATAAAACCACAGCAGATATGGACGAGCGATTGAAAAAATTACTTCCCCCTGTGGAAGAATTGGAAAAACTACTATAACAATTTTAAAAGTAGAGGCTACGCCCCTGTCGACTACGACAGGGGCGTAGTTGTTTGTATTAAAGAAACATTAAAAACGCAGAAGCAAGTGGCTCGGGCGGTGAAAAAAGATTGGAATTTACCTCAATTATATTATATTTGTATTAGGAAAAATTTTACAATAAAATACAATTAAAGAATCATTATGAAAAAGACATTTATCCTGCTCACACTATTGAGTCTTGCAGCGATGACAGCCTGCACCGACCCAAATGAAAACCCATACGACAGCGCACCCGTACCTGTACTGACACTGAACACCTCGACCATTGCTGCCGAGCACGCGGGAGGCGACTTCACCGTTGACTTCGCAATAGAGAATCCGGGTGAGTGGGCGCAGTTGCGTGCCACAACGGAGGCCTCGTGGATTACCAATATCGACTGGTCGGAGCAGGGCAAGATATCGTTCAGCGTTGCGCCTAACACCATCAGCAAGGAGCGCACCGGCACCGTGGTGGTAGCCTACGACTTCAAGGAGTACCCCATCAGTGTAACTCAGGCAGAGTACAAAGTTGTCTATGAGGCACCTTTATCCGTCGGTCTGTTCTATGGCTCGGGCAACTATCAGTTCCAGCTCGGCGCAAGCGACTATATTCTCAATCAGCAGTTAGTGGCCAACGCACGCTACTACATCTTCGACATCTACGCCCCCGCAGAGCAGTACCCCGCCGACCCCGATTGCTTCGACCTGCCGATGGGTACCTACACCATCGACACCCTCTGCACCTACGAGGTGGGCACAGTGAGTGGCGACTACTCCTACTACCTCGAAACCGACGCATCGAACGTCAATGACCTCTCGTTTGTAAGTGGTACGGTGACCATCGACGAAAATGGCGTAAAAGCGGTGGTATTCACCGAAGATGGTATAAAGCACGAGGTTACAGGCTCGAAGCACATACACGCTTCAAGTTCGACAATCCACGAGGATATGAATATACCATTCACCGAGGGTATGACCATTGCAGGAGCCACCTACTGGAGCGACTATTACGCATACCTCTTCCCGGGTGCCAATGCCAACTTCGACTTGGAGTTGATTGATATGGAGCAGCTGATTGCAGTGAGCCTCGACTTGGTATCGAATACCGACTTGGGTCCTACCGAGATTCCCACAGGCAAATACCCCGTATATGAGCCGAGTTGGGTCAATGATATGGAGGGCAATGCAACACTGCCGGGCTACTTTGGTGGTACTAAGGCCTATCCGAGTTTTGCTGCAACGCTGACCTCCGAAGGCTTACTAACCGGCATATCGTTCTTTGCAGATGGCGAGGTGGAGATTTCGAAGAACGACGACGGTACCTACACAGTGACAATCAACGCAATTAACGATACCCACGATGGTAACAAAATCACCGGCACGTGGACAGGTAACATCACTATCGAGAACGGTACTGCCCCCTCGAACTACCAAGCACCTATGAAAAAGGCTGCCAACCGCACTAACCGCTACCCCGCCAAGGCAAAGAGAGAAATGTTTTAGACAGGAAATTGAAGGGAGATTAGGGAGTGCTAAGGAGTGTTAGGGAGTATAAGGAGTATCCCTAAATTCCCTAATCTCACTAATCTCACTAAACTCACTAAACTCTCATAAAAATATGCGCGGGTAGCAATTTTGCTACCCGCGCATACGAATAGCCAAACAGACTATTTCCCTACACAAAAACTCTCTGCGCGCCCCCCACATACTCACGGGTACGAAAAAACGTACCCGTGTATATTTAGAGAACAATTCATTGCTTTTCCATCTTTTTCCCAAAAAGATGGAGTCAAAAAAGGCACGAGAACCGATTTTCGGGATTGTTGCTTGCTTTCGGGGAGGTGCTCGCTGCGCGCATTTGAGAGCCATCAAATGGTCAGCACCTCTATCTCCCGAAATCTGCACAACAATCTAATTCCGAAAATCGCTTGTCGTGGATCTTTGCGGTGCGGAGCACCGCATTAAAATAGAGAGAGTTTCAAGAATTCTAAATTCAAAATGATAGGGAGATTAGGGAGTTTCAAAAATTCAAAATTCAAAATTCAAAATGAATTAGAGAGTTTAGAGCACAATAGGAATAATGAGAATAATGAGAATAATGGGAATTTTTATGATTATTCCTAATCTCCTTAACACTCACTAAACTCCTTAAACTCCCTACAAAAACCTGAGAGCAACTCGATGTTGCTCTCATTTTTCTAAAAAAGCCATATGATTGAGGAAATTTTAGGCGGGGGAGTCTTGGCGGCCACGCGCATACTTTGCGTATGTAAGTGGTCGACAAGGCTCCCCCAACACCAAATTTACCAATCAGATGGCTTTTTTATATGGCTTTTTTCTTGATTTTGTGTTTGGGCAAAACCTCCCCCTTTACGAAGAGGGTAATCTCGCCGGCGGAAGTTTTGATGTGGATACCCTTGTTAAAAGCGCCGAGCTCCTTTTTGGGGTCGTAGATGACGTTTATCTCGCCACGCTCACCCGGGGCGATGGGGCGACGCGAATACTTGACATCGATACAGTTGCAACTTGTGGTGGCGCGCTGTATGATGATGGGCGTAGTGCCCGTATTGGTAAAGTAGAAGACGTGGTTCTTCTTGTTGCCCTTGAAGCTGAGGCGACCGAAGTCGTAGGAGTTGCTTTGGAGCAGAATCTCCGATTTGTAGGCTGAGGCTGCCACCTCCTGTGCCGAGAGCGACACGGGGGCGCAGATACACATCAACAGGCCAACCATCAGCCACTTACACATCCTATTCATAGTAATTCTATCTTAGTCGGAAAATATAGGTTATAGTGCCGAACTGTATATCGCTCTCAGGCTTCTCGGAGAACTTCGCTCCGCGCGCCGCCTTCTCCGCCTCGGCAATCAAGGTGGGGTTGTTGGTCGTCGAGCCTGCGGGGAGATACTCGGCAGATATCACATTGCCACGCGCATCGACACCGATGCGGATTACGACGATGCCCTGGTCGGTATCGTTGTAGGCAGGTCGCGGGAACTCACCGCGCGCACGTCGTCCTTCGAGCGAGAAGTCGAAGCCGCCACTGCGGTCGCCACCCTGCCCATACTCTGTCGAGCGGTCGCCACCTACGGAGCCTTGGTTGCCGCTACCCTCGCTGATGCCCTGGCTCTGCGACTGCGAGTCGGCAGTGTTGCCGGGGAAGAGGGCGCGACGGTTCACCTCACGTGGCTGCTCGGTAGGCTCGGGGGCAGCCTCGGTGGGCTGTGAGCGCTCCACCTCCGACTCGGAGGGCTCCTCCTCCGCCTCGGGCACAGCGATAGAGTCCTCGGCCGACGGGTCGGTGAGGAGCTCCTCGCTACTCTCGGCAGGGGCACTCTCGGGCAGGAACTCACTGTCGGCCAAGTCTGTATCCTCCGCACCGAAGCCGCTATCGCTGTCGCCAAAATCTACCAAGAAACCCTCCTCGGCAGGATTGTACTCCATCTCGAAGCGCACAGTGAGGAAGAGCACCGCGAAGAGCGCTACATAGACCAAGACCGCCAATGAGGCAATCTGCTTTCCTCGTTTATCGTTTGTTTCGTAGTACTGCATTTACAAATCAAAATGCAAAATTGAGTCTTAGACTCGTTTTCTAATTGTTAAGGAGGTTAGGGAGTTTAAAGAGTTTAGGGAATTTAGGGATATTTCCTATTACTCATACCTCTCCTAATAATCATACTCACTCCATCACCTCACCTCCCCCAGAAGGAAATATAAAATGAGCATTTGACTCACAAGGGAAGTGCAAAATTTATCAGCCAGGCGGCTTTTGCCTAAGGTTGGGTGGCAAGGATTAATTTATACCCATTATCCTTCGCTATATTCATCACCTTGACAAACTCGTCGACGGGGACGCTCTTGTCCATATGGAGCGAAATCATAGGCTCGGCAACACCCTCCAACTTGGTCTGCAACGCACCTTCGAGCGAGGAGAACGACACAGGCTCGGTCTCCACATAGTAGCGCATATCGGCTGTCACGGTAACGGTGGTGTAGGGCTTCTCTTTGAGCTGGTTGCTGCTTTTGGGAAGCATCACCTTCAACGCGTTGGGGTTGATGAGGGTGGTCGCTATGAGCATAAAGATAAGGAGCAGGAACATCAGGTCGGTCATCGAGGCCGACGAGTAACCCACTTCTACTTTACTTCCGTGTTTGATAGCCATAGTCCACTATTTTTTGTCAACCGGCTGGTTGAGAATATCCATAAAAGCGATCGAGTTGGCCTCCATACGGAATACGAGTTTCTCGATGCGGGCCACCAGATAGTTGTAGCCGAAGTAGGCGGGGATACCCACGATAAGACCGGCCACGGTGGTAATCATCGCGGTGTACATACCGCCCGAGAGGAGTGCCATATCTACGGTGCCGCCTGCCGAGGAGAGGTTCATAAAGGCACGCACCATACCGAGTACAGTACCCAAGAAACCAATCATAGGAGCACCACCGGAGATGGTTGCCAGAATCGGGAGGTTGTTTTCGAGTTTCGACACTTCGAGGTTTGCCTGATTCTCGATGGCGTTCTGCACATCGGCCATCGGGCGACCAATACGACCGATACCCTTCTCAATCATACGCGCGATGGGGGTATTTGTCGAGCGGCACATCTTGATAGCGGTCTGAATTTTACCCTCGTAGATGTAGTCGCGCACGCGGTGCATAAAGTTCTCATCCACGCGCGAGGCCTTGCGGATAGCGATAAAGCGCTCAACGAAGATGAAGATGGCCACGCCGAGCAACGCCAACAGCGGCCACATCAGCCAACCACCTGCCATAAACAAGTCGCCAAAACTCATACTCTCTGCCACCGGAGTGACCTCAACGGCCATCTCGGGAGTGGCCTGCAAAAGTGTAATCATAGTTGTTTGTGTAGTTTATTTGTTATTATTGTAATTTATTCTGTCTCTTCATTTTGCACACTCTGAGCCTTGGCCTCGCGGCGTTCTCGGCGGCGTTCTCGGCGGCGTTCCCTCAACTCTTTAAACGTATCGAAGTTCTGTCCGTAGTATAGACCGACGCCATTTTCTTGCAGACCCTGGTTCTCGTCGAAGCTGTCAATCGTACGCGAGAAGCCTCGGAGTATCAGGTTACCCGCCTTGTCGATGGTGTAGGTGAGCGAGCCACCACCCGATACGCGGGTGTCGGTAGAGGTGGTGGGGTTATTACCCGTGTCGTAGTTGGCCTCCAACTCCAAGACCAGACGGTCGCCGATAAGGGGTTTTTGGATATCGACACCCACCTCATCGGAGTTCAACTCGCCACGCGGACGGTAGCGGAAGTCGAAGCTCACATCCTCCGATGAGAGGAGGTTGCTGAGCTGGCGGCTGAGAATATCGAAGCCAATCATAGAGCCCGTCTGCGCACCGATATTGAGGTTTTGCGACGAGGTATCGGAGTAGAAATTGCCAAATGCGAGGAGGTAGATGAATTGGGTTGCCATCATCTCCTGAGTACTGAACGCGCTGGAAATCAGGCTCTGATACTCCGAACTTGCATTGGGCAGGCGCACGTCGAACGATATCGATGGCTCGGAGAGGCGGTCGGAGAGCGTCACGATACACTCGACGGTGGTATTGTTGTAAGCCATATCCTCGCCGAGGTTGAGCAGCGGCGCAAGCGACGTTTTAAGTCGATAGGCGGCGTCGATGTTGAGTGTCGCATCGAGCGGGCTACCACTCCAATCGATGGTGCTACCCGACTGTATGGAGAACTCGCGGACAATCAGGTCCTCCAAGTTGAGCGATAGTGTTCCCTCCGAGATTTGGTAGTCGCCATACATAGTAAATATATCGCGCGAGGGGTTGATATTGAGGTTGAGCGCGGCATTACCCGTAGCACGCAACTCGTTGTTGTTCTCGGGGTCGAGTTGCAGGTGGAAATCGAGGTTGGGTAACACGTTGAGTGTCATTGTGATATTCAAGTCCTTGTTCGTCACGCCACTATTATTCACACTCTGCGTGTATCGCTCCTTACGTCGGGTGAGTTCGTCGGGAGTCTGCTCCTCCACGGTGGGAGTGACAAAGGTGACAAAGTCGGTCGAGGAGAACTCGCTCGTACCCGAGAGGGGGAGGTAGAAATTGGAGTTGTTCGAGGTGGTCGCCACAATATCCATATTGGTACCGAGGTTGTTGCCCTCGACAATCACTGCACCCGAAGCATAGATGCGGCCATAGAACTCGGCGTCGTAGCTCTGCTCGGTGTTGAGCACCAACATATCGACAGGCAACAGGCGCACATCGTAGCGCAAATTCTGCATATCGGTCATATCGAGTTCCAACTCTAATGTACCTCTATTACCCTCGGGGTCAACAAGTTGTGCGCCACGGATACGACCGCGACTATTATTCAGCGCAAGTGTCGCCTTGGGCAACGAATAGCGCACACCGAGGAAATCGACGGTGGTAACAAGCTCATCGACCACCACATCGCCATTGAGTTGCAGGCCATTTTGGCTGTCGTTTGCCACCTCAACATCGAGCGAGAGAGCACCCTCGTTGTCGCTCGCCACACCCTCCAAAGCGGCATCGAGCAGGGCAAGCGGCAGTCGGTCGATAGTCACATCGGCCAAGAAAGCACGGTCGGCAGGACGGTAGTAGCCTTCGATAAGGTCTTTACCGCTCTCTGCCTCAGCCAGATGGAGTGTCACACGCTCCGCGCCGAAGTCCATACGGCTATCGAAGCGCAAGGTGGGCGCAACAAACTCATTGGCGCTCATCTCCACAAAGTCCATCTCCGCCTCGATCACCATCTTGTTCAGTACCGACATCAGGTCAGCGTGACCGTCGATACGACCGCCCAGATCGTAACCGGAATCTTCGATAATAGGATTAAACAGCGACAGGTCTAAGTTATTGATATCGAGATGCAGAGTATCGGTCGGCAGAGAAGAAACAATACCGTCGAGCAACAGGCTCTGCTCGGCAGCACTCAGCGCAAAGTTCTCGATAAAGGTACTCTTAGGGGTGTAGAGGATACTATCGGAGGTCACCTCCCAACGACGGTCGAGAGTATTAATATAGGAGTCTTCAAAGTTGGCCGAGATAGTCGCCTTGCCCTCTTCGTCACGTCCCAGACGTGAGCAGATACCAAGTCTTGCACCCAATCCCGTGGTGTTATCCTCGAAGCCAGCCACCAAGTCGATATGGTTCTGCTTTGCACCGCCACTCAGGCCGAAACGCGGCATATGGAGTCCCGACACATAGAGATCCTCAGCCGAGGAGCTAATCCACATAGAGTCGGGCAAATTCCTGCTACTCAGCGCCATATTTGCCACCAAAACATCGCCTACCTCGATATAGGGCGAGGAGGCTTGCAGGTTGAACTGCTCGGTAGTGGGGTTGAAGTTGAAGTCAAGTCGGGTCTTGGGGGCAATCTGCAATCCTGGTACGAAGATACCCGCCACAGCATCGGCATCGCCCACCTCGATACGCACCGCAGCGTCGGCGGGCATCGCCTCCTCCTCTTCGGCCACAGCCAGCAGTTGCTGCTCACCCACACCACTCTCGGCAGGCGAGAGCGAGGGCAGATAGCGCCACAAAGTGTCGCCAAAGTAGTTGACTACCTCGCGGTAACTAACAGGGCCACTGAGGTTTATATCGATAATATCGCTCTCCAATTTCAGTTCGGCAGCGCCCTCGGCACTATGACCCACCACAGTAATCGACTCGGTGGTCACCGTATCGCGCGAGGAGGTATAGCTCAGGTCACCAAACCTGATGTCGCCGCTCATCTCCTCCAAGGTGCGACCCGTAACCCTACCGTACATATTGCCTGCAAAGAGCGACACACTATCGGCCACCAAGCCAATCTCGTGAAGATCAGCACGTTCCACCTTCAAGCGCGCATCGTAGCGCGGAGCAGAGCCATTGAGGTTAACTTGCCCGTCGATGGTGAGCAGTGCTGCGCTATCTCTACTGTTGAGCGATAGCTCCACCAATCGTTTCTCATAGTTGGCATCTAAGGCTATATCGCTGAATTTGTGATTATTAAAGTCGAGTTCCGAGATATCGAGGAGCAGGTTGGCTGTGGTGTCCCCATCGGCCCTGCCGCTCTTGGCATCGCCCACCAGCGACACCTTGCCCAAGTTATCCTTAGCCAGCAGTCGGCCCAAATCGACACTGCGCGCCACCACGTGTGCATCGTACTCGCCACGCGGAGCGGCCACATCGGCACTAACCTCCACAGCACCTGCCGAGGTGTTCAGCGCCACACGACCCTGCAAGTCGGAGAGCAGACCCGACACCGTAGCACCCACGCCCACTACGCCCAGTCGGCGGATGATAGTCGCCACCTCCGACGAGAGTCGCTTACCCGAAATCTCGGCATAGAGGTCGCACACTGCACTACCCTCACTCTGCAACGAGAGTCCTTGGAGAGCCAAGCGTGCATCGGCAAGTTGCTCAATATCAACCGCCGAGAACTTGGTGGAGAGGCTGGCCATATCGTTCACCACCACATTTTCAATCTCGCCCTCGAAGTCGTTCACAGTGCCACCTACCGTCAGCGAGAGGTCGCTCAACTCGATAGGTATCTGAGTCCACATCGTTGGCACGAAATTGCTCAACGTGGTCATATCCAGGCGAGAGCCAACGCTCACACCCTCGATACGTACGCTGTCCATAAAGTTCTGGTACTTATGCCAATCGTCGGCCATCAGCGCAAGGCGTGGCAGGTAGAGGTCGGCATTACCCGAGCGCACCTTCAACTCACTGAAATAGAGGTTACTATCACTCAGCGAGAAGTCGCCTGCGCCCACATAGTCGGCCACAACACCCGACTTATCGACAAACGAGATATCGTGCAACTCCATCGAGAGGCTGTCACCCCTCATACGGATATGGTCGCTCTTGGCGTCCATATGCTGGAAATCCATCGCCATCCAATTGATACCGCCGCCCACAACGTCGTAGTAGCGGATAGTATCGTTATAGACAAAGCGCGAATCTACAAGTGTTATATCGTTGATATCCAGCGTGAAATCTTCGTTTGTTTCGTCAGGCTCGCCAAGCGTCTCCTTAATATTCGACAGACCCTCCTCAGGCTTAATCATATAGACATTGACCAGCGCACCCTCGGCATACACATCGCCCACGACGATTTTGCCCTTAGCGATAGCCGCCTTATTCAGGTTGGCCTTGGCGTGCTGGACATAGAGCATAGTGTCGCCACGCTTGTCAGCCACAAAAATACCGTCGGCCTCAACACGATTATAGCCCCTGATGCGTACTTTTTCGATATCCATCTCTATCCCCGTACGCTTAGTGACCTGAGCGGTAAGTACATCAACCACAGCATTTTGCACAGCAGGGACACCTAACAATGCGGTCAGCACCAATGGCAAAATAATCGTTGCCAAGATGAGCGACGATACCACGGTTAATAATATTTTTATAACTTTGCGCATTATTAGTCCAATAAACTCACAATTTTACGAAAAAAATCTGAATTTTGGAAATGAACGACAACGATGTTATAATTTTAGGTATAGAATCTTCTTGCGACGACACATCTGCCGCTCTCCTACGCGGCCGAGTGATGCTCTCCAACGTCATAGCCTCGCAAGCCGTTCATCAAAAATATGGTGGCGTAATACCCGAACTCGCCTCGCGAGCACACCAGCAGAACATAATCCCCGTGGTCGACACCGCACTCAAAGAGGCAGGCATAACTGCCGATGAACTCGACGCCATAGCCTTCACACGCGGCCCCGGCTTGCTCGGCTCACTGCTCGTCGGAGTATCATTCGCCAAAGGACTATCGCTTGCAAAAAATGTTCCGATGGTCGAGGTAAACCACCTCCAAGGGCACATACTCTCCCACTTCATCGCACTCCCCGACGAGCCACGACCCACGCCCGCATTTCCCTTCCTCTGCCTGCTCGTGAGCGGTGGCCACAGCCAGATAGTGCGCGTAGATTCACCACTCCAAATGGAGATAATAGGTACCACAATAGACGACGCAGCAGGCGAGGCGTTCGACAAGTGCGCCAAGGTGATGGGACTCCCCTACCCCGGCGGCCCCATAATAGACCGTCTGGCAGCCGAAGGCGACCCCGAGAAGTTCCGCTTTGCGAAGCCCTCCATAGAGGGATTTAATTACAGTTTCAGCGGACTCAAAACATCGTTCCTCTACTTCCTGCGCGACAACATAGCCGAAAACCCCAACTTCATAGAGGAGAACAAAGCCGACCTATGCGCCTCACTACAAAAGACCATAATCGACATACTCCTCAACAAACTCATAAAAGCCTCCAAAGCAACAGGCATCAAAGAGATAGCAATAGCAGGTGGCGTATCGGCAAACTCGGGACTCAGACACGCCATAGAGGAGATGGGACGACGACGCAAGTGGAACACCTACCTGCCACCCATCAAATTTACCACCGACAACGCCGCAATGATCGCAGTATCAGGCTACTACAACTACCTCGCAGGCAACACCGCCAGCCTCGACATAGCCCCCGTAGCACGCCTCTCCGAATTGGAGAAAAAGTAGGTTTTTGTCGCTTTTCTTCTCCGCTTTTTGTAAAAAGCGGAACCAAAAACTTTTGTACTATTTAGTTTGCGGATTTAGGGATAGCCTGCGGCTACTTCGATAACAAAAAGAGATAGGCTTTGTTCAAACAAGTTTGACAAGCCTATCTCTTTTTATTATCGCACCATCTTCGATGGCGTTCACCTAAACCCGAAAAACAAAACTGATACAGAAAGAGTTTTTCTGTGACTCCATTCGTTTCTCAAAGAGCCTAAGCGGTTTTCCCTAAACTCCCTAAGTTCCCTAACGCTCCTTAACACTCACTATATTAAACCGCAAAATACTCGCGGGTAGTAAAAATGCTACCCGCGAGTATGATGTTAGGGAGTTTAGTGAATTTAGGGAATTTAAAGAGTTTAGTGAGTTTAAAGAGTCTCCCATTACTCCCATAATTCCCATTATTCCCTAAACTCCTTAAATTCTCTAACACTCACTAAGTTCCCTAAAATCATTTTGAATTTTGAACTTTGAATTTTGAATTCTTGAAACTCCCTACAAAAAAAAATGAGAGTGGTGTAGAAACCACTCTCATTTTTTTCTCTATCTAACTTATTAGAAGCGGTAACCGAGAGCAACCTGGAAACGACCCAGGCCAAATGCCCAGTCACTTCTGCTACCAGCGTAGTTAGCGCCAGCACCGATAGTGGTATCGATAGCCCAGTGAGTACCAAGCTTGAAGTAGTAACCGTACGAAAGACCAATCGAAGCGATCTTCACGTTCTCAGCACCGTTAGCGGTCTGACCGCCAGCAGCCAACTTCGAGATAAGGCCATCGCCAAGTACGAGCTTGCCAAAGCGAGCAGCGTTACCATAAAGACCAAAGTGGTGACCATTGAAAGCCTTGCAAGTGTAGTAGCGAACCTCACCGGTACCCATCCAACCGTTAGCGTAGAAGCTATCGTAGGGGTTAAATACAACAGCAGTACCCTCTGCACCCAAAGTCCACTTAGGAGCGATTGCAAACTCAACACCAAGGTTAGCTGCACCGTAAGCCAATGTGGGAACATTAGTCTTCAAAGTTACCTTCTGTGCCTCGCACACGGTTGCCATAGCGAATACGGCCATCACCAAAAATAATGCTTTTTTCATAATAGTAAATCGATAAATTAAATTATTTGTCTGTTTTTCAATCCGTTATCTCACTGGCGCTATATTTAGCACCTCTTTCAAGCCCCTAAATTAGTACTTTTTTTCGTAACTGCCTAATTTTTCTTATATTTTTTCACTTTTTTCATAAAATAGGGCACTTTCAGTCAATCGGCCAAACTCCCGACAGACAAACAATTATCGAGCCACTACTCTCGTTCCGACGTGCCAAAAACGATATAGCCGGGAGAGATACCCACATTGAACTCATCGACCTTTGTGCCATTGGTCGCATAGCGCATCACTCGGCCTGGATTGACATAGTCGCCCGCGTCGCCCAGATAGAGCTCACTGCTCACAGGATCGACAGCCATCGAGTAGTAATAGACACCCTCGCTGATAAAGGGCTCGGCAGGGAGCTGACTGTCGGCAGTAGCCATACGCCACACCTCACCGCCAACGGTATAGTAAAGGGTATCGGCAGCGCCATTGAGCGCCAAGCGCGAGGAGAAGTAGTCGCCCTCGGTGAAGGTAAAGGTGCGCTCCACGCTACCCGTCGCGGGGTTGATGCGCATCAGGCGGGGTGCCTCGTAGCCCGCAGGGTTTTGGGGGTAGCCACCACCATCGGAGAGTGCCCAGAGTTTACCTGCGCCATCGGCCACCAGCGAGCAGGGCTGCAAGCCCACCTCTATACTATCGACCACCTTATCGGTCTTGGTATCAATCACAAAGATAGTATTACCATAGCTCCACCACGCCACATAGAGTTTATCGCCAAGCACCACCATCTGCTCCGACGATGCATCATCGGGAAGGGTTACATCGCCCGTCACCTCGCAGGTCTGGGGGTTGAAGATGGTGATTTTGTTGGTGTACATATCCGAGATGTAGCCCTTGGTGTCGGAGGCGAGGGCAATAAAACGGGGCGAGGTGAGTCCCTCAATCTTGTCCTGCACGGTCATCGTCGCGCGGTCAACGCGGAAGACCACGCCCGAGTTATTGACAACCACATAGAGGTCGTCGCCATAGACCGCTGCACTCTGTGCCACATCGCCGAGGGGTACAGCGTTTACACGACGGAAAATTCCGTTCTCAATCTCTTTTGTTTCAGGGTTATAGACGCTCAGCGAGGCGTTTGCCGAGCCCCAGTTACCCTCATTGGTGATATAGACCGCATCGGTCGCAAGGGTCACATCTTCGGGGTCGTCGCCCCCACCAAAATTACAGCCCACCATCAGTAGTGCACCTGCCGCCACGATGGCCAATCGGAAAAGGTTTTTCATTGTTTTGTCAGTTAAATTTTTACTCTTTTGTTTATTTAAAAGACCGGTCTTTTGTCGCTTTGTTTCGGCGGTGAGCGGCGACAGAGGGCCTTTCCTCTCACTCTGTCGCGCCACAGCCTTTTTCACACTACTATCCGCCACAGCGCTGTTGTCGCAACAGCGATTGGGAGGAAAAAAAATCGCGTTGGACTTCTCCTAACGCGTGCGAACTTAACTTCTTACCGATGTTTTGTTTGGGCTTTGCCTGTTGTTTGCGACCTACGCCTCTGTCGCTCAACAACTCGGACTGCCCGAGAAACTCTGTCAGAAACCCCATTCGCCGCAGGGTAAATCCTTTTGCTTGGACGCGGCAGGTCTTCTGACTTATTCCATTTCGACGCCTTCCCAGTCCTGACGGACCAGTGGCAAAAGTGCCGAAACCTCTATTTCGCTCTGAGCGAAAGGAACTTACAGCAGCGGGAACTGTTGCCGATTCTCACGGCATTCCCTTTTAATCCTCTGTGTCGGACCGACACTCGGGAACCGTTTCCGACGACAAATGTAGAAAGTTTTTTTTGAATTGCAAAATTCCAAGTTCAAAATTCAAAATTCAAAATGATTATTAGGGAGTTTAGGGAATTATAGGAATTATGGGAATAATGGGAATAATAGGAAAATCTTTAAACTCTTTAAGTTCCTTAAATTCCTTAATCTCACTAAATTCACTAAATTCCCTAATCTCCTTAAACTCACTAAATTCCCTAATCTCCCATAACTCCTATAACTCCCATTATTCTCATAACTCCCATAACTCCCTATAAAAAAATGAGAGCAATTCGATATTGCTCTCATTTTTCCAAAAAAGTCATATGATTGAGGAAATTTTAGGCGGAGGGGTCTGGGGAGCCGCGCAGCATACTTGCTGTATGTAAGCGGTTACCCAGGCCCCTCCAACACCAAATTTACCAATCAGATGGCTTTTTTATTTAGATGCCATTAACAGTCAACCCAATCGCACGGATATAGGAGTACTGAATCACGCAGTTCTCAAACTTGCTGTTCTCCACAAACTGCATCATCAGCTGACGAGCCTCTGCCTGATTGGGGCGAGCGGCGCGAATCTCGTTATAAGTAGCACGAGGTGCCTCGGAGAAAGCGCGTACAACCTTATTCCAACCCTCGGGAGCGGGAACACCTGCAAAGCAGCTATCGTTAATCTTCTTGTAGGGCCAGAAGGTGTAGCCGATATTGTTCTCCACCATTGTCTTGCAGAACGACGACATCCACTCGTCGGTATTGTGACCAATCTCACCCATATACATCGGGCGGTTCACACGGTCGCGGAACTCGATGAAACTACGGATAGCGTTAGCATCTGTTGCGCCACCATAGCGGTGGCAGGTGTACATAATACCGTCGTCGAAGAGGGTATTCTCCAAGGGGCGGAAGTTACCGTTCCACTGAGCGCCACCCAGCATAATGATGTGGTTCTTATCCACCGAGCGCACTGCATCGACACCCATCTTATAGATAGCAGCGAGTTTGGCATCGAGCTCGGCCTGATTCTCGAAGTAGGGAGCAATAGGCTCATTCAGAAGGTCGTAGCCGAGGATTA
Organism: Tidjanibacter sp.; assembly: GCA_017521965.1. Lineage (GTDB taxonomy): Bacteria > Bacteroidota > Bacteroidia > Bacteroidales > Rikenellaceae > Tidjanibacter. The sequence goes on along the minus strand of JAFXAY010000043.1, from coordinate 13,613 downwards.
CGGGCTCGTTCTTGTAGTGGTCGGCAATACGACGCCAGATGTCGCAATAGAGAGCCTGACTTGCCTCGCTCTCGAAGAGCCAAGGATAACCGTAGCTGTCGTCAATGTTGTCACCGGTCTGGCCGCCGGGAGCATCGTGCATATCGAGAATCAGATATACACCCTTACCGCGGCACCACTCCACGAGCTGGTCGATACGTGCGAAACCGTCCTGATTGGCGGTGAGGCCCATATAGTCCTCGTCGGTGAATAACTTGTAGTGGAAGGGAACACGGATAGTGTTGGCGCCTGTCGAAGCGATAAAGTCGATATCGGCCTCGGTGATGTAGTTATCTTTGAAGGCTGCCCAGAACTCATTGGTAAAGTCGGGGCCTACCATCTGACGGAACATCAGGTCGATAGCACCTGCCGAGTTGGTCTTTGCAAAGTTGAACATATAGCCCTCGGGGTTGAGCCAATTACCGAGGTTAGTACCCTTGATGAAGAATTTCGAGCCATCGGGAGCCACAAGGTTAGGACCGTCGATGGTGATAAAATCCTTGTTCTTGTTGATGCCATCACCCTCGGCACCACTCTTTGCGCAGCAAGTAGCCAACGCAGCACACAGAATAAGCAGAAGTTTTTTCATGTTGTGTTTGATTTTTGTTGGTTATAAAATTATGATTAAGGGAGTTATCCTCTCTATTTCCAGAGCAAGCAGACAGGCATACTGAGCTTAATCTCACCCTTCAAGGTCAACTTTCCGCTCTCGGCATTGCGCTCGAAAATCTGGATGTTGTCGGTGTCGCGATTTGCGCAGAGCAGCCAACGTCCGTCAGGAGTGAGGGTAAAGTTGCGCGGGTGGATACCTGTATGGGTGTAGTCTATCTTTGTCAGAAGTCCCTCAGCATCAACCGCAAAGGTCGAGATACCGTCCTCTTTCAGGCGATTGCTTGCGTAGAGGAAACGACCATCGGGCGAGAGGTGGATATCGGCACAGCCGCCACCACCCACACTGTCGGAGCGTATTATTTGCAGGCGACCACCGTTTGTGTCGTAGACCTCAATCTCTCCCGACAACTCGCCAAGCACATATAGACGCTTGCCATCATCGGAGCGGGTCATGTGGCGCGGGCCGAATCCATCTTTGAAGATGATGGTGCTGATCAAGCGCAGGTCAACCTCTCCATTCTCTCTCTCAGGCTCAACAAGGTGAAGCATATCAAGTCCCAAGTCGGTCATATAGAGTTTGTTACCACCTGCGTCGAATACTCCGTGCAGGTGAGGCACCTTGCCCTCGGCCACATTGTGCATCTCGGCCATATCGTGGAACTTACGCACCAACTCAGCCTCGCCGGTAGAGCCATCGGGATTGATGGGGAAGACGCTCACCGAGCCACCCAGATAGTTGGCGGTATAGACATAGTCGCCCGCCACCTTCACATAGCAGGGGGCAGCACCTCCTGTGGCGTGGCGCGAGAGGAGGGTGAGGCTGCCATCGGCCTCGACAGCGTAGGCGTTCAGCGCCGAGGTGGCGTCGGTTTCGCCCTCGCTAACCGCATAGAGGCGCGAGGCATCGGGCGAAAAGGCGAGGTAGGAGGGGTTATCGACCTCCACCACAAGTTCGGGCGCAGTGAAAGTACCATCGGCAGTGTCGAAATGCAGGCGATAGATACCTTCGCTCTGCTCGGCAGTATATGTTCCGATATAGAGTTCTAACTGCTCGGCAGCAGGCTTGCCACACGCCGAGAACAAGAAGAGAGTCAGCACAAAGGCCAACTGTTTGATGGTTAGTTTCATAGCTTATTTCTTCATTTGGCTAACAGCCTTTCTTTCTCCGCTTTTTACAAAAAGCGGAACCAAAAACTTTTGGCGAAAAACTACGTTTTTCTTCGGTCGACTAATAGCCTATTTATAGGTGTGTAAAAAAATCTATTTTCTGGTAATACGTACAACGGGATAGATTCTACCTCCCGATTTATACTCTCCCACACGCAAAGCCTGCTGATTGGAAGAGAGTTGGATAATCTGTTTTGAGTAAAAATTCTCACCCTCTTTGGGTAAAAGCAATACTTTTATATCACGTTCTATATATGTAGAAGTTCCGAAATTTTCAACCTCGGTTGCTATTGCTGCTCCGCTTTCGGAGATCTGCTCTATCCTCAGGACCTTAACAGGCACATTTCCCTGAGGTGTTTCAAACATCGTCACTCCGGGTAGTTGCTTGTTCTCCTCTACCACTCCAACAACCTCAACAGCCTCCTCGCTCTCTTTCGGAGCACTATCGCCCTCACGCATCATCATCACCAACACTCCGCAGAGCAGACCTATAATAAACCACAGAAAATTTCTCATAAGGCTTTCCTCTATTTTGGGTTACTACAAAGTTAGGATTAATATTTAAGATTGCAAGGCGTTACACAAAAAAAGTCGGGACAAACACTCTAATTCGTCCCGACCGTCACGTTAGATGCCACTGCCCTACTCCATCGGGCACTCGTAGCCGAGCCTTTCGATGCAGGCGCGGATAGCCTCATCGGTCGCAGTTCCCTCAACGCGGGCAGTGCCCGAGGCGAGGTCAACCACCACTGCGGTCACACCCTCCAACGCGGCAAGACCCTTCTCCACGTTGGCCTGGCAGTGACCACACATCATACCTTTTACCTTAAATTCTCTGGTCATATTCATCAGTATTTGATTGTTTCGATTTCGACGGTAGCGTCGCCAGAAAGCACTGACGAGCAGCACGATAAAGAGACCACCACACAACCCCTCGAAGAGCGAGATGCCCGCACCGTGGGAGTGGGCAGCGTGGAGCGACACGCGCGAGAACCACTCGGCAGGCAGGAGATAGTCGGCCACCAACCCAAAGGCGATAGAGCCACAGATGATGGTGGCGAGATAGGTGATGAGCGAGCGGCGACCGAGTTCCTTGCCAAGCACCATTATCGACGCCATATTGGCAGCGGGGCCGGCCATCAACATCACAAGTGCAGTGCCTGGCGAGAGGCCTTTGAGCATCAGCGCCGCAGCAATGGGCACCGAGCCCGTGGCACAGATATACATAGGCACCGCCACCACCAAGACGAGCAACATACTCAGCAGGGTGTTGCCGCTAAATATGGCGAAGAAGTCATCGGGGACAAATACGGTGATTGCACCCGCCACTACCAAGCCTATAATCAGCCACTTACCTATGTTCTCAATCATATCGCCCAGCCCGTAGCGCACCGCTTCCCAGCAACGCGCCCAAAAACCTTTGTGGAGTTGTTTTTCCTCGACAGCTTTGGGGATATTATCCTCAGGGTGAGCACGTTCCACGAGGCTGACCACACCACCACCAAATAGCGCGGTGACGAGTGCAGCGATGGGTCGCAGCAATGCAAAGGGCCACCCCATAAGTGCGGCGGTGGCGGCAATGGAATCGACACCTGTCTGCGGGGTTGCGATGAGGAACGAGGTGGTCGCCGCACGCGACGCACCCTCGCGACGCATCGACATAGCGGTCGGGATTACGCCACACGAGCAGAGCGGCAGTGGTATGCCGATGAGTGCGGCGATGGCCGAACTACGGAAGTTATTGCGCGACAGATATTTAGAGTATAGTTTCGAGGGCACAAATGCGTGCAGAACGCCTGCTATCAGAAAGCCCAGAAGGAGATATGGTGCCATCTGACAGAGCAGTTCAACGAGTGGCATAATATATTTTTGCATAATATAAAGTCTGTTTGGTTGGATACAATTTATAGGCAAAGATAGTGTTTTTGGAAAAAAATTTCACAAAAGTTTTGTTTTGAGTTTGGCGGATAATTAAAATTCACTATATTTGCACCGCTTAACGCTCAACAAGAGCGGATTTCAGGTAACATTACCCGGAGAGGTGGGTGAGTGGCTGAAACCACCGGTTTGCTAAACCGACGTACGGGTTATTCCGTACCACGAGTTCGAATCTCGTCCTCTCCGCATCAAGCAAGAGATTGCTAAGCAGAAGGTTGTACGAATGTACAACCTTTTTCTATTAAATAGGGTTAGGCTGTCGAATCTATTCGAACAGACCTAACCCTATTTAATAGAAAGGGGTAGCACTTGCACCCTGCTTAGCAATTACTTGCTTGCAAATTAAGGAGTAACGAGAAAGGCGAACAAAGTGAGCCAATTTCGTCAGAGAAAGGAAATTGAAGGGAGATTAGGGAGTGTTAAGGAGTGTTAGGGCACAATAGGAATAATGAGAATAATGGGAATAATGGGAACAATGGGAATAGTGGGTATTTAAAGAATATCACATAATTCCTATAACTCCTATAACTCCCATAACTCCCTATAAACTAAAACTGAGAGCAATTCGATATTGCTCTCAGTTTTATAATTTAAACCCACCACCCAAAAAAGTCATATGATTGAGGAAATTTTGGGCTTCGTGAAGCGAGGCTGCCCGCAGCATACTAAGCGTATGTGAGGAGCAGCCTCGCAAGGGAAGTGCAAAATTTACCAATCAGATGGCTTTTTACTTCTGTCCGAAAAGGAACTGCGATGAAATCTCTCGATAATTATGCACTCGCTCAATCACGTCGGCCATCACGTCGGCGATGCCGAGAACGGTGAACTTGGAGGTATCCTTATCGGTACGCAAGGGAATAGTATCGGTAGTAATCACCTCGGTCAGCTTGCTCTCGTTGATACGCTCGTAGGCGGGACCCGAGAGGAGCGGGTGGGTAACACAAGCGCGTACGCTGCGTGCGCCCATATCCATAAACATATTGGCAGCCTTGGTGATGGTACCTGCGGTGTCGATCATATCGTCCAGCAGGAGGATATTGCGGTCCTCAACGTCGCCGATAGCACGCATAGTGCCCACTACGTTGGGTCTGTCGCGGTGCTTGTGGCAGATAATCAGAGGTGCATTGAGGTATGATGCATAGCTGTTTGCACGCTTCGAGCCACCGATATCGGGGGTAGCCACCGAGAGGTTTTCGAGGCCCATCTGCTGCACGTAGGGCACGAAGATGCGGCTTGCGTAGATGTGGTCAACGGGGATATCGAAGAAGCCCTGAATCTGGTCGGCGTGGAGGTCCATAGTGATCACGCGGTCGGCACCTGCTGCTGCGAGGAGGTTAGCCACGAGTTTCGCACCGATGGGCACACGGGGACGGTCCTTGCGGTCCTGACGAGCCCAACCGAAGTAGGGCATCACAGCTACCACCATATGTGCCGAGGCACGACGAGCAGCGTCGATAGTGAGGAGCAACTCCATCAGGTTCTCTGCGGGGGGAGGAGTGGATTGTACCACGAAGACGGTACAGCCGCGAATACTCTCCTCGAAGGCGGGCTGGAACTCGCCATCGCTAAACATACTGAGTTTCAGGTCACCCAGCTCGACACCATAACTTTTCGCTATCTTCTCGGCCAGAGTGTGTGAGCCGCTACAAGCGAAGATTTTGAGTTTGTGAATAGCCATATTGTAGTCAGGATTTGTGTTTTCTATCCGCAAATATATAACTAATTGGTCGGAAAACCGCCATAAAGGACAAATTTTATCAACAATCTTTCAAACACTCCTCAATAAAGTCCAAAATCTCGTCGCGGCCTTTGCGGTGTTCGGAGGAGGTGATGAAGATATTGGGCAACTCCTCCCACCACTCGGAGAGCCTTCTCTTGTAGGCCTCCACGTTGAGTCGGAGTTGTCGGGCCGAGAGTTTGTCGCTCTTGGTGAAGACTATTCCGAAGGGTACGCCCTCGCGGCCGAGCATCTGCAAGAATTCGAGGTCTATCTTCATCGCCTCGTGGCGCGAGTCAATCAGCACGAAGAGGTAGTGCAGGGCGGGTGCGGCAGTGACGTAGTCGGTGATAATCTTGGTGAAACTCTCGCGGGCGTTGCGCGAGGTGCGGGCATAGCCATAGCCGGGCAAATCGACGAGCCACCAGCTATCGTTTACCAGAAAGTGGTTGATAAGTTGGGTCTTACCCGGGGTTGCCGAGACCTTGGCGAGGTTGCGCCCTGTGAGCATATTGACAAGTGACGACTTGCCCACATTGCTACGCCCGATAAAGGCAAACTCGCGCTTACCGTGGTCGGGGATTTGGCTTATCTTGCCACTGCTGAACTTAAACTCTGCCGATGTGATATTCATACGCTTTCGGAAAAAAATGTGTGCAAATGTAGCAAAAAACGTGAAGAAATACTATTTTTGTTCTTAGCAAAGTACTAACCACTTAAAAGTCATACTATGAAAAAGTTTCTACGTGCGGCGTGTATGCTCTTAGCAACCGTTTCGCTTCTGGCTTGTAATGAGTCACTTCCTGCTCCCGTCGAGGTTGGACCCTACACCGTTGACGCTATCGAGAAGGGTGTATATCACATCGAGGACTGCAACTCTGCCCGTCCCGCCGGCAACTACACCAACGCCGAGGGCCGAATGGTGCAGAACAACTGCTCGGATATGTATCTGATTGTTGGTAAGAAGAGTGCACTGCTCATCGACCTCTCCAACCGCCTCGCCGACGAGGAGGCTATCCCCTCGCTGCGTCAGCTGGTATATGACCGTATCGGCGATAAGCAGCTCTACATCACCATCACCCACAACCACGGTGACCACACCGGTATGCTCCCCGCCTTTGCCGACGATGAGCGCGCCCTCTTCTGGATTCCCGCTGCCGACTTCCAGCGCGGTGGTAACTTCCCCGAGGGTCGTACCGAGAAGTTTGCCGAGGGTGCATCGATTGACCTGGGCGGCAAGGTTATCAACACCCTCATCGTTCCCGGCCACACCGTGGGCTCTACCGTCTTCTTCCTCGAAGGCTCCGATGCCTGCTTCTCGGGCGACGCTATCGGCTCGGGCAATGGCGTGTGGATCTTCTCCTACGACGGTTTTAAACAATATGTTGGTGGGGTGGAGAGGCTGATTGCGTATATTGAGAACCCCGACCACGGTATTAATGCCGAGGAGCTTATCTTCTACGGTGGTCACGACTGGCAGAAAGGCGACCTCCCCAAGCTCGATATGCAGTACCTCTACGATATGCGCACGCTGATTGAGCAGCTCGGCGCGGGCACTGCCGACTACGACCCGCAGGCCTACAACCCGATGCTCAACGCCAACTTCAAGTATGGCACTGCCAAAATCACTTGGAACACCGACCACGCCAAACGCTATGCCGAAGAGGTGGCTGCCAAGTAACATTTTCGACTTTTAGAACACAAATCGGGCCTCGAAGACCAATTCTTCGGGCCCGATTTTCGTATATTTGTGGCTTACGATGAGTAGTGAGCCACATAACGACCAACGTGGAAGACGAGTCAGGAGCAACTTCTCGGCATTTGGCAACAACTTCGCCCAATTGCTGCTCTCGATGTACCTCAGCCACTGTATGTTGGGCAGTCCGTTCTATGGTGCTGCCTTCTTTCTCTTTGTCGATATCTGGACCGTCTATTACACCTCGGGTGCTCATTATGTCAGTTCGCGACGAGGATTGCAGTCGATGATATTTATCGCTCTGGGCAGTTCGCTCATTGCCGCCTCGGCGCTCATCTACGCACTGCCGAGTGTGCTACAAAACCCAAAACTCACGCCCCTCACCCTCTACATCTGCCTGATTGCACTGCGCAATGTGGGGTCGGTACTGCTCGGCGACCACTTCAAGAGGCGTGGCAAAGGGGGCTATATATATAAGGTATTGTTCCAACTGCTGGCGCTACTCCCCTGCCTATGGCTCGACAACCACCTCACACCCGAGCAGTTCCGCATCACTTGGATTAGGTTAATCGTTACGGGCACAATGCTGATATTCAGCCCATCGGGAGTTATCCATCGCCAACAACTGCGCGGAGTGCACAAGATGCAGGGGATACACTCCTATCTGGTATTTTCGAGTACGGGTTTCTATGCCCAGACCGCCTTCTGTCTGGGGGTGTTTATGTATATGTGCTACATCTGCTTTGGCCCGATAGGCTCGCTCACTCTGCGCTACTCGGCGATTGCGATGTGGTTGGTGGCGGTGGTCTTTATCTTCTGGATGTTCAGGCAGTTGCAGGGACGACTGCATATCCGCGGCGGGTTCAACACCTTTATGGTGGGTGCGCTGATGTGGATTGTGGGCACGGTGGCACTCTTCTCGGCGGTAGGCACCCTCAGTTCGCTCCTGTGGCTGGTGGTGTGGGGTATGGGTATTGCCGCCACCAATGCGGTGCTGCTCAACCTTGAAGAGTCGTTTGTAGCGGTGGCGGCGCTCGACGACAAGAGCGTAGAGAGGGGCGAGTTGCAGATGCGCGGCCACCTCTCGCGCGGTATAGCCTACATCTTCTCGGCCTCGATTATGCTCTTGGTGCTCACCTTGTGGTGCTTTGTGATTCCCGATGTGGAGAATAGGGAGATACCCTCTATGGTGCGTCGTACGATGATGTTCCTGCCCGTGCTCTTCATCGGCCTCAGCCTCTTCTTCGCACTGCGACAACCGCTCGATGTGGCTAACCGCGACAAACTCAACAACTTCCTCGATGCCGAGATGGAGAACGAACACATCCGCGAAAATCTCAAAAATCTGCTCGTCAAGAAGTATCGCACCCGCTTCGGGGTGAAGATATTGATGCTTATGGTGCGCCCGTTGCTCCACTTGAAGGTCTATGGCAAGGAGAAGATTGATGCGGGGCACTTCCCCTCCATCTTTGTCTGCAATCACGGTATCTTCTATGGCCCAATCTCGGCAGTCATCTACCTGCCCACCTATTTCCGCCCGTGGATCGACCGCAAGATGCTCTCACGCGAGGAGGCCGCACGCGAGATGTATGGTCGCTTTGTCTATCGACTGCCGCTGCTGAGTGAGAAGTGTAAGATGCGAGTGGCGAGGGCCTTAGCGCGACCGGTGGTGTGGGGACTTAACTCCTGCAACCCGATACCTGTCGAGAGGGACAACCTGCGCAATGTGATGTCCACCTTCCACCTCACCATCGACTCCCTCCGCGAGGGCGACAACGTGCTGCTCTTCCCCGAGCGACCCCACAAGGCGACACTCGGCGACCGCCAGACGGTGGTCCACGAGACCGACACGGTGGGCGAGATGTTCACAGGCTTTGCCAACATCGGCAAGATGTACCACGACGCCACGGGTAAGTCGCTGCGCTTCTACCCTATCTATACCGACAAACGCCGCCACACCCTCCGCATCGGCGACCCGATAACCTACGACCCCTCCACACCCCACAAGGAGGAAAAAGAACGCATCGCCCACGACTTGCGCGAGGCGATGCTGGCTCTTCGAGGTATGTCGGAGTAGAGGTCGGTGAGGAGCCCCTCCCCCACGTTTATCTTGTCTATCTTTTGCGGTTGGCTCTGATTGCAGCCTGTTCGTCGAGGTACTCCTTGGCGCTCATCACTCCTTCGGTCGCATCTTCGCCGGCTTCTACCTCTTTGCTCAGTATCCAATAGACTTTCGACGACACTTTGCCATCGTCGCCACTGCTGACCGTGGTGTAGGCCTGCTCAAACTCCCAGCCGAGGATAGCCATATAGTTCATTGCATCGACCATCGAGTTGAAGACAATGTTCTGCCCCTTCTCATCGACCAAACGGTCATCGGAGAAGGCGGTAACAGCCTGCCCATAATCAATCGAAACGGAGATGGTGTTGGAGAAGAGCCCCTTACCATCGTTGGTCTTGGTAATCTGGCAATAGACCTTCTGCTGTGCCGATAGCGCCGCCACAGTGAAGAGTGCCGCGCAGAGTAAAATCAACTTCTTCATAGTCTCAGGTATTAAAAATTCTACACTCTCTCTCAACAACATCGCACAATGAGTAATCTCAGGTTTTATGTTAATAAGTGGTTATCTCACAGTATCCCAACACAGTACTCTTTTTATCAAGATAGTCTTCTAAGTATGCCAACGGAACACGTACCGTAGGAACATAAGGAGCGGTACTACCAGAGTTAGTCGGGAAGATGGGGTAATCTTGATCCTCAACCAACGAGGGGCACTCACCCTTGAAGGTAATGACTTTGCTTGTCTCATCTCTGTTAATATAGAGAGAGCCACCCACCCACTTGACACTGGCAGGAATGGTTAACTCTTCCAAAATAGCCGTCTCGAACGAGCCGTACAGGGTCTCAATACCCTCGTCAATAGTTACACTCTCCAGATAGTAGCAACCTGTAAACGCGTGAGGCATAAGTTTTCTAACCGAACTGGGGATATGAATCGAAGTCAGTCCATCACAGTAGTGGAAGCTCTCTCTATCAATAACCTCGATTTGGTTTAAATCCACATTCTTCAATTTGGTGCAAGACTCAAATACTTGCTCGCCTGTTGTTTTCCAATGGTCGGGGAAACGGAACGACTCAAGACCTGTGCAAGTGTGGAATAAGCCATCTGCATATTTTGTTGTTGTAGGCTCAATGGTAATGTCAACGAGAGAGGGATTTAGGTAAAATGCGAAACTTCCAATGCTGTCGGCTGCAACAGTCAGTTTTGTAAGACTTTCACACTGTGAAAAACCAAATCCACCAACAACCTTCACTGTGGAAGGAATCGACAATTCGGTAAATCCTGTTCCGGAAAAACAGTTCTCACCAATATATTCAAGGCCTCCCCATTCGACAGATGAGAGTCCTGAGTTAATGCAGAAAACATACTCACCTAAACTCTTCAGTGTCGTCGGGAACTTAACACTCGTGGTCGAAGATTTATAGAAAACTCTTGTGCCACTAACACTCTCAACACCCTCCTCAAACACCACGTTTTGCAGGCTCACACACTCGCGAAATGCGTCATTTCCTTCAATATCCTTAATATGTCCGGGGATTGTGAGATCCACGAAACCACTCTTGTAGAAGCACTTGGAAGGAATACTCTTAATAGGACCCGAGAAATCGAAGTCGGCAAGTTTGGGAGTCTCGGCAAAGGCTTGCACACCCATCTCGGTAAGACCTGGGGCAATGAACTTTTCGAGGCGCGAACACTTATAAAAACTCATATCGCCAACCTTGGTGACACTCGGGGGCAGCATAATCCAAGTACAACGGTCGTCATATGCCCATCCCTCGTCCTTAACCTCGGTCACATCGCCATCGAAAGTAATGATGCCGAACTTCTCATCCCAATAGTAGACGTTAGATACAATCTCACGGTCAAACGAGCCACTCTTGATGTATGGTGTCTCGCCATAGCCCCAAGTCGAGTACCAAATCTGGTTGTTGGGTGGCGAAGTAGGACGCTCAGGGCGACCCTCCTGAGTAACGGTTACCGATGCACTGACTCCTGCTGTGGTATTGGAGAAGATGATTTGTGCTTGACGAGGCTCACTCGAAGGATTCTCAGCCACATCGAAGAGAGTGCCCTGATAGTTGCTTGTGTCGTAGGTAATCCAATCGCAACCATCGCTGAAAGAGGTATCAAACTCAACATTACCACCAACTTGGAGAGTAATCTGCTGCGCTTTGTAGTCAACATCCAGACTATCGGGCGTTACCTCGATATAGGGTTCAGCTCCCGCTTGGCGAATAGTAACCTCTTTGCGCTGTTGGGCTTGACTGAAAGTTACTACACACTCACGAACAGCGGGCTCTTCGTTCGGGAATACATCAATGCTAATGCCACTAAATGACATATCCTCAGTGGTGCCAACATCTATACGAAGCCATTCGTGCTGGGGATCATAATCGAAGTTGACATCCTCGGTATCCTCCATTGCGATTCGGAGTTCTGCACCCTCGGCAGGAACCTCATAGAGCGATTTGATTGCATCCAAAGGATTTACCTCGGCTGCAAGTTGACGAATCGTAACAGTTGCACTCTTCTCGCCAAGAGTAAAAGTGACGGTAGTAGTGCGCTCCTCGCCTGTGTTAGGCTCGACAGCAAACGCAACACTCTCATTATTCTCAATCTTTCCAGGAAGATTAACGTCACACCACTCGGCACCAGACACAGCACTCCAAGTGGCGTGAGAGGCACTGACAGTTACGCTCTGAACACCACCCTCAGCTGTATACTCAAGCTGGGCAGGAGTCACCGAAAGAGTCATTTCAACAGGCTCCGGGGTACAAGCTATGGCAAAAGTGAAGAGTGCCATAAACATTGAGATAAACGGGAACTTTTTCATACTATTAGAGGTCTTTGGTTAGTAGAATCGCAAAAATGGTGTTTGTCAACAAATATACAATTCTCTCTGCAGAAAACAAAAAGTTTTATACACTATTTCCAAAATTACAACCAATTATTATAACACCCTACAAGAGCCTCAACTAAACAAATAAAAAAACGAGCGACAATCAATGATTGTCGCTCGTCGCTTTTAGTGCCTCAACCTGCCAGACTATCGAACTTTCATAGAGGACTACTTGAAGATTGTGGAGTTCATCGAGTGGTTGAAAGAAAACTACCCCGAAAAAGCAACTTTCCTCACAAAAAAGTCTTGACTTCGTGTGTCTATCCTCTTATATTTTGATAGACACATAGTCTAACTGCGCCGATTGTGTCGGCGTGGTTTAAGAATAATTGCAATAATAATTATTAAACAATGTCAAAAATTAAAGACAATGGAAAGAAAAGTTTTGTTATGTACGACTCCTTTGTGGAGGCAATGATGCACCTCGATGATAAGGATTTCCGAGAGTGCTTTATGAAAATTAGGGACTATGCGCTTGAAGGTGTATGTGCAGAGAGTGCAAGTCAGAATATCAACATCATTATGGCGTTGGCAAAACCCAACCTCGATAGTGCAAGGCGGCGGTATATGGCGAGCGTTGAGAATGGTAAGAAGGGTGCCGAGTATGGTAAACTTGGTGGTGCACCGAAGGGGAATCAGAACGCCCGCAAAAAACAACCCCAGAAACAACCCCTTGATGTAGATGTAAATGTAGATGTTGAAGAAGATGAAAATGAGAATGAAGAAGTAGATGTGAATGTGAATGAGGGTGCCCCCGTTGGGGATATTGTCCCTTCTTCTTTTTCTTGTTTTTCTTCTTCAAGTGTTCCACACACCCATCAAGAACCTCCGAGAGAGGCACCATCACACTCCAACACCCAGAGCATTGAGGCGGAGCAAACAAACAAGGGTGAAACCCATATAAACTCCAAGGTAGATAGTCATTGTGTTCCGCTCGGCACGGGTGTAGCAACAAGCAGTGGAAGTGGTTTCCAATCACGACAGAGAGAGGAGGGTGGAATTAGTATGAGTGAGTATGTAGAGAGTCTCATCAAAAGGGATATTGCGCGATTGGGAGAGGCGGTTCTCAATGGGGAGGAGTACGACAAGACCATCCTCAACCAAGCGATTGACAACCTCATTGCGCTCTATGGTAAGCACGACCGTAAAACGGGATACGCTGCAATTCTTTCCGCAGTCGAACAATATGTTCAAAACAACACCCAATGAGTGTAGTCAAATTAAAGGTGTATTCAAAAAAATGGCAGACCCGTTATTGAGTCTGCCGTTTTTCGTATTCGGTAAAGTCAAAGATAAATTGGAATTTACTTTGTCAGCATTTCGATTGCTTCTTCCTTGGTAGCAACAAAAAACACACTCTTCCCCTTATTGCTCTCATAGATAAAATCTCTGAGAGGCTTGCTGGTATAGCGAGAGTAATCGCCATAAATTGCAATGCGTCCACCATAGTTGGTGTACTTTTGCAGAATCTCACCAGCAAGC
>JAFXAY010000042.1 GCA_017521965.1 Tidjanibacter sp. | reverse complement strand
TGGAGCGGAAAACGAGACTCGAACTCGCGACCCCAACCTTGGCAAGGTTGTGCTCTACCAACTGAGCTATTTCCGCGGTTTTGCGGTTTTGCTCTTTGGCTTTGCTCTCCTTGCCAAGGTTGGGGAAGTTTGATTCCTCTTGGGGCAAGGTTGTGCTCTACCAACTGAGCTATTTCCGCAGTGGTGAATAATTCTTGTTAAACGCCTTATTCTGAGCGTTTTGAGCGGAAAACGAGACTCGAACTCGCGACCCCAACCTTGGCAAGGTTGTGCTCTACCAACTGAGCTATTTCCGCGTGTTAAAACAAGTGCTCCACGGGGCTAACCCGTTTTGCGAGTGCAAATATAGCCTCTTTTTTGTTTGTGGCAAAAATTTTCGGACTTTTTTTTCAAAAAAACCACACTTCAAATCTCAATTTCCTCATTTTCAGTCGGTAAAAATTATTCTATTATATGTTTAATTGTGCCTTTTTCTGTAATTCGTTTATGGTTAGCGACAAACACAAGTGAGTTCTATTCCAAATGATATTCAACCTACCGAGTCGGATATGCCTGCAAAAGGGTGTATGGAGTACAATTATAAAATCTGCGGAACAAAAATCCATACAAAACGAATAATGCAAATTCATACAATTGAGTTCTGTCGAACTATTTTCTTTGCTAAATTTGTAACTTGTTAGCCATTTTGCAGTCTAATCAGGTGATGACACACCACGACGAAGAGCGATTAATTCGCAAGGTATTGGAGGGAAATGCCGAAGCCTTTGCCTCATTGGTCGAGCGGTACAGCCGCCCGATTTTTGCCCTTGTGGTGCGTATTGTCGGCCAACGCGAAGAGGCTGAGGAGCTTACACAAGACATCTTCGTCAAGGCCTATACAAAGCTATCCTCCTTTGGTGGGCGCAGTGCCTTCTCTACCTGGCTCTACCGTATCGCCACCAACGAGGCACTCTCGGCAGTCAGGAGGCGACGAAAACATCTCCATCTCTTCGATTTCGGCCACGCGGAGCGATTGCCCGATATGCCAGAGGAGGCGTTGACTGACCCCACCGAGGAGCAGGAGGTGGCACTCCTTGCTGCCCTTGATCGCCTTGCTCCTGATGAGCAGGCCTTGGTGCAGCTTCACTACTACGAAAACCGCCCTTTGAGCGAGTGTAGCGTGATACTCTCGCTCTCGGAAACAAATACCAAGGTGCGTTTGCATCGAATTCGTAAAAAATTAGGACTATGGATAAACGAAAAACAATAGACGACAACACTCTGCGTCGCGTGGTGCAGTCGCGTCCACAACCCCACGAGCCGGCCTTTATGACCGAGAAAATTATGCGCGAGGTGCGTCGTGAGCACGAACGACAATTGCGACGTGAACGCCGCCTCTTTCTTATTCCCATTGCGGTGGCGATTCTTATCTTGCTGGTCGTTGGGTGTTTTGCGATAGTTTATGTGGCCAATGCCGAGTTTGAACTAACACCTATCCAGCAGTTGGTGGCGATTCTCTTGCCAGGTTTCTACCTGCTCTATGAATTGCAACGTTGGCTCTGCAAGAAATGGGAGATTCCTGAGTAACGATAAGTGTAACCATATTTGATTTTCGGCGTCAAACAAAACGAAAACAAAATAGAAATTATTAATCTAAAAATTGAGAGTTATGGCAGTAATTCTTTTTACAGTAGTAATCGTATTGGCCATTTATAAGTTGGTCGATTTGGCAACCACTCGCTATGAGCGTTTGAAGGCTATGCAGAAACTTGAAGGAGAGAGTTTGGTCGAGTATTTGGGTAAAGCCGCACCCAAAGTGGAGGATCAAGATCAGACTGTGTGGTGGTTGATGCGTATCGCCGCAGCGGTGATTGGTGTCGGTATCGCCATGTTGCAGTCGCTGTGGATTACGAAGATTGAAGTTCCGCAATACTCCAATGTGCCCGAAGTCCTGCTCGCAGCTTTTATAATGCTCCTTGGTGCTTTGGCCATAATTATTGAGTTGTGCATTGAGCGCAAACTGCGTAAATAGTCTGTATTGCTAATTTAGGTAATGATGCAGATGGAATTTATGAGATGTTGCTATATCTGTTTGTTTTGTTGTCTGTTGTCGCTTCTTAGCTGCACCCCTAAGAACTATAATCCGGAGCAAGAACAGGCATATATTGAGGCTGACAATGCGCTGTGGGAGTATTACGAGGCAGAGGGTGAACGATTGATGGAGCTCTATGCCGAAGATGAAGAGTTGCTTTATAGTAAGGCAGTAGAGTTGGAGGAGTATAGCGACCGCCGCAACCGTGAGTTAGCAATAGAGTACTCAGCAACACCCTCTGGCCTTCGTCGTTGTTTTATGCTGCGAAATGATTTGTCAAAGACAACGCTGAAAGAGATATTGAAAGAACTTCCGCGTGACCTTCGCAAATCCAACGCAGCCAAGGCAATTAAAGAGCATATTGCTACCGAACAGATTGAGGTTGGAATGGATTATTACCCTGTTGATGTGGTTACCACTGACGGTAGTCGGATAGAGTGGGATAAGTATAATGGCAAAAATATCTTCCTTCTCTATGGTGGACTTGGTTGTATGGGCCCAAGTGGTCGTCGCGACCTGGCCGCTCTGCGCGAGGAGTACTCGAAAGATGACCTTGCAATTCTTATTTACTATCCCGTAGGCTCGCTCGAAGAGTTGCAGGAGTTAGATATTGAGTTCGCCTCGGACTACACTTTTATCTCCGAGTTGATGACCGACTACTCACACTTCAAGATTAAGTATGGCTGCCAGGCGACTCCTACCTGTTATTTTATTGATAGAGAGGGTATTGTGACCCTCAAAACAGAGGGACTACCCGATATGGTAGCACTAAGAGAGTTAATAAAATAGTCTTGCTAAATAACAAAGGTTGGCTCGATAGGCCAACCTTTGTTATATGGTTTGGATAATTCTTATTGCTTTCTCAATCTCCGTGGGGCTAATCCAATAGGTGGAGGGGTCGCGGCGGAACCAGGTGAGTTGGCGTTTGGCGTAGCGGCGGGTGTTGCGTTTGATGAGTTCTACCGCTTCGGCGAGGGTGCAGCGGCCCTCGAAGTAGTCAAACATCTCCTTATAGCCCACGGTTTGGAGGGCGTTCAGCTCTTTGTGCGGCCACAAGGCGCGCGCCTCGGCCTCCAAGCCTGCCTCTATCATCATATCGACCCTGCGGTTTATCCTATCGTACAGCACCTCGCGGGGCATATCGACGCCAATCTTCACCACTCTGAACGGGCGCTCGGCCTCCTCGCCGCTACGTTGTTCGGAGTAGGGGCGGCCACTTGTCAGGCAGACCTCCAATGCACGCATAACCCTCGCAGGGTTGGCTCTATCGACCACCTCCCAATAGGCGGGGTCGAGGCGGTGCAGCTCCTCGGTGAGTGACTCCAAGCCCTCCTCGCTGAGGCGTTGGGAGAGCGATGCCCTCAGCTCTTCATTAGCAGTGGGGAGTGCATCGAAGCCACGACAAAGTGCATCGACATACAACCCCGAGCCACCAACAGCGATGACAGTGGGGTGGGTGGTAAAGAGTCTATCGAGCAGGGCCAAAGCCTCACGCTCATAGGCGCCTGCGCTGAGTGGCGAGGTGATGGGACGGTCGGCGATAAAGTAGTGTGTGGCGGCAGCGAGTTCCTCTGGGGTAGGCTGGGCGGTACCGATAGCCATACCCTGATACATTTGTCGCGAGTCGGTGGAGATAATGGGCGCACCAAGCCTGCGGGCGAGTTCTATGCTCACCGCGGTCTTGCCCGAGCCGGTCGGGCCAACAATAACTACCAGCGTAGGCTTAGTAGAGGTCGTCGTCATAGGCATCGTCGCCCTCGAAGTCGTAGAAGTCGCCCATAGCGTCGTCGAAGATGGAGCCACCGTCATCGGGGATAATTGTGGGGTCGTACTGGTCCGACGGTGCGCCATTGGCGAGTGTGGTGCGCGGATACTCCACGCCAGCCTCGGCCTCGACAGCACCTGTCAGTTCAAGGTAGTAGGCGCGGTTGCCGAACATATCGAAGAGATAGATAAGACGGTCGCGGTTCTTGTGGAGCACCTGACCGAGGGTGACGCTCTCCATAGGCAGTGCGCAATCTTCGCCCACCTCGCCCATATCTTCGAGGGTGAACTCTCGAAGGCGTTCCCACTCGCTGTTGGAGGTGAAGAAGGAGGTCATACCTACCTCATCGTAGCCCAAGTCGGCGCAGATAAAGTGGTGCAGGTCGAGCAGTGTAGCGTCGTACATTACCTCATAGTCGCGAACAAAAGCGTCGTTCTCGTCGCTCATCATTCTGAATTTGAATACCATCGACATATCTTATTGTAGATTTAGTTGTTTCTTAACTCTGTTTCTTACGCAAATATAATCATTTTTCCGAGAGTTGCTCCACTTGGACGCAGCAATGGCTCAAAAAATCGATTACATCCACTCCGTCGGCATAATCGCTGAGGGTGGGGTGTTGGGCCTGTCCGAAGGGTACGGTGCGCTCAAAGGGGCTATTTTGGGCCACTACGCACTGCAAGTGGTCGCTTCTTTCGTTTAGGTAGGCGGCTACCTCGGCTTGGGAGGCGTATTCGGTGTAACAGATGGCCGATAACCTCTGCTCGGCAATGCTCTCATCGGGGGTGAGTACAAACCCTTTGCCATCGATGAACTCTGCGCCACGCATTGTGAGCAGTGCGCGGGTCTGGCGATAGTTGCTCGCATAGCCCGCACTGCAAAGCGACAGCGAGGGGGCGAGAGCCTCGATAAGTGGTGCAAAATCGTAGCCCTGCGGAACGAGCAGGCGGCTGACGCTGCGACACCCCATACCGTTGTGCTCGAAGCAATCCTCGCCCAGCAGTCGCAGCTCCTCGGCGCTCTCACTGCCTGTGAGCAGAGCCACCGAGTAGCGCGACCCACGGATTAGGCGCGCGGCAGTGGGGTAGAGCGAGCGGAAGTAGTCGGCGCTACTGTCGCTACCCGTGGCGATAAGCACATCGGGGGTGTCGGTATCGCGCAAAGTGCGTACCCGCTCAGTGCCGGCAAGTGAGTTGATAAGGTTGGCAATGTAGAGCGGTAGCGGGTCTTTCGACGAGGGTTTGATAAGTGGGGTACACCCTGCGGCGAGTGTGTAGAGCATATCGGCAAAGCCGACAAGCGGCAGGTTGCCCGCCATAATAATCGCCACGTTGAGCGGGTGGGGCAGGGGCAGAGAGTAACGCTCGGCCCACGTGTAGAGTTTTTCGTGGGTGAGTATCTCCTCACGGATAGCTCTCACCGAGCGGCAAATGCTCTCGGCAGAAAACCACTCATTGGCAGCACACGCCTCCTCTATGGCGCGACAACTTTCGGGGTCGCTGCCAAATGTGGCGAGTTGGTGGCCGAGTGTGGTTAATAGTTCTAATCTGCTGCTCTCCATATTGCAAATATAGGAAACTTATTTCTATTTTTGTTCTACCATTTGAGGCTATAATTATGGAATATCTGATTGAGTTGTTCGACGGTGGCTCGTTTGTTGAGTTGGAGAGAGTGGCAGAGGTTGCCGAACGCTCTTTCTGCGACGTGGCTGTTGGTGCTGATGAAGTGCTCGATACGACCGACGAGAGAGTCTATCTGTTGCCGAGTGGCGGCAGTCGCAGTTTGGCAGATGCGGTGCGCCTGCTCGACAAGTGTGAGCGACGACACGGGAAACGCTATTGGGCAACCATTGTAGCATTTGGTGGCGCGGAGTGGCTCACCGAGGAGAGCGTGGAGGCGCTGAGAGTGGCTTTCGGGGAACTCGACACCCAGATTGCGGCACTTATGGACAGAGAGGATAAAGAGTTGAAAATCTACGCATTTCGTGCCGATACTATGCGCCGACTCTCCCTCTTGTGCTCGACCGATAGAGGCCCCTGCCCGACGAGTTGGGAGCGCGAGGGATTTTGCGTAAAGCGTGTGAAAGTGTGAAAAGAAATTGGCGCGGAGAGTTGCAGAAACAAATAAAAGTAGTATATTTGTCGTCACAAAAACCTACCTCTGTCACCCGACAGAGATGATAATCAGTTAGAACTTATTTATATTTACTTAGTATCTATGCAAGATATTGATGCGTTGAGAGGTAAAACACTCTCGGAACTTCGCGAGATTGGTCGTGTATTTGGCATCAAAAAGCCTATGAACAAAGCCGACCTAATCGAAGAGATTGTAAAACGTGCTACCGCTACCGATGAGCCCGCACCTGCTGCTGAAGCTCCTGAGCGTAAGCAGCGTAAGCGTCTTGGAGCGCGTAAGGTGACCTACGAAAAACGCTCTAACGATGGCGACGTGGCAGAGGAACAACCTAAGAGCGAGCCTGCGGCGAAAGAGCCCGTAGCTGAGCCTGCACCTGCTACCGTCGAGGAACAGCCCAAGAAACGTCGTGGCAGACCCAAAAAGGTGGTTGCAGAGCCCGTAGTAGAACCTGCTGTGGAGCCTGAGCCTACTCCTGTGCCTATGCCCGAGGAGAGCGCTGAGCAGCCTATGGCTGAGGAGAGGCCCAAAATGGAGCCTCGTCAGCGTGGTCGTCGTGCCAAAGTGGAGTTGCCTCCCGAAACAGAGCCAACCTCTATCCCGACCTATGCGGAGTGGGATGCCGAGGTGATGCAGCACGAGATTGACAGCGTGACCGTTGAGGGTGAGGGTGTGTTGGAGATTATGCCCGACGGGTTTGGTTTCCTCCGCTCGGCCGACTACAACTACCTAAACTCGCCCGACGATATCTATGTGTCGCCCTCGCAGATTAAGAATTGGGGCTTGAAGCCCGGCGATACCGTGCGCGGCATTATCCGTCCTCCGAAGGAGGGCGAGAAGTACTTCCCGCTGGTGAAGGCTATCGAGATTAACGGTCTGTCGCCCGAGAATATCCGTGATCGTATGCAGTTTGAGTATATGACTCCGTTGTTCCCCTCGGAGAAGTTCAACCTTACAGGTAATGGTCATAACAACCTCTCGACCCGCATCGTGGACCTCTTCTCGCCTATCGGTAAGGGTCAGCGCGGTATGATTGTGGCACAGCCCAAGACGGGTAAGACTATGATGTTGCAGGCCATTGCAAATGCCATTGCCGACAACCACCCCGAGGTCTATCTCATTGTACTACTGATTGATGAACGCCCCGAGGAGGTGACCGAGATGGCTCGCAATGTGAAGGCTGAGGTTGTCGCCTCGACCTTTGACGAGCAGGCCGCACGCCACGTCAAGGTGGCCGAGATGGTGCTCGAAAAGGCAAAACGTATGGTCGAGTGTGGCCACGATGTGGTGATTCTGCTCGACTCGATTACCCGTCTGGCGCGCGCCTACAATACCGTGCAGCCCGCATCGGGCAAGGTGCTCTCGGGTGGTGTCGATGCCAATGCCCTCCACAAGCCCAAACGCTTCTTTGGTGCTGCCCGTAATACCGAGGAGCGCGGCTCGCTGACCATCATTGCTACCGCCCTGATTGACACCGGCTCGAAGATGGACGAGGTTATCTTCGAGGAGTTCAAGGGTACGGGTAATATGGAGTTGCAGCTCGATAGGAAGTTGGCCGACAAGCGTGTATATCCGGCTGTGAATATCATTGCCTCGGGTACTCGTCGTGAGGACTTGCTGGTGAGCAAAGAGGTGCTCCAAAAGACCTGGATTTTGCGTCGCTACCTCTCCGATATGACCCCCAATGAGGCTATGGAGGATATGACACGCCATATGGCAAGCGCAGTGACCAATGAGGAGTTGCTCGTTACGATGAATAAATAGTTTTACAAATAACCTAAATAAAAGGAAATGAAGAAGTTACTTTTAACCGTTGTGCTGGCTGCATCGTTGCTGAGGGTCGATTCGCTCTTTGCGTGGGGCCCTAAGGGACACGATGTTGTGGCATATATCGCTGAGCAGCATTTGACCAATCGCGCTCGCAAGGCTATCGACAAAATCCTTGATGGTCAGTCGATTGTCTATTTCTCGTCGTGGATGGACAATATCCAGAACTCGCCCGCTTGGGAGGGTGGCTACGACAAGACCAAGACCTGGCACTATGTGAACGTTGATGAGGGCAAGACCCTCGACACTATGGAGCGCGAGCCTAAGGGCGATGTGCTCACCGCTACCGAGGCATCTATCGCCGCTATCCGCTCGGGTAACCTCTCGGACAGCCTGATGAAAGACCATCTGAAAATGTTGGTCCATATGATTGGCGATATGCACTGCCCGATGCACGCAGGTCGTAAGACCGACCTTGGCGGCAACCAGTATAAGGTACGCTGGTTTGGCGAGGAGACTAACCTCCACTCCGTATGGGATAGCAAGTTTATCGAGTCGTACCGCAAGTGGAGCTACACTGAGTGGCAGCAGATGCTCGACCGCGCCGATAAGAAGGAGCGCGCTGCCATCGCCGCCGGTACTCCCCGCGATTGGACACTCGAAACTGTTGATATCAGCAAGGCAGTCTATGCCGGTACGGTTGAAGGCGCAAACCTATCTTACCAGTACCTCTACGACTTCGGCCCCCTGTGCGAGGAGCAACTGCTCAAAGCAGGCTACCGCCTCGCCGCCCTGCTGAACGAATTGTTCGGTTAGTCTGTCGGTTGATAGAAAAATAGTAGCGACCTGCAATGCGGGTCGCTACTATTTTTTTTGTCGAGTCGGGACTACTCGGCGTTGTTTTTGAGCCACTCCAAGCGACGCTGGTCGGGGAGGTGCTTGATGGTGAAGTGCTCGAAGCGAGCCTCGAAGCCATTGCCATCGGGGCAAGCAGCCATCATACCAACCATAACGGGCGAGTTGTCGGCCAGCCAGCAGTTGCGCATCATAGTGTAGTTCACGTCGTCGAAGGAGTAGAAGATCTCCACAGCGTCCAAGCGGCGTACAGCCTTAATCCACACAGCCTCCACGGGCTTGTCCAGCTCGATAACCGACCAGTCGCTGGTGTGGTGGGTAACCACGCACGAGAGGTTATACTTGCCATCAACAAACTCGATACCTGCCTTGATGTAGTTCTCCTTGTCGATACGGAGCATCAGGCCGGCTTGGTCGAAGCGTACCTTATAGTCGCCGCTGGTCTTCACCTTCACCTCAAACTCGCCACCGCGGGTGGTGTAGATAAAGGGTGCGTCATCGACGGTGAAACCATAGTGCGAGATACGCCAATAGTCGCTCTGGGGAGTTACCTGCATAGTGAGCGCGTTGTTCTTGATGCTCCACTGCTCGGGCTCGTTGAACCACTGCATCTTGTCGAGGGTCTGTGCCGAGAGAGTCATCGAAAGAGTGAGCGCTGTTAGGGTTAGAATAAAATTTTTCATACTTTTGTTGTTGTTAAGATTTGTTGACTACAAAAGTACGCTCTGTGAGTGAGTCGTACAATACTGAATTATAACCATTTTGAATAAGACCGAAATTAATACTCAACTCAATGATGTTCTTCTGCGTCAGTCATTTACGACCGATGCGGCAGATGTTGTTACGCTCGACCGTTGCCTACTGATTGCCGAGAATTATGCGATAGTCGAAAACTCTTTGGCTGTACTGAGCGACCTGAATAAGCGCCGCAGCTACATATTCTATGGTGGCCTTGGCGAGTTGTTGGGCATCGGTCGCAAGGGCGAGAGTAGTGTGGTTGACACAATCTGGGAGGAGGAGATTTTTGAGCGTATAGCTCAGGCCGACATACTCCGCAAGCAGCTCGACGAACTCAAATTCTTCCACTTCATACGTCGCTCGGCACCTGCTGTGCGCTCCGACTACTATATGGAGTGCACGTTGCAGATGTGCGACAAGGCGGGCAAGTGGTACAGCGTGCGCCACCGCATCTCCTACTTCGCCCCACCGCAGTCGGATAGTATCCCGATGGCGTTGTGCCTCTACAACATTGTCCCCTACGTGGTGGGTGAGAGCCGCATCGTCAACTCCCGCGACGGTAGTGTGGTGAGCGTGGCCGAGGAGAACTGCGCAACCATCCTCTCGGAGCGCGAGAAGGAGATTTTGTCGCTGATTAGCTGTGGCCGACAGAGCAAACACATAGCCTCGCAACTCTCGATAAGTGTCAACACGGTCAACCGCCACCGACAAAACATACTCGCCAAACTCGGCGCGGGTAACTCGTTGGAGGCGTGCAGTATAGCCGAGAGATTGGGGATTATTTAAACTGACGTTATGGAGATAATTGGCGATAGACTTTTGCTGCGTGAGTGGCGCGTGGAGGATGCCGCGGTGCTCTACTCCCTCGCCTCGGCGGAGGAGATTGGCCCGATGGCGGGGTGGCCAGCGCATAGGTCGGTGGAGGAGAGCGCGGAGATTATTCGCACCATCTTCTCCGCTCCCGAAACCTACGCTATCGTGCTGCGCGAGAGCGGCGAGGTGGTGGGGAGTATCGGCCTGTTGGCCTCGGGTGCTGCGCACTCGGAGTGCGTCGCCGAGGGGGAGTATGAACTCGGCTTTTGGGTCGGCCGAGAGTATTGGGGCAGGGGATTTGCTCCTGAGGCAAGTGCGTTGTTGCTCCGTCGCTGCTTCGACGAGTTGGGTGCGCCGAGGCTGTGGTGCAGCCACTACGACTATAACCACAACTCCGCCCGCGTACAGCAAAAGTGCGGCTTCGAGTTTCACCACACCGAAGAACAATCCCACCCGCTCAGTGGCGTAACGGTGAGGGTGGTTTATAATTGTATGACTGCCGAATTGTGGAAAAATAGTTGTTTCGAGGGGTAATTATTCAAATCCAATTCGTATATTTGCACACCAATCTGCGGAAATAGCTCAGTTGGTAGAGCATCAGCTTCCCAAGCTGAGGGTCACGGGTTCGAGCCCCGCTTTCCGCTCAAACAGAAAGACAGCCTTTTGGGCTGTTTTTCTGTATGAAGAAGGGCGCTCGCTGCCCGCGACCCTCTCTGCCCCCTTCCAGGGGGTTAGGGGGTGTAGGAAATTATCGCGGAAAACGAGACTATATTCCTTCAAATATTCCTAAATAGTGTCGTTCAAACAAGCAATGAAAAAGCATAAGCATAACAAAGATAAGCAACTCTTTATTGAAACTCCAATTCTACAAAATAGAGAGTAATTCTGTCTTTGAAGTGTCTATATCTTGATTGCTTCATTGTCGTTTAGATATATTACATTGCTATTTGGAAACAGCTCTGTAAAACGACTGGGTGAATCGGTATGGATAGGCACAAGATGTTTGGGTTGCACGAACTCGACAATGTGTTGCAGTGAGGTAATATCTGCGTGTCCGCTCGAATGGATATCGGTCAACTGCTCACAATTAGCCTCTACCCAACGACGAAAACGCTCGGTGTTGGGCTCATCCCAATAACCACTCCAAATGGATTTGATAAACCGTATCTGCTTGGCTTCTATCTTTTGCAGAAATTCCACTACCGAGGGGCGCACCAACATTACATAACGCTCGGGCGTGGCAGAAATATCTGCATAAGTCACCTTGTTTTCACGCGGGCAGAGAGAGTAGATGTACTCCTCCTTATTACGCTCTGTTAGGCGTGTGGTTAGGCGTGGTGGGAAATAGACCTTGATCTGTTCGGTAGTAGTTGCCGACGGAATTTTGGGGTTTATTGTAGCCACCGCAGCCAACACATTTGCTGTGTAGGGATCAATTAGGAGTGTTTTACCTCGTCGCAAGCAAGCACGGAACAAGGCACAAATTCGGTCGATATTTTTCGACGAACACCACACCAAATGGAGGGCATAAGGCGCATTATCAAAGGCGTTGATAAATTGGCTCTCAACATCTCGTTCGGTGGTATTATATTGTTCTCGTGCGATATTTGTACCCTCCAACAGCAGATAATCGACCTCGCGAGGCAGATATTTATATAACTTACCTTTCACACCATGCAAACGCACATCGCCACTATACAGCACTCGCTTACCCTCCATCTCAAAGAGCAGGGCACACGCTCCGTATGCAGAGTGGTCGATTGGATAGGCGGTGACACTTATTCCGACAATTTCATAGCGTTGATATCCCCGTATCGGGCACTTTTTGAGGTGTGCGGTTGGGTCTTTGCCGAGAATACCATCGAGTGCAAGTACCGCAAAGGTCTCCTCGGTGGCATAGACAGGGGTATTGTCAGGTAGTAACTCAAAAAGCCCATAATGGTCGGCGTGAGCGTGACTCAAAAAGAGTGCATCAACTTCTTTGCACCACTCGGCGGCAGTGCATCGAATCTGCTCCTGCTCTTCGGGTGTGCGCTTATCGTAGTCGAGGGGCATTCCGAAGTCGATCAAAATCTTCGCCTCGGTGGTGCGTAACTCGACACAACTGCCCCCAATCTCGTGGGTGCCTCTATGGATGGTCAGGTTCATAGTTTAATATCTCAGTTTTAAGTTGCTCTGAAAATCTCTTATCAAATTCTCTTTTAATATCATGAAAATAGCACATTCCCAGAATTTCATTCTTTTTGTCTTTCAGGTAACCGTTCTTATCTATTTCATCAGAAAAACAGTCATTAAATCTCTTCAAAAAGTGTTTTCTTTGTTTATCATTCATACCCTCAAAAATCATTACAAAACACTTTGTTTCTGCCTCTTCCATGGATAGTTTGACGAAATCCTGATATAGATCGATTTTTTTTGTTCTTGCGTGTGCTTTTAATTCAAATATCGCCTCACACTTCTTCTTGGTTTTATCTAATAATGTTAGATCGATACGAGCCGATTCTGATCTCTCTTGTCCGCAATCGTCACCAACCCTTACGCCTCCCTTGAAACGATAGTTACGCCTTGTTGGTGTTTCAACAGAGATTCTGCTACATTCATTTTGTAGTAGATTCTTAATTAGACATATTCTGAGCTCTTGTTCGCTTACTCTAATAGTCTGCTTATCGGCGTAGAAAGGAAATGCAATGCTCGTATCGTTATTGTTAGACCAATACATTGTTGTTAATTCCTCGAATGTGGAGTAGATAGATTTCTCAATGTTCTTTTTCATATATTTCTATTTTATATTATTATCTTTCAATGTAATTTGTTCTTTGTTTCAAGGTTGTGGCAATTATACTTGCTGAGCAGTTATTACACTTTCCGTTACAAAGATAATTGATCCACTCTGTCAATTCATAGCAGACACTGGTTATTTTTAAATAATCATGACTGAATGTCAATCATAATATGACTTAGTGAGAGTGTGTATAAAGTATTTTTTGTCATCATGTTCCTTTTAGTTGCTACATTATTGTTAGCAATAAGGGGTTTTGTGGATTTATTTAATCGTCTGAAATAATATCTGAATAGTCAGAAAATTGTTTAACATACTATTTTGCAATATATTTGTGGGCGATTATAACGTTGATAATAATATGAAAGAACTGATAATAATCATAATACTTATTCTGCTGAACGGTGTTTTGTCGATGGCTGAGATGGCCCTAGTGTCGGCGCGAAAAGGTGCATTGTCTGCCGATGAGAAGCGCGGTAGTCGCTCGGCACGTGCGGCGCTCAAACTCGCAGCCGAGCCCGATAACTTCCTATCGACCGTGCAGATAGGTATCACCGTAATCGGCATTCTGACAGGTCTTTACTCCGGTGATGCTCTGGCCGATAATTTTGGTGTTATACTCGTAGGGTGGGGTATGGGTGCGCAATATGCCTATCCTGCCGCGCAAGTGATTATAGTCGTGACGGTTACCTATCTGACCCTTGTGCTGGGTGAGTTGCTGCCAAAGCGTATAGGTATGAGTATGGCAGAGAGAATTGCCAAGGCGATGGCTCGTCCGATGCAACTGCTCTCCACACTCACAAAACCTCTGGTATGGATACTCTCTAAGAGCACATCGGGTCTGTTCCGTCTGTTCGGCTTCCGCAACGACGAGTCGAAGGTGACCGAAGAGGAGATTAAGTCGCTCATCGAAGAGGGAGCGCGTGATGGCGAGGTGCAAGAGGTGGAGCAGGATATTGTGGAGCGTGTATTCCTGATGGGCGACCTGCGTATCACATCACTGATGACCCACCGCACCGAGATGGCCGCAATAGACCTCTCGATGAACGCCAAAGAGATTGAGGGAGTGTTGCGTGAGTCACTCCAAGAGGCATATCCCGTGGTTGACCGAAATTTCGACAATGTCAAGGGTGTCGTCTATCTGCGCGACTTGGTTTTCGACCTTCACCGTGCCGATTTCTCGCTCACCGATCTGCTTGCTGAGCCCGTATGTTTCCACGAGAATATGAGTGTCTATAAGGCCTTGGAGCGCTTACGCGAATTGCATATTGGTCAGGCACTTATCTACGACGAATTTGGCTCTTGTCTGGGTATGATTACTTTGCGCGATATTACCGATGGACTGATTGGTACTATTGACTCGCAGCAAGATGACCCCGATATTGTGGAGCGTCGCGATGGCGATGGTTGGTTGGTCGATGGCCAGTGTTCGTTCTACGACTTTTTGGTCTATTTCGACTCCGAACACCTCTACTCAACCGATATGGATTACAGCACGGTGGGTGGATTGGTGCTCGAAATGTTGGAGCAGATACCCCAATGTGGCGACAAGGTGACTTGGGAGGAGTTCTGCTTCGAGGTACTCGATATGGACGGTGTGCGCATCGACAAAATCCTCGTTACTCGCGAGGTGCGTTCGGCCGATATCGCAACCGAAGAATAGACTATAAGAGTGATATTAACTCCTCGACCTCCTCGTCGGTAGTGGACCAACTTGTCACAAATCTGACAACGCTCTCTGTGGCGCCGCGTGGCCCCCACATCTCAAAACTTGCCCTCTGCAATAGTCTGTCAACCACCTCGTTAGGCAGGCGGAAGAATTGCTGGTTGGTTGGTGAATCGACCTCTACGGTATAGCCTTTGTTGATAAATGCCTGCTTGATACGCTGCGCCTTTGCCACTGCCTCGCGCCCAATCCTGAAATATAGGTCATTTGTGAAGAGTGTGGCAAACTGTATGCCGAGCAGGCTCCCCTTAGCCAATAGTGCACCGTGTTGCTTGACGAGCGGGAAGAAGTGGCGCAGCAATCTCTTATTTGTCACCACCACCGCCTCGCCAAAGAGCGCACCCACCTTAGTACCACCAATATAGGATACGTCGCTCAGTCGGGCAATGTCCTGCAAGGTCACATCGCCGCCCTCGGCAGCCAGACCGTAGCCGAGGCGTGCTCCGTCGATATAAAGGGGGATATTGTGGCTGTGGCAGACGCTGCTCAGAGCCTCCAACTCGGCCAGCGAATAGACCGTGCCATACTCGGTGGGGAAGGAGATATAGAGCATACCCGGGGCAACCATATGCTCGTAGGTGTCGTCGGCGTAGAAGTTGCGGATATAGCGGTCAACCTCCTCAGCGCTCACCTTTCCGTCGTGCGAGGGGAGGGTGAGGACCTTGTGGCCTGTCGCCTCAATAGCACCCGACTCGTGTACGTTGATATGGCCACTCTCGGCAGTGAGTACCCCCTCGTGGTGCGCCAAGACTCCATCGATGACGGTTGCATTGGTCTGAGTGCCACCCACCAACAGATGAACGTCGGCATCGGGCGCAGAGCACGCTGTGCGTATCAGTTCGCGGGCCTTAGCGGTAAAATCATCACAACCATAACCGACACGTTTAGTGAGGTTTGTGGCGATGAGCTCTTGTAATACATCAGGGTGTGCCCCTGCCATATAGTCGCAGTCGAAGTAGAGTTTTTCTGCCATTGTGGTTGGGTTTGTGAGGGTAGGGTGGATCTCTATTCCTTAAATTTGATGGTGTGGTTGTCGAGACTCTCGATAATGGCGAGCGACTCGACGTGCATACCTTTCTCGCGCAAGAATTTTGCTCCGTTCTGGAACTCCTTCTCAATCAGGAAGCCCATACCGACAATCTCGGCACCAATCTCCTCGGCAATCTCGATAACTCCGAGCGCAGCATTGCCATAGGCCAAGAAGTCGTCGATGAAGAGTATTCTATCACCCGCTTTCAGAAACTCACTACTGATGCAGAGCGAGTAGGCTTGCCACTTGGTAAAGGAGTGAACGGAGGTGGTGAGCATACCCTCCATTGTCGAGGGTTTCTGCTTCTTGGCAAAGAGCACCGGCAGCCCCATTTTGAGGCCCGTCATCAGTGCGGGAGCAATGCCACTCGCCTCTACGGTGAGGATTTTGGTAGCGCCACAGTCGGCAAAGCGACGAGCAAACTCCTCGCCAATCGCCTCCATCAACTGCGGGTCAAGCTGATGGTTGATAAAACTATCTACTTTGAGTATTCCGCCATCGAGGCACTTGCCTTCGTTAATTATTCTCTCTTGAAGTAATTTCATAGGATTCTTACATTTTTACAAATATACTCTTTTTGTGCGGAGTTATCAATTCTATACCACTCTTTTTTGTCGAAAAAATGTTACATTTTGATTAAAATAGTCTCCGAATAATCTATTCTCTCGATAAAGTTGGTTAATTTTGCGAAACAAAATAGTAAAATCGACTGACGATGAGCAAGCAACAAATACTTGTGGTTGACGACGAAGAGGCAATCTGTGATGTCATTTGTTTTAATCTCGAAATAGAGGGATATGAAGTTGAAGTAGCCTATTCAGCCGAGGAGGCACTATCGAAAGATATTGCTTCGATGAACTTGATAATCCTCGATGTGATGATGGGCCCGATGAGTGGCTTTACGCTCGCCCGAAAGTTGAAGGAAGACCCTGCAACTGCCTCAATACCAATCATATTCTGCACCGCAAAAGATACTGAGAACGATACCGTGGCGGGCTTCACCATAGGTGCCGACGACTATATCCGCAAACCCTTCTCGGTGCGCGAGATGGTGGCTCGTGTTAAGGCAGTGTTGCGTCGCTCGCTGCCTGCTCCGGCTGCTACTCCCAATCACTCGGTGGTTGAGTTTGAGAACCTTGTGCTCGACCTCGACTCCAAGGAGTGTACGATTGACGGTACTTCCGTGTCGCTCACCAAAAAGGAGTTCGAGTTGCTCACCCTGCTACTCACCAATCGCGGGCAGATTTTCTCGCGCGACGAACTCTTGCAACGTGTGTGGAGTAGCGATGTAGTGGTGGTCGATAGAACGGTCGATGTCTTTGTTACCCGTCTGCGTAAGAAAATTGGCGACTATGGTCACCATATTGTAACACGTCACGGATACGGTTATGGCTTTGCGGGGTAGGCATAATTTGTGGCGACGGGGCAATCTTTTTATATTGCTCTTTATCTTTCTGTGGTTTGTTGTGGTTGGCTTCACCACATTTAGCTTTGTGCGCGAGCGCTCCTTCAAAGTGCAGTATATCAACAACTCACTTCTGCAACTCAACAAGACCATCGCACGTGACTATGCGGCCGGTCAGAATATGAACGAGGTCTTTGTGGAGAACTCCACATACTATCCTTCGCTTCGTCTGACGCTGCTCAGTCTTGACGGTGAGCCAATTTTTGACTCACATCCATTAGCAGTCAATGTGAACCACGCTGAACGTCCCGAGGTGCGTATTGCTCTGGAACAGGGGAGTGGCTTTACCGTTCGACGTGTGTCGGAGAGTACATCGGAAACCTACTTCTACTCTGCTCTTGTGAGCGACGATATAATTGTACGCTCGGCATTACCATACTCCACCTATCTGGAAAAGAGTCTGCGATTTGATTACTCGTTTATCTGGTATGTGTTGGCTGTTACGGTCATTATTTCCGCGCTCAGCATTGTGGCCTATCGTAAAATCAAACGCGACGAGCAAGAGATAGAGCTGCAACACGAACGAGCACTATTTGAACAATCGGAGAAGATACGTATCAAACGTCAGTTGACCAACAATATAAACCACGAATTGAAGACTCCGGTATGTGTGATTAAGGCGTCGCTCGAAACTGTGGTGGCCAATCCTGATATGGCCGATAGTCAGCGCGAAAACTTCATAGAGAAGAGTCTTGCCCAAACAGAACGATTGGAAAAACTGCTTCAAGATGTTGCCACTATTACACGTCTTGACGAGGCTCCCGAGATGTTTAGTAAGAGCACTATCGCACTGCGAGATGTTATAGAAGATGCGGTAGAAGAGTTACAATTGAAACAGGGTAGGTTGCCAATTAGAATTAACCTTCAACTGCCCGCCGACAACCCTATGACAATGCAGGGTAATTACGACTCGCTGAAATCGCTCTTCCGCAATCTTTTGGATAATGCTTTTGCCTATTCGGGCGGTCGTGATATTTTTATTATATATCGCGGGAAGGAGCAGCGACCCGAAGGAGAGTTCTATCTGCTCTCTTTCTACGACAATGGTATTGGTGTTGAGCCTGAGCACCTCAAATCTCTGTTCGATAGGTTCTATCGTGTCGATGCAGGTCGTTCGCGCCGATTGGGTGGTACAGGCTTGGGCCTCTCCATTGTGCGCAATGCTGTTGCTCTGCACGGAGGCACAATAGAGGCGAAGAATCGCAAAGAGGGTGGCCTGCAATTTGACTTTTCGCTAAGAGTTTAGAAACAGTTTCTTAGCGACAATGTAACACATCGTTAATAATTTTGTAACAACTCTGTATTTCCTTTGCAGTGGTCAAAAAGGAGATACAGAGTTTCTCTTTTTTGCACCCTTTTTGAAAGAGAAAGAACTTACATATTTTTATTATATGAGTCCTATTTTTACATTTATCCTAATTACACTCATCGTGTTAGCCATCTTCGATATTATCGTGGGTGTGGCAAACGATGCAGTGAATTTTTTGAACGCCGCAATGGGTTCGAAAATCACCACTCGCCGAGTTATCCTCACAGTTGCGGCAGTGGGTATTATGGTTGGTGTTATGACCTCGTCGGGTATGATGGAGGTTGCACGAAGCGGTGTATTCTATCCCGCTCAGTTCACTTTTAGTGAGATAATGGTACTCTTCCTGGGTATGATTATCGGAGATATCATCTTGCTCGATATATTCAACTCGCTCGGTCTGCCTACATCGACTACCGTGTCGATGGTCTTTGGTTTGTTGGGTGCGGCTGTTGCAGTGTCGCTTCACCACATCTATTTCGACCCGAGCGTAACAATGGCAAACCTCTCCGAGTATATCAACACAGGAAAGGCTCTTGCAATTATTAGTGGTATTCTGATATCTGTTGCGGTGGCCTTTGTGGCAGGTATGGTACTGATGTATCTCTCGCGACTGATATTCTCGTTCCGCTATCACAAAATTTTCTCCCGTTTCGGTGCTTTCTGGTGCGGTATCTCGTTGACCGGTATCGTCTATTTTATCTTATTCAAGGGTCTGAAAAGTTCGGGCTTGGTGCCTGATGGACTGATTGAGTTTATCAATGGCAACACTGCTCTGGCTCTGCTCGTTATATGGTTGGGTTGCTCGCTCGTTCTCTTCTTGTTGCAACGAGCAAAGGTTAATATCCTCAAAATCACAATCCTCGCCGGTACTTTCTCGCTTGCACTTGCCTTCGCAGGTAACGACTTGGTGAACTTTATCGGTGTCTCCTACGCAGGTTACGACTCCTACCGTTTGGCACTCGATGCAGGTAGCGAGCAGATTATGATGAGCGGACTTAGTGAGCCTGTAAAGGCTAATCACTGGATTCTTGGTGCGGCAGGTATGATTATGATTCTCACCCTCTTCTTCAACAAGAAGGCGATGAAGGTGACCGAAACTGAGCTTTCGCTCTCGTCGCAGAACGAGGGCGATGAGCACTTCGCATCGTCGAAGCTCTCGCGTGGTTTGGTGCGTATGGCTATGATTATTAACAACTCTTATAATAAGGTAGTACCCCTCAAAGTTAGAACAGCAATTAATAAACGTTTCACCCCCCTCACAGCCGATGAGCGTGGCGACGCATCTTACGATCTGATTCGTGCTACGGTCAATCTGACCGCCGCTTCCATATTGATTTCGCTTGCCACTTCGTTGAAGTTGCCCTTGTCGACCACCTACGTTGTCTTTATGGTGGCCATGGGCTCGTCGCTTGCCGATCGTGCTTGGGGGCGTGAAACGGCAGTGTACCGCATTACGGGTGTATTTACCGTAATTTCGGGCTGGTTCCTCACCGCACTCTGCGGCTTCCTGATGTCGCTGCTTATCACCTCGATTATGGCGTGGGGCGGAAATGTGGCAATCGTGATAATGGTGATTGTATGTTTGGCAGTGATTGTTTACAGCACTCGTTCGCATCGTCGCCGCGCAGAGAGAGAGGAGATGGAGCGACTCAAACTTGCAAAACACTCTAAAACCGACGACCTGCTGGTAGACTGCACCGACGAGGTAATCGAAACAATGGAGCGCGTCAACCGCATCTACAACCGCACAATGGTTGGCCTTTTCAAGGAGAATCGCAAGGTGCTCCGCGAGATGCTCACCGAGTCGAAAGAGTTGCTCGAAGAGGCTCGCCGCAGGAAGTATGGTGTAATCACCACTCTGCGCCAATTCGAGTCGCACAATATCGAGGCAGGCCACTTCTATGTGCAGGTGGTTGACTATATCTCGGAGGTGACCAAGGCTCTCTACCACGTGGTACGCCCCGCAGCAGAGCATATTGAGAATCACCACGCGGGACTCTTGCAGGAGCAGGTGGCCGACTTGATGAGCATCAACAACTCTGTGGAGGAGATTTTCGGTCAGATTAACCAGATGATTCGCAATAAGGATTATGCCTCGATCGACGAGATTCTCGATAAGCGTGACCGTCTCTTCGAGGAGATTGCCTTTGTGACCAAGAATCAGTTGCAGCGTATCAACGATACCTCAATCGAGACTCCTACTCGCGCCAGCTTGCTCTACCTGGATATTCTTAACGAGACCAAGAGTATGGTGCTCCAAGCCCGCAACTTGGTTAAGTCGCAGCGCTACTTCATTGAGAACCAAATACAATAGACGTTTTATATTTACAACACATTAGGGTTATATTAGTTGATAATGCGTAAGGGTGCACACCGTGATGGTCTGCACCCTTGTTTTGTGTTAAAAATATATATATTTGTACTCCGAAACAGATTAACACTCTAAACCAATTGTAATATGAAGAAAACACTATTTACCCTATTGGTTATTGCTGGTGCATTACATACAAGTTGCGGCAGTAATAACATTAAGTTTGCCGATAAACAAGTCGAGCAAATTTGTTTACAACATTGGGACACTGATGGCAATGGTAAGTTGTCGTTCGAAGAGGCGGCAGCTGTTGTGCAAATTGTCCACGAATTTCATAGTACTCCCATCACCTCTTTTGATGAGTTTCAATACTTTACATCAGTGACCAAAGTCCCCAAGGAGGCATTTGCCGACTGCGAACAGCTCGTCAGTATTACTCTGCCCGAGAGTATCACTTCGTTAGGTGAATCTGCATTTGAGAAATGTATAAACCTTACAACTATTAACATACCGAAAGGTGTTACTTCGGTAGGTGTGAATTTGTTTCTGGGTTGCAAAAGTCTGCCAGTAGTAGATGGTATTAGCTATGCCGATAGCTATGCAGTCGATTTGGTTGATGGTACTCTTACAAATTTCACTCTGAGAGAGGGAACTCGTTTTGTTTCGCGTGATGTATTCGATGGCTGGGCCGATCTTGGATATGTTGCAATTCCGTCGATTGTGACTAAACTTGGCAACTATTATTTTCGCTACAATGAGAAACTGAGAGAGTTTACCAGCGAAGAGGGTTTGACCTCAATTGGAAATCAGGCTTTTTGGGAGTGCACGAATCTTACAACCGTTACGCTGCCTTCAACGCTTAAAACGATTGGCCAATTCGCATTTTTTGAGTGTGTGAGCCTCAGAGAGGTCTATTGTAAGGCCACAACTCCTCCTACATTGGGTGTGTCGGTATTTGCGCTTCACGATTATAATAACACTCAACGAGGTGCTCAGCCTCCTATGCTTATGGATAATTGTACGTTCTATGTTCCCTCGTCAAGTGTCGATGCCTACAAAGCAGCCCCGGGTTGGAGCGACTATGCCTCCAAGATTGTTGGGTATGATTTCTAGATAGACTACTCGATTAAATAGTAAAGGGTGCTGAATTGTCAGCACCCTTTGCTATTAAATAATTACTCTCCGAACAACTATTTCTTTGTGCCGGTAGAGATGCCTTCGCGCATTGTGGTGTCGGCCTGGATATTCTTCATCTTGTAGTAATCCATAATACCGAGATTGCCATTGCGGAAGGCCTCAGCCATTGCCAGAGGTACCTCAGCCTCGGCCAAGATAACCTTAGCGCGAGCGTCCTGAGCCTTAGCCTTGTTCTCCTGCTCCAATGCAACTGCCATTGCGCGGCGCTCCTCAGCCTTAGCCTGAGCGATGTTCTTGTCGGCATTTGCTTGGTCGATCTGCAACTCTGCACCGATGTTCTTACCTACGTCGATATCTGCAATATCAATCGAGAGAATCTCAAAGGCAGTACCTGCATCAAGACCCTTCTCCAATACTACGCGCGAGATATTGTCGGGATTCTCCAATACCTCCTTGTGCGACTGAGCCGAACCAATCGACGAAACGATACCCTCGCCAACACGTGCCAATACGGTCTCCTCGCCTGCACCACCAACCAACTGCTTGATGTTGGCGCGTACAGTTACGCGAGCCTTGGCAATGAGCTGGATACCGTCCTTAGCCACTGCCGACACGGGAGGAGTGTTGATAACCTTGGGGTTAACCGACATCTGCACTGCCTCAAACACATCGCGACCTGCCAAGTCGATAGCCGAAGCCATCTTAAAGTCGAGCAGGATGCTTGCCTTCTCTGCCGAAACCAGAGCGTGTACCACGTTGGCAACGTTACCGCGTGCCAAGTAGTGAGCCTCCAATTCGTTGGCGTTGAGTTTAAGGCCTGCCTTAGTACCCTCAATCATTGCCGAAACAATAATCGATGGTGGTACCTTACGCCAGCGCATAAGGATAAGCTGCAAAAGCGAAATTCTAACGTTTGATACCAATGCCGAAAACCAAAGGCCGATAGGTACAAAGTAGAGAATCAACCAAAGGAGGATAATGGCAACTACCGCCACTACCGCATAGAGTCCAATACTGTCCATAAGTTGTCTATTTTAAGTTATTATTGAGTGATTATTCTGTCTTTGCTTTGCGTACTATGAGGGTGAAGTTCTCGAAGTCGATAACCTCAATCTCGGTGCGCTGGTCAATGTAGGCATCAATAGAACGTGCCTCAAATACCTTACCATCGACCATCACCTTGCCCGAAGGTGCAAGGCGGGTGATAGCGGTGCCTCGTGCGCCGCGCTCGATGTTCTGTTCCTCGGCAGGGGTCTGCGAGCGGGAGTCGATGTTGTCTTTGAGTGAGAAACGCTGCCAAATGTTGCCCTTGACTGCAATGGCGATAGTGGCAATAGCCGAGATAATGGCGATGACCAATACCAGCCAACCGCCCTCGCTGTCGTACTCGATAAATGCCTTATAGACCGCTATCGCATAGGAGATAATTGCTCCGATACCTGCAACGCTCACACCCGGCAGCAGAACTATCTCTACCAGCAGCAGGAGCATTGCTATTATAATTAAACTAATTATCAACCACATAGTTATCTGTGTTTAGTTAAACCTTTACTCTATTTACCCAATTCGATGATGTTGGTCGAAAGTGAGCCATCGGCACTCTTGATAGCCTCGGCCACCTTCTCGGCATCGGCCTTTTCGGGGAAGGTGCCAACAGCAAAAATGGTCTGACCTGTTGCGCCATCAACTATACGCGAAATCTCTTTGCCGGGTGCGGCGCTGCGGATAGCATTGCGTACCTCCTCCGACAGGGTAGAGCCTGCACCAACTATCTCGATACGGTGGCGTATGGTTGTATTGGTGGCAGTGGTGGTCGCTGTCGGGCGTTGGGTGCTGCTCGCGGGCTGCTGCTCCTCCACTACTTTCTGCTGTTCGGGGAGGGTGGGAGTTGAGTGCATTGCAACCTCCTCGGTAGGTTCGAGGGTATATTCGCCATTGTTCCACACAACCACTCTCGGCTGGCGGAATCCCATAGCGCGCAACGAATCGACAGCGGCGGTGGCACTTGCGAAGTTCGGGTAGTCGCCAACGTAGTAGTAATAGCGCTTGTCGCTCTTGCGCTCGACGCTCAGAGGCGAGGCATTGCGGAAAATGTTAATGGCTTGACGCTGAGTGTAACTGCCTACCAGCAAACGATATACCGTACCCACTTCCGGGATAATTGCCTCAGGGATAGGGTTGCGCGAAGAGTAGATAGATGTTGTGCCCTTCACTGCATCGGCATACTCCACACCCTCGGCTACCTGCGGTCCGACAATGGGAGGTAGCATATACTCCCCGGGGGCCAAGGTGCGAAGTGTGCGGGTCAGTGAGTCGAGTGCGGGAGCGATGCTAAGTGCCTCGGCCATATCGCGTTCCATACTGAGTATCAATTTCTTGCGGACAGGTATCAGCGCCACCGAGCGGCTATAACTGAGGTCGCTGACCTCATCTTCCTCCACTCGCGCATCTGTTATCAGTCGGCTGAAATCCTCCATCATCACACTCTTACCCTCCTTGTCGAGGATAAAGGTGTAGGCATAACTCTTGGTGTCGATGATGTACTGCTGTTTAGCGGCAATACTATCGCTAATTTGTGCATTAATCTGGTCGAGTCGATTGTAGTCGTTGAGAATGCTGAGTGCCGCTTTTGCGCTGGTGGCTTGGTAGAATTGCGAGTCCAGACCAATCATCCTTTCGTATTGGTGGCGGATAATCTGCAAATAGTTATCGACCGACTTTTCGGCTGCTTGTGCCTCCAAGAGCGAAGAATATACATCGGCAGGGAGGTTGTCGGCAAAGTACTTGTTCTCGACGAGTATGGTGCGGTCGGCGCCACCTGACGAGTTGAAGATACGGTCGTCAGCAATCTCAGGCTCAGCCACTTGTGGTGTTTGGGTGTTATCAACTGAGGCTGTTATGCCCTTTTGCTCCAACTTGCGGAGTTGTGCGGCCACGTCGTCAATCGAACTATGCAGACTGAAAATTTTGGACTCCAAGTCGAGGATAACCTCTGCCTGAGCAGCCTTACCATCGTCGTCGGCCTCGGCGTAGAGTTGGCGTGCTCGGCTGAGTAGCACACTCAGCGAGTCCTCGCTTGCGGTGAGCCTTGCTGCGCTCTCCGATAGCGATTTGTAGAGTGCCTCGTCGTTGCTCTGAGCCGATAGCGCAGAGGGCAACAAGAGGGTCGCTACTACAAAACTTAATATCTGTAAACCAATCTTTTTCATACAATTATACCCACCACTTCATTAAGAATAGTTGCAACAGACCAAAAATCTCCAAACGACCGAGCAACATCAGCAGTGTGCCGAACAGTTTGGCAAACTCGGGCAGGGCGGCAAAACTGTCGAAACTACCCATACTGCCAAATGCAGGACCTACGTTGCCCATCCAAGTGAGTGCAGCGGTAAAGCCTGTGCCGAGGTCCATACCGCACGCAGTATTGACTATTGCGCCTATAATTACCAATATAACGAATAGAACTATATAAAGTATTGCATAGTTGGTGACCTCACGTTCCTGAGTGATGCCATCAATTTTTGTTCGCATTATTGCAGTCGGGTGTTGCTGCTGGACTAAATTCTGTTTGATAAGTTTACCGGCAAGCACTATGCGATCGGCCTTGATACCACCCGAAGTAGAGCCCGCGCAACCACATTGGATACCCAACAGGATAATTACCAACAGTGCAAGCGGTGGCCATACATTTGCATCGGCAGTGGCAAAACCCGTAGTGGAGACCATTGAGATACCCTGGAAGAAACCGTAACGTGCCGACTCGCCAAATGAGTCGTACTCGCCACTAATGGTAAGGCTCAGAGTAATTACTAAGCAGGCTACAATAGTGGATATCAGGTAGTAGCGCGAAATTTCCAATCGGAAGATGTTGTTCTTCTTACCGGTTACGGTGGCATAGATGACACCTAAGTGGATACCACAAATAAGCATAAAGAAGATGGCTATCCAATCAATCAGCGCACTATCGAAATAGGCCAGCGATGCATTCTTGGTACTAAATCCACCTGTCGAAACTACCGAGAAGGAGTGGTTGATAGCATCAAACCAATCCATACCTGCCACCTTGAAGAGCAGAGTGCTGGTTGCTGTCAGTCCCAGATAGACCAGACATATAATCTCGACGATTTTGCGGGTACGGTAGCGATAGTTGTCGCGCGCCAAGGAGGATAGTTCGACGCTTGTGATTGTGGAACGTGCCTTACCAAATGATGGCAGAATAACGAGCGAAAAGATAACTACACCCGCACCACCAAGCCAGTGCGTTGATGAACGCCAAAAGAGCAGACTATCCGGAAGTGCCTCGACATTACTCAAAATGGTGGAGCCGGTGGTTGTGAAGCCCGAAACGCTCTCAAACCAAGCATTGGTAAAGGTGAATGGCTCGCCCCACATCAGGTAGGGGAAAGTGCCGACCAAGCACGACATCAACCACGCACCAATCATAATGGCGTAACTCTCCTTGGAGGTTATCTGTCGGGTGCGACGCACAAATATCATCGGGAATAGTCCGAGTGTGGCGGTGAGCAGAGTGGAGAGCATCAGAGGAGTGAAACCACTGTCAATACCGTTTGTGTATGAGATAATTGCAGATATAAGCATAAATGCTGCATTGAAGAGCAGCACCATACCAATAAATCGCAATACTACGTGTAATCTCATAGTGGTATAAGTTATGCTTTTTTACTCTTTTGGAGTTCGATTA
The DNA here is from genome assembly GCA_017521965.1 of Tidjanibacter sp. Taxonomy (GTDB): domain Bacteria; phylum Bacteroidota; class Bacteroidia; order Bacteroidales; family Rikenellaceae; genus Tidjanibacter. The sequence continues at coordinate 11,597 of JAFXAY010000042.1, read as the reverse complement.
GTTTCTCAATGTTATCTCTTAGCCCGCTAATCTCGTTCTCGCCATCGACCTTCGGAGCAAACGGTACGCGGGTAGCGAGGTATTGTTCGAGGCTTTTGTTGATACGAAGTACAGGCTTGATGTAGTAGATGTCGATAAAGAAGTGGAACATCAGCACCACCAAAATAGCAACCAGCAGAGTGATAATGCTCGGCGTGATGGTACGATAGGCATTATCCTCGACCATTGCGGTACGTCGCGCAATCGAGCTCTGAGGCGATGCCATATAACGCTTAACTGCCTCGTCGAGCGAGTAATAGACAGGGAGGTACTCCTCCAAAAACTTCTTTGCGTCGGGACGGAACGGTTCGAGCATACCTGTCGAATCGTTGGTGATAGGTGCAGGGGCGGGGGAGAGGTAGCTCTCCACAACCGAGCGATAGTTCTCTTCGGCAGTGGTGACTGCGTCGAGGTCGGTACCGTGAATCATCACCTCCATAGCCTCGGCGTAGGCATTCTCAAACTCCTTCTTGCCCTCGTCGTACTCGCTGTCGGGAGTGATGTGCTCGGTAGCAACCATACGCAGAATTGCGCTGTTCTGCTTTTGCAGACCCGACATCATCATAGCAGCCAAATCGTTACCTCGTTTGCCGGCATCGACAATCTCGCGTGCATCACTCCTCAGTCGGCCCAACTCGGCCACCGAGATAGCAACAGCAAAAAAGAGCAGAGCCACAAGGCTCATAAAACCTATCGATATTCTTTTTCGAAGTCCCATTTCTTGTTTGGTGTTTAATTTAGCAAATATAAGAAATTAATTGATAACTTCGCCACTGAGTGTGCAATTATTATCAATATCACCAAGTTTTACCTTTACAATTTTGCCTGCCAATGACCTGTCGGCCTCAATCTGTACCTTGACATAGTTCTCCGTATAGCCAAACATCTTGCCATCTTTGACGCTATTTTCTACCAATATACGCCCCACGGAGCCTGACCACTGCTTGCAGAACGAGTAGTGCAACTCCTCGCACAGCTCACCCAATCGGCCTGCACGGTCGCGCTTGTCGCACTCGCGTACCTTGTTGGGCATCGTCAGTGCAGGAGTGTTCTCGCGCTCGGAGAAGGGGAAGATATGAAGATATGCAGGAGCAAGATTTTTCAAGAAGTTGTAGGTGGCTGCAAAATCCTCTTCACTCTCGCCGGGGAAGCCCACAATCACGTCGATACCGATAAAGGCATCGGGCATCAATGAACGTATCTTTGCGATACGGTCGGCATAGATTGCGGTGGTGTAGCGACGACGCATCAGTCCCAAAATCTTGTCGCAACCGCTCTGCAACGGAATATGGAAGTGGGGCTGGAACTTGGTGGAGGCGGCGCAGAACTCTATTATCTCGTCGGTGAGCAGGTTGGGCTCAATCGACGAAATACGGTAACGCTCAATGCCCTCCACACGGTCGAGTTCGCGGAGCAGGTCGATAAACTTCTCGCCAGTGGTGCGGCCAAAGTCGCCCGTGTTGACCCCCGTAATGACAATCTCCTTAATCCCTTTGGCTGCGGCTGCCTCGGCTTGGGGTATAATATCGCTGATGGGGATATTGCGACTGCAACCGCGCGCATAGTGTATAGCGCAGTAGGCGCATTTGTAGTCGCAACCGTCCTGCACTTTCAGAAACGAGCGGGTGCGGTCGCCACCCGAACAAGAGGCAAAAAAGGTGGAGATCTCCTCGGCTGAGCAACTATCCACAATCGTGCTCTGCTGCTTGGCCGCAAGTGCCGAGACACGTTCATAGAGATTAACCTTCTCGTTGTTGCCCAAGACGATATCTACCCCCTCAATCGAGGCAGCCTCTTCGGGCGAAAGTTGTGCAAAACAGCCTGTTATGGCGATGATGGCAGAGGGATTCTCGCGGTGGATACGTCGGGCAATGTTGCGACACTTTTTGTCGGCGTGGTCGGTCACCGTGCAACTATTGATGATGCATATATCGGCTTCGCTGCTGCGGGTCGTACGACGAAATCCACCCTCCTCGAACTGACGGGCAAGTGTGGAACTCTCGGCAAAATTGAGTTTGCAACCGAGCGTATGAAAATAGACCTTTTTCTCTCTCTCCATCTCTCAAAACAGTTTCTTGGTGCGAAGTTATGAAAAAAATAGGAAAATGACTACATTTGCAGGATAATTCTTCCGCTTGGGGCGGCGTTATAATGTTGCTCCGAGAGTGTTTTGAGGGAGGTAACAACATTTAGAGTGACAGAGTTTCTGACAGATATATTTGAGTATCGTTTCTTGGCCAATGCTGTGGCTGCCGCTATTCTGTGTGGTGTGTGCTGCGGTATTGTGGGAACCTATATGGTGGTGCGCCGATTGGTCTTCCTCGGTGGTGGCATCACCCACTCTTCGTTTGGCGGAATAGGACTTGCATACTATCTTGGTATTAATCCTCTTGTCGGAGCGGGAGTCTTTGCTGTACTCTCGGCGGTCGGCATCGAGGCCTCGTCGCGCAAGGGGGAGGTGAGAGAGGACTCCGCTATCGGTATTATGTGGAGTGTGGGTATGGCAATCGGTATCTTATTTATCTACCTCACGCCGGGCTATGTGCCCAATCTGATGAACTTCCTATTTGGCAATATACTGACCGTTACAAGCCTTAATATCAAACTATTGGCTGCTTTGGCGCTGCTTTTGGTGGTGATGTTTGCCATTTGGCACCGACAGGTGATGTTTGTGGCATTCGACAGAGAGTATGCCGAGAGTCAGGGTGTGCGTACGGGGTTGGTGGCCTACACGGTGGCAGTGCTGACCGCCATAACAATCGTGCTCTCGATTAAGGCAGTAGGTATCGTGATGCTGATATCGCTACTCACCATACCTCCCGTAATTGCCAATTCGCTCTCGGGCTCCTACCGCAAAATTACAATTCTATCGGTGGTGATTGCTATTGTAGGTAACTTGGCAGGTCTCTATATGAGTTACCGATTGGACGTGCCGACAGGTGCAGCGACTATTTTTTTGCTGACCATTGTGCTGATTGTTGTAAAACTTGTACCTTTGTGCAAATTTAAGAAGCGTAAAAGAGTAAGGTGAAAAAGATAGATAGATTTGTCCTTAAATCCTACTTGGGCCCTATGGTGCTCACGTTCTGCATCGTATTGTTTATTATGATGATGAACTTCGTGTGGCGCTATATCGACGAACTTGTGGGTAAAGGTCTCGACTTCGGCGTTATTGTCGAACTGCTCTTCTATGCTATGGCCAACACTATGCCTATGGGATTGCCGCTCGCTACTCTGCTCGCAGCAATTATGACTATGGGTAACCTCGGCGAAAACTACGAGCTGCTGGCTATGAAGTCGGCTGGTATGTCGTTGCCGCGTATTCTCCGACCGCTGATTGTGGTGGTGGCATTTGTGGCGGTGGGTAGTTTCTTTATTGCAAACAATCTTGTCCCGTACGCCAATAAGCAGATGATGGCGATACTCTACGATATCAAACAGCAGAAGCAAACCCTTGAATTTAAGGACGGTATCTTCTTCAACGGTATCGACAATATGAGTATCCGCGTCGGTCACCAAGACCCTGCAACGGGCCAACTCTACGACGTGCTCATCTACGACACTCGCGACCCGGGTGGCAATATGACCACCACTATGGCCGAATCGGGCTTTATCCGCATCTCCGACGATAAGCAATTCCTGCTCGTAACCCTCTACAATGGTGAGACTTACGAAACAACCCGAAACTACCGTTGGAGCGAGGAGAATGCTTTGCGACACCACATCTTTACGGAGCAGAACGGTGCTATCAAGATGGACGGTTTTGCCTTTGAGCGTACCGATGTGTCGCTCTTCAATTCGAGTCAGACTAAGGGTGTTAAGGAGTTGCAGATGGATATAGACTCGCTCTCGCACTTGGCCTCCATTAATACCCGTCGCTCCTATCAGCCACTGTTGGAAACCTATCTCTTTACGATGGATCGTGGTGTGATGGGCCTGCTCGATACGGTAGAGGTTGAGCGACTCCCGATGGAGCAACGTGCTCTCTCCGACTCGCTCTTCTCGGCCGACTATCGTCGTAGTTTCCTTATCTGGGACAAGGCGGCCAATCAGGCCGAGGCATCGCGTACAATCCTATCGTTCAACGAAACAACCGCCAAAGATAATCTCAACCAACTCTATAAAGCCGAAGTGGAGTGGCACCGCAAGATAGCACTGCCCTTCTCGGTGGTCATCTTCTTCCTGATAGGTGCTCCGTTGGGTGCTATTATCCGTCGTGGTGGTTTGGGTATGCCTACGGTGGTGTCGGTGCTCTTCTTTGTCTTCTACTACATTGTGAGTATGATGGGCGAGAAGATGGCGAAAGAGGGCTCTATGGGTGCATTTGAGGGTATGTGGATATCGTCGTTTATCCTCTTCCCGATAGCTATCTACCTGACTTATAAGGCAACCAACGACTCCAATCTGCTCAATGTGGATTGGTACTATATGAAATATGTGGCTCTGCGCGATTGGCTGCGTGAGCGATTTGGCAAAAAGAAGAAACTGAGTGCAAAGAAAAATGGATAAGAGCGCAAAAGAACTCCGAATAGTATATATGGGTACTCCCGACTTTGCTGTGGCACCGCTGCGTGCACTTGTCGAGGGTGGATATAATGTTGTGGCTGTGGTGACTATGCCCGACAAACCTGCGGGACGTGGACAGAAGATGCAGCGCAGCGCAGTAGGGGAGTATGCAACCGAGCAGGGACTGCTCTTGCTACAACCCGAAAAACTCAAATCGGAGGAGTTTGTCGAGCAGTTTACTTCACTTGATGTGGACTTGGGTATTGTAGTGGCGTTCAGAATGTTACCTGAGGTGATTTGGAACGCTCCCAAACTCGGTACTTTCAACCTCCACGCATCGCTTCTGCCTCAGTACCGAGGCGCTGCTCCTATCAATTGGGCTATTATCAATGGCGACCGCAAGAGCGGTGTGACAACCTTTTTCCTTAATCACCGAATTGACGAGGGTGCTATTATTGAGCAGGCCGAGGTGGAGATTACCGACGACGAAACAGCCGGCACTCTGCACGATAAGCTGATGTGGCGAGGCACTGAACTTGTGATTTCGTCGGTCGAGAAGATAGCCGCAGGTGGCTTTGAGCCACTGCCTCAGTCGGCTGATTGTGAGCTTCGTCCCGCACCGAAAATTTTCAAGGAGGATTGCCACATTGATTTCTCGCGCAAGGGTGAGCAGATTGTCAATTTTGTTCGTGGCCTCTCTCCCTATCCCGCTGCGTGGTTTGCGCTTTCGGATAACCTCACCGTCAAGGTCTTTAAGACCCACTTTGAGGCTGCTCAGACAAATTATGAGCAGGGCACAATAGTTACCGACGACCGCACCTTTGTAAAGGTTGCGTGCGCCGATGGCTATATCTATTTGGACGAGTTGCAACTATCGGGCAAGCGTCGTATGGCTGTCGCCGACCTGCTTCGCGGCTTCCGCGGAATTGGCGATTACAGAGCCATTTAACCCCTCTTCGATAAACCAATGGTTGATGTTGTCGGCAATGCAACCGACAAGTTTGTCTATTGCCTCGGTGGCTGCCCACGCATTGTGGGGCGAGGCTATCAGTTTGTACGGATCTTTTAGCGAGAGTAGAGGGTTGTCGGCCTTCATCGGCTCTATGGAGTAGGTATCTATTCCAGCACCTGCAATGACTCCCTCGTTAAGTGCTTCTGCCAGGGCTTGTTCGTCGATAATGCCGCCACGCGCCACATTAATCAGTATGGCAGTCGGTTTCATCTGCTTTAACTCCTCAGCACCAATCAATCCGCGAGTCTGCTCCGAGAGCGGACAATGTACGGAGATAATATCGGCCCACGCAAGTAGCTCATTAAGAGTCATTTGTTCATAATGCTCTTCGCGTTTAACGCCCGAGGTGGAGGTGTAAGCAATGTTGCAGTCGAACGCCTCGGCAAGATGTGCCACTCGGCGACCAATGTTGCCAAGACCGATGATACCCCAATTCTTGCCACTAAGCGAGTAGAGTTTTCGGTCGAAGTTTATCCAGCGAGGTGACGCAGCGTAGGCACCACTCTTTACGAAATTGTCGTAATAGGCCACTTGTCGCAGGAGCGCAATGGCATCGCCAATCGTTGTTTCTGCCACTGTCTCAGTCGAATAGCCCACAGCATTGCGCACCACAATGCCGCGCTCGGCAGCTGCCGGCAGGTCGATATTGTTCATACCCGTTGCCGCCACGCAGATAAGGCGCAGACGGGGTAGGGCGGCCATATCTGCGGCGCTGATACGCACCTTGTTGGTGATTACTATCTCGGCATCTTTGCACCTTTCGACCACCTCTTCGGGCTTAGTGGTCTGGTACTCAATGTATTTGCCGAGTCGGGTTATGCGGCTCAAATCTGCTCCGCCAAGACTGAAAACATCGAGAAAAACGATTGTCGGTTTCATTGTTGATAACTTTATAAGTTCTTCTATTTCATTTCGTTAATAAGGTCGCGCACCACGACCGAAGCGCAGTGACAACCAAAGACTGCTGGCATATAGGAGATTGTGCCCACGTTGGATTTTTTGTTTTGCTCCTCGCAGATAATCATTGCACCCTCGCGTACAGGCTCAGGCGAGAAGACCGCCCAAAATCCACTCTTAATGCCCATCTTGTGCAGACGCTTACGCAACATATGAGCGAGTGGGCAGTGGTGCGACTTGCCGATGTCGGTTATCTCTACCAATTCGGGACGTGTTTTTGCACCTGCTCCCATAGCGCTGACAACCCTCATATTGCGGTCGAGTGCGGCCTTAATAAGGTTGGCTTTTGGCGAGAGAGTGTCGATACAATCGACCACATAGTCGAAGGGTGCAGAGTCGAGTAGGTCGAAGGTCTTTTGGTCTTTGATATAGTTATTTACAACGGTCAGCTCAACCAAAGGATTAATATCGAGCAGACGCTCTGCCATCACCTCTGCTTTGCTCTTTCCGAGGGTGGAGTGGAGGGCTAAAAGTTGTCTGTTCAGATTGCTCTCTCCGACCGTGTCGGCGTCGGCAATGGTGAGCCTTCCGATACCCGCTCTGACAAGCATCTCGGCAGCGTATGCACCTACACCGCCCAACCCAACTACCAGAACGTGTGCCGAGCGAAGAATCTCAATCTTCTCCTCACCTAATAACAACTCTGTTCTCTCCTGCCAACTATTCATATTATATGTTTGATTCAAAAATTCTTATATAGTTTTGTCTAATGTTGTACTTTAACTCCTCAATGGTGCAATTTCTTAATCGTGCTACCTCAAAATATATTGCCGAAACACCCTCTCGGCTCTCGTCGCTCTCCAATAGAATAGACGAAATGGGGGCGGTTTTTATTATCTCCACCGTACGCGATGAACGCAGGGAGTGAGGGCCAAAACTTAGCAACCACCCACGTCTGATTATCTCCGCTGCCTGCTCCTTTGAGCCGATAAATGAGTGAAAAATAGCATTGTTAATAACCGACTTTTTTAACATCTCAATTACCTCAGCGTTGGCCTTAACGGAGTGAATAATCAGTGGTAAATTGCGCTCTACTGCTATATCTATATGTTTTTGAAATACAATCTTTTGTACCTCTCTATCTAAACCAATGGTGTAGTCCAATCCGCACTCCCCGATTGCCACAACATCGAGGGTTGTTAATAACTCGATTTGTCTGTTCCAATCGACCTTTTCGATATCCCACGGATGTACTCCCGCAGAGTAGCGCAGACCCTCCGGAATTTGGTCAACCCCAAGCCTCACGGAAAATGTACAAAAATCTTCCGAGAGAGGGTTGTGGCTGTGTATGTCGATATAGTCTGTCACCGTCCAAAGTAGTTTAGTTGTACAAATATAGTCGATTTGCGCGAAATTAGAAAAAGTTCAGAATAGCCGATAAAAATTATTAAAATGTTTGTGAATTTAATAACAAAATAGGGTTATTTCTACGAAATAAAGTTTATCTTTGTGCTGATTTTTGTGAGAAAATAGGAAATTTTCAATAAATCACTAATACTCAATAATTTACATTAATTAACTATGTCGAAAGTCATTAAATTGAAAAAAGGTCTCGACATCAAACTTGTCGGTGCTGCCGAGAAGACCGTGGTAGAAATGCCCGTAAGTGGTCTTTACGCATCGTGCCCGACCAATTATGAGGGCTGTGTGCCTAAAATTTTGGTCAAAGTTGGTGATGTTGTTAAGGCCGGTTCGCCTCTCTATTTCGACAAGACCCGCCCCGAGGTGATGTTCTGTTCGCCTGTCAGTGGTGTGGTTAGTGCCGTTAATAGAGGTGAGAAGCGTAAAGTCCTTTCGGTTGTAGTGGAGGCTGATGGTAAGCAGGAGAGCGAATCTTTTGCTACCGATTTGGCTACACTCTCGCGTGAGGAACTTGTGAAAACACTGCTCGACAGTGGTTTGTGGTCGCTCTTCTTGCAGCGTCCCTATGGTGTAATTCCTTCGCCTCAGGTAGCCCCCCGTGCTATCTTCTGCTCGGCATTTGACAGCGCTCCGCTTGCAGCCGATATGGCATTTGTGCTCGAAGGTGAGAAGGAGAATCTCCAGAAGGGTGTCGAGGTACTCTCGAAACTGACTGACGGTAAGGTCTATATGGGTCTGAAAGCCGGTCAGAAGAGTGTATGCGAGGAGTTGCAGGGCGTTGAGAAGTTCTACTTCGATGGTCCTCACCCCGCAGGTAACGTAGGTGTACAGATTCATCACATTGCTCCTATTGCAGCAGGTGAGGTGGTTTGGACTGTAAATGTTCAGGACTTGGCTATCATCGGCCGCCTCTTCCGCACAGGTGCTTTGGATATGACTCGCACTATCGCTGTTACCGGTTCGCAGTTTGAGAAGCCTCAGTATGTGAAGAGTGTTGCAGGTGCAAGTATTAATAAGGTAGTGGCTGCTGCCGGTGGTCTGAAAGCTCAGAAAGAGGGCGACAGCGTTCGTCTGATTGATGGTAACGTTCTGACAGGTACCAAGACTACCAATGACGACTATTGCAGCATCAAGTGCAACCAGCTCACTGCTATTCCCGAGGGTGACAAGTACGAGTTCCTTGGCTGGGCTATGCCTCGCTTCAAGAAGTTCTCTGCTTCGCATAGTTACTTCTCGTGGCTCTGCCCCAAGAAGCAGTATGACCTGGATACCAACCTCAATGGTGGTGTTCGCGCATACGTTGTGACCGGTCTGTATGAGAAGTTGTTGCCTATGGATATCTATCCTATGTATCTGTTGAAGGCTATCCTGGCTCAGGATTTCGACAAGATGATTGGCTTGGGTATCTACGAGGTGGTAGAGGAGGATTTGGCACTCTGCGAGTTTGCTGATCCCTCGAAGACCGAGATTCAGACTATCCTCCGCGATGGTATTAACCTGATGATTAAAGAGATGTAAGCGTATGAAAGCACTTAGAAAATATGTTGATAAAATTAAGCCCCACTTCTCCAAGGGAGGTAAGTTTGCGGCTTTGGAATCGACCTTCGAGGGCTTTGAGACCTTCTTGTTTGTGCCTAACACCGTAACTAAGAAGGGTTCGCACATTCGCGACTGCGTCGATTTGAAACGTGTGATGATTGTAGTGGTGCTGGCTCTGCTCCCCGCTGCTATCTTCGGTATGTATAACGTTGGTTTGCAGCACTTCACCGCATTTGGCGAGATGGCTGCTGCCGCTTCTATCTGGAAGTGCTTCTGGTTTGGTTTCTGGAAGGTTCTTCCTATTATCGTTGTATCCTATGTAGTAGGTCTGGGTATCGAGTTTACTATGGCTCAAATCCGTGGCGAGGAGATTAACGAGGGTTTCTTGGTCAGCGGTATGCTGATTCCTCTGGTGATGCCCGTTGATATTCCTCTCTGGATTGTTGCTCTGGGTACTGCGTTTGCTGTTATTATTGGTAAAGAGGTATTTGGTGGTACGGGTATGAACGTCTTCAATCCCGCTATCTTGGCTCGTGCCTTTGTCTTCTTCTCCTACACCTCGCATATCTCCGGCGACCAGGTATGGGTAGAGGGTCTGGCTAAGGGTGGTGCACTCGACAGCTTCACCGGTGCTACTCCTCTGACCCAGTTGGCAGATGGCATTGCTCCCCACACTACCGCTATGGATTGGTTTATCGGTACTATCCCCGGTTCGATTGGTGAGACCTCGTTTGTGGCAATTATGATTGGTGCTGCTATCCTGCTCTTCACAGGCGTAGCAAGCTGGCGTACAATGCTCAGCGTATTTGCCGGTGGCTACCTGATGGGCTTGGTATTCAACCTCATCGGTGCTAACGACTATATGTTGCTGCCCGCTCATCACCATCTGTTGCTCGGTGGTTTTGCCTTTGGTGCTGTATTTATGGCTACCGACCCTGTTACCTCGGCTCAGACCAATTGCGGTAAGATCATCTACGGTTTGATGATTGGTGCACTTGCGGTGCTGATTCGTGTGGTTAACCCCGGTTATCCCGAGGGCATGATGCTCGCAATCCTCTTTATGAACGGTGTGGCTCCTCTGATCGACCACTATGTGGTAGGGGCTAATATCCGTCGCAGAAACAAACGTGTTAAATTAGTTAAATAACAGAGGAGGAACAAGATATGAAATTCAAATGTAAAGTTTGCGGATACATTCACGAAGGCGATAAGGCTCCCGAGAAGTGTCCTGTGTGTGGTGTCGATGCTTCCAACTTCGAGGCTGTCGATGCTCCCGCTGCTGCACCTGCCAAGAAGGGTTTCCTCGGTGGCAAGAACAGCAACGCCTACATCGTCTTCTACTCGACTGTTATGGTTGTTATCGTGGCAGCAATCCTCGCATTCGCAGCAATGTCGCTCAAAGAGCGTCAGGATGCTAACGTGCTCGGCGAGAAGAAGACCGCAATTATGCAGTCGCTCGGCCTGGCAGGCAACTACGACGATGTGGTTTCGGCCTACGTTGTTGATGCTCAGGGTGAGGTTATGCCGCAGTACAGTGGCGACGATGCATTGCAGATGCTCTTTGATCTGCCCGGTGCATACGCCGATGGTACTCTTCCCGTATTTGAGAGTGCAGCCGATGGTCTTTATGTAATCCCCGTAACCGGTAAGGGTCTGTGGGACGAAATCTGGGGCTATGTGGCTCTGAAAGGCGATATGAATACTATTAATGGTGTAGTTTTCTCGCACGCTGGTGAGACTCCCGGTCTGGGTGCTGAGATTGCTACCGAGAAGTTCTGGGCTATGTTCCCCGGTAAGACCATCTTCGAGGGAACGGAGTATGTAGGTATCAATGTGGTTAAAGGTGGTGCAAAAGAGGGCGACAACCACGCTGTCGATGCACTGACCGGTGGTACCAAGACTTCGATTGGCTTGCAGAATATGATTAAGGATAGTATCGCCAAGTATGTGCCTTTCTTGCAGAAGGCTATGTCTAACAAATAATTAAGGTAGAAGACAATGAGTAATGAAGTAAAAGAGGCGTTGTTTTCGCCTAAGAATATGCAGTCGCTCACCAATCCCTTCAACCGCAACAACCCTGTAATCGTTCAGATTCTGGGTATCTGCTCGGCACTTGCTGTGACTGTGCAGTTGAAGCCTTCGGTGGTGATGGCTCTTTCGGTGACTTTTGTTACCGCACTTT
>JAFXAY010000041.1 GCA_017521965.1 Tidjanibacter sp. | reverse complement strand
TTAGGGAGTTTAGGGAGTTTAGGGAGTTTAGGGAGTTTAGGGAAAACCGCTTAGGCTCTTTGAGAATAATTTGGCTGCACAGAAATACCGATTAGACTCTTTGAGTAATAATTGCTTCGCAGCAATAACTCTTCTGTAATAGTTTGTTTTCGGGTTTAGGGAATACTCTCGAAGAGAGTACGATGAAAAAGAGATATGGTGTTGTCAAGTTTACTTGAACAAACACCATATCTCTTTTTTGTCGTAGTTACTGCAAGGCAACTCCTAAACCCGCAAACTAAATAGTACAAAAGTTTTTGGTTCCGCTTTTTACAAAAAGCGGGGCAAAACAAAAACCTACTCTTTACTCAGGTAGTCGTGTATTGCTGCGGCGGCTCGGCGGCCTGCGCCCATTGCGAGGATAACTGTTGCTGCTCCTGTCACTGCGTCGCCTCCTGCGAATACTCCTTTGCGTGTTGTCGCGCCGCTCTCGTCTGCCACGAGGCATCCTCGGCGATTGCTCTCCAATCCCTCGGTGGTGCTCACTATCAGCGGGTTGGGCGATGTGCCGAGTGCCATTATCACTGTCTGACACTCCACGTCGAACTCCGAGCCGGGGACTTCTACGGGAGAACGCCTTCCCGACTCGTCGGGCTCGCCCAGCTCCATACGTACGCACCTCACTCCGCGCACCCAGCCGCGCTCGTCGCCGAGCACCTCTATGGGGTTGGTGAGCATCTGGAACTCTATGCCCTCCTCTATGGCGTTGTGCACCTCTTCGAGGCGTGCGGGCAACTCGGCCTGACTACGACGATATACTATTATGCTCTCGGCGCCCAGACGCTTTGCTGTGCGCACCGCGTCCATCGCCACATTGCCGCCACCAACGACTACTACGCGCTGCCCTACGAATATAGGGGTGTCGGAGTCGGGGTCGTATGCGCGCATCAGGTTGGCGCGCGTGAGGAACTCGTTGGCGGAAACCACTCCGTTGAGGTTCTCGCCGGGTATGTTCATAAATCGGGGCAACCCCGCACCTGAGCCTATGAATACCGCCTTGTAGCCCTCGACGTCCATCAGTGTGTCGATGTCCACCGTGCGACCCACTATGGTGTCGCGCTCCATCTCCACGCCCAGTCGGCGCACCTTCTCTACCTCGCGCGCAACTATTCGCTCCTTGGGTAGGCGGAACTCGGGAATACCGTAGCTGAGTACCCCTCCAAACTTATGTAGCGCCTCGAATATGGTCACTCGGTAGCCGAGCTTGGCCAGGTCGGCCGCACACGCCAGCCCCGCAGGACCACTACCCACTACCGCCACCTTAGGCGCTTCGGGATTGGGCGTAACCTCGTCAGGAACAATGTTGTCGAGCGCCCAATCGCCCACGTAGCGTTCGAGCTTGCCGATAGCCACCGCCTCGCCCTTTATGCCGAGCACGCAGGCGCCCTCGCACTGGTTCTCCTGCGGACACACACGACCGCAAATGGAGGGCAACGAGGAGTCCTCGGCAATCACCGCCGCAGCTGCCGCCTCGCCCTCCTCTTGGAGCGCCTTGATGAAGTCGGGTATCTTGATGCTCACGGGGCAGGCTGCCACACAACGTGGCTTCTTACAGTTCAGACAGCGCGACGCCTCTAATAGGGCCTCTTCGCGGTTGTATCCGTAGCACACCTCCTCGAAGTTGGTGGCGCGGATTATGGGGTCTTGCTCCCTTACGGGTACTCTCGGTATCTTGTTGCTCATCGTTTCACTCTCTTTACTTGTCCAGACCAATGCGACACTTGTGGCCCGCCTCGCGCTCCGCCTCGATGGCTGCTGCACGTGCCTCCTGTGTCTTGTACATACCTTGTCGGCGCATCGCCTCGTCGAAATCTACCTCGTGACCGTCGAACTCGGGGCCCTCGACACACGCAAAACGTGTACGACCCGCCACGGTCACACGACACGCACCGCACATACCCGTACCATCGACCATTATAGAGTTGAGGCTCACTATGGTCTTGATTCCGTAGGGCTTGGTGGCGAGGGCCACAAATTTCATCATAATCATCGGGCCGATGGCCACCACTTGGTCGTAATGCTTGCCTTGGTTGTCGATTAGATCTTTCATCAGGTCGGTCACCAGACCGTGGAAGCCCTCCGAGCCATCGTCGGTGGCTATGTAGAGGTTAGAGGCCACAGCGCGCATCTTGTCGGCAAAGATGAGCATATCCTTGCGCTTCGAGCCGATTATCACATCGACCTCCACGCCACGCTCTCGGAGCCACTTCACCTGCGGATAGACGGGCGCAGCGCCCACACCACCCGCTATGAAGAGCATCTTGCGCGCACGCACCTCCTCCAATGGCTCCGCCACAAAGTCGGAGGGGTTGCCCAGAGGACCCGCAAAGTCGGTGAGCGAGTCGCCCTCGTTGAGCGCCACAATTTTACGCGTCGATGCGCCAAGGCTCTGAATTACAATCTGTACCCACCCCTCCTCGGCCGAGTAGTCGGCAATGGTGAGTGGTATGCGCTCGCCCTCGGTCCCCACTCGGACAATCACAAATTGCCCGGGCTTGGCTGAGCGAGCCACACGCGGAGCCTCGATGTTCATCAAGGTGATGTTCTCGGCTAATTCTCTCTTGTACAGTATCTTATACATAGTCGTAACTATTTGATTTCTACAATACTTCGGCGCTGAGCCTAATCTCGCGCATCGGCCTTTCGGGGTCGTTGGCCACGATGGTCAGAGTGCCAAAGACATCGCCACCGTCGCTCTCGTCAATCACAAGCGTCACCTTGAACTTACGCTCTCCGCGCGCGGGGACAACGGTACCTGCCACAAGGTCGGTCGAGATGTGCTTGCGCGGCTCAACACTACGGATTATGAGGTCGGCATCGCCCTGATTTACAATGGTTATCGTGGTCGTCAGGTCCATATCGCGGCTCACCTTGCCAAAGTTGTAGAAGGCGGGCGAGAGACCAAAACGGGCCACCTTCACGCCACGTATGTTGTCGGGAAACTTGTCGATACCCGTGCCCGATGCCGAGAGGGCAATTATCGCACGCTTACCGTCGATTTTCAGCCTCAGCCTGTCGCTCAGCTCACCGTAATGCTCGGTAGCTGTCAGGTCGTAGGTGAGCGTAATCTGCGCCCTCTGCTCAGGCTCCAAACTCGATGGCATAGCCACTTTCAGCAGGCCACTCTGCGCCTCCCAATCGTAGCCGAGGGCGATTGTCGCCGCCGACTCGTTGGCAATCTCCACCACCACCGACTTGGTAGTACCCTGCGCCACATAGCCGAAGCCCTTGTGGGAGGTGTCGGCACGCAGACCGTGGCCCAAGTCGTAGGCGTAGTCGTCGGCGATGGTGCGCGGACGAGGGTTGACAACACCCTTAATAGTCAGCGTGTTGCGACTCTTACCGCCGCCGGTGATGATATTCACCTCGCGCGAGAAACGACCCGGGCGACCATCGGGGTTGTAGGTGATGGTGATCTGCGACTCCTGACCCGGGCGCACAGGTTGGCGCGAGTACTCGGGAGTGGTGCAGCCGCAGCTGGTCACCACACGCTCGATGACCACGGGAGAGGCAGAGGTATTCTTAAACTTAAAGGTGTGGCTCACCGGTCCTCCCGCCTCGTCGAACTTGCCGAAGTCCCACGTGCTCTCCTCGAAGAGGAGCGCCGAGGGTGTCTGCTGTCGTTGCGCGGGTAGTATTGTGGTGGCGAGGAGCGCCACAAGTGCCAAGAGGTATCGTTTCATAGCCATTATTCCAAAAAAGTGTTTTCACAAATATACACTATTTTCTCGTCTGCACAAATAGCGGCCCCCTCTATTGGCCACAACTCAGACCTGTGAAACAACTTTTTTCTCTCGAAAAAACATTTTTTCTCTCAAAAAGTTTGCAGAGTTATATTTTTGACTTATATTTGCACGCCCAAACGGATGAAACACACCGCAAGGGGCGGGAGAGAAAGAGAGAGTAAAGGGCCGAGAACGGAACTTGAAGCAAGAATGAGGGCGCAAGCAAGAATTCGGAATCTCTGAAAACCCGCAAATAACATTCCTCAATAGCTCAGTTGGTTAGAGCACCTGACTGTTAATCAGGGGGTCGCAGGTTCAAGTCCTGCTTGAGGAGCAAAACGACCGCTAAATTTTGGCGGTCGTTTTTTTATTGGTAATAGTTTGGCAGAGGGTTTAAGAATTCGGCTTATTGGTCAAAATTAGTAGATAAAATCCCTGTATTGTATTGACGAGTAATTGATTACAGCGACTATGTTATTTGAGCAATTAAAACGCGCATAAAATGCTCGGTGCAAAGTCTTGTATAACAAGACTTTCA
>JAFXAY010000040.1 GCA_017521965.1 Tidjanibacter sp. | reverse complement strand
TGTTTTCGGGTTTAGGGGATACTCTCGAAGAGAGTACAAATGAAATAGAGAATAGGGCTTGTCAAGTTTACTTGAACAAAGCCCTATTCTCTATTTTGTTTGTAGTTACTGCAAAGTAACTCCTAAATCCGCAAACTAATAGTACAAAAGTTTTTGGTTCCGCTTTTTACAAAAAGCGGAGAAAAACTCACAACTACTAATAACCGAAAATCTCCTCCTGCGACAGGATAGTCACTTCGCCGAGCGATTTGAGTTTCTCCATATCGAGTGCTTTGATATCGCCGAGTATTGCGTAGTGGTATGTGCGGTCTTTCACCCATTTCTGTTGGGTAGCCTTTACCGACTCGAGTGTTGCCGACTGTACGCCCTCGTAGATGTCGCGGTTGCGGTCGTAGTCTATGCCTTGGTCTTGTGCGGTGATGTATGCCCACAGTACGCTGCTCTTGATGGTGCGTGTGGTGCGCAGGCGGCTGATGAGCGAGCTCTTAGCCACGTTGAACGCTGCCTCGCTCTCGGGCATATCGTTGATAATCTCGTCGAATGCGTCGATAGCGTCGGCCATCTTGTCGTTCTGTGTTGCGATTGTTGCCTGGAAGGTGTAGTAGTCCTCAGGCTCCTGGGGGTTCACCAGACGCGCCGACGAGGAGTATGCCAAGCCGCGTGCCTCGCGCATCTCCTGGAATACGATGGCGTTCATACCGCCACCGAAGTACTCGTTGTAGATGGCGAGCTCGGCGTCGTTTGCGGGGTTGAACTTCTCGCCGCGGTTGGATATCTGCATATAGCGAATCTGCGCTGCGTCGTACTGTGCGAGGTAGACCTTGTTGGTGGGTGTTTGCAGGAAGGGCACGTTAATCTTCTCGGGTGCAGGGGTGAGCTGTGCGGGGGTGTTGTGGTGCTCGTTGAGCAGTGCTGTCACCTCCTTCTCCGATGCGGGACCGTAATAGACGATGCGGTGCTCGTAGTTCAGCAGGTTCTTGATTTTGGCGAGCAGCTCGTCGGATGTAGCACCCATCAGCTGTTCGTCGGTCAGGGTGGTCATCTTGATGTACTCGGGACCGAATGCCACGTAGTTTTGGAGCGCGCTCTGGTTCTGGCTCTGGCCCAGCTTGGCGTTGGCACGCGAGCGCATACGGTCGGCCTTCAAGCCCTCCAATACTGCCTCGTTACCTACGCAGTCGGCCACCCAATTCTCGGCCATCTCCATAATCTCTGCCATATTCTCCTGCAAGCCGCTGATGTTGATGCGTGTGCGGTTGCCACCCACGCTGATGCGGATGTTGCAGGCCAGACGGTAGATCTCGGCTGCCAACTCCTCGGGAGTCTGGGTGCTGGTACCGATGTAGTCGAAGTAGCTCACTGCGGTGCTGAGGAGCGGGTCGTGGAACGAGCCGGTCTCGAATACGTAGCTAAGCTCGAAGAGGTCGGTGGTGGTGTTCTCCTTGTAGAGCACCTCGATGTCATTCTTGATGTTGAAGCGCGAGAGATCCTTCTCGAAGTCGAGGAATACAGGCTCGATCTCCTTTACGGTGGTGTTCTGAATCTCGGCAAGGAAGGGGCTCACTGCATCGCGGTTGGTGGCGATGGGGGTGATGGCGGGCTTCGCTATCTTAATCTCGTTGGGGTCAACGCCGCGACGCTTGTAGATGATGGCGTAGGAGTTGTCGCCCAGCTTCTCGTTAGCCCACGCGATTACGTCCTCCTTGGTCACCTGCGAGAGGCGCTCGATGTAGTTCACCTCGTCCTCCCAGCTGCTGCCATTGATAAACGAGGTTACGAACTGGTCGGCACGACCGTCGTTGCTGTCGAGGTAACGCTCCTGGCGTATTTTGGCCTGGTTTACGGTAGCCTCAATCAGGCTCTCGTCCCACTCACCCTTGCGGAGCTTGTCGAGCTCGGCGAGGAGCAACTCGGCTACCTCCTCCAACGACTGACCGGTCTTGGGACGACCGCCCAGCTCGAAGATACCGTAGTCGGCGAGGAACTCGGTGCCACCGTATGCCGAGAGGGCCTTCTGCTGCTGGTTGATGTTGAGGTCGATAAGACCTGCGTAACCGTTGTTGATGATGCCTGTTGCAATCTCACCAATCAGTGCGTCGTCGCTGGTGTAGCCACCCAGTCGCCAAGCGAGGAGCACGTTCTCAGCGTCGAGACCGTAGATGTCGGTGCTGATTACGCTGCTCAGAGGCTCCAACTCGGGCACGTCGAGGTACTTCAAGTTGGGGTTGGGAACCATATCGCCGAAATAGCGGTCGATGGTCTCAATCATCACGTCGGGGTCGAAGTCGCCCGATACGCAGACTGCCATATTGTTGGGCACGTACCAATTAGCGTGGTAGGCCTTTACGTTGGTAATCGAGGGATTTTTGAGGTGCTCCTGGCTACCCAAGATGGTCTGCTGACCGTAGGGGTGGTTGGGGAAGAGGCTGCGCAGCATCGCCTCCGACACCTTGCGGCTGTCCTGAGTGAGCGACATATTCTTCTCCTCGTAGATGGTCTCCAACTCGGTGTGGAAACCACGGACTACTGCATTTTTGAAGCGGTCGCCCTGAATGCGTGCCCAATTCTCCACCTGATTCGAGGGGATGTTCTCCACATATACGGTCTGGTCGTAGCCGGTGTAGGCGTTGGTACCGTCGGAGCCGATGGCTGCCATCAGCTTGTCGTACTCGTTGGGGATAGCAATTTTGCTCGCCTCGTAGCTCACCGAGTCGATGACCTTGTAGATAGCCTTGCGCTCGGCCTCGTCGTCGGTCTGACGATAGACCTCGAAGAGGCGCTCAATCTCGTCCAAGAGGGGCTTCTCGGCCTCGTAGTTGGAGGTACCGAACTGCTGAGTACCTTTAAACATAAGGTGCTCAAAGTAGTGAGCCATACCTGTTGTCTCGCTGGGGTCGTTCTTACCACCCACCTTCACTGCGATATAGGTCTGGATGCGGGGCTCCTCACTGTTGGGGGCCATATAGACCTTCAAACCATTGTCGAGCGTGTAGATACGCGCACCTGTGGGGTCGCCCTTTACGCTCTCGTAGGAGTAGTTGCTCCCACAAGCCGACAACATAACTCCGCAGAGCAGTGCCAGCATAGCAAACATCTTGTTCTTCATTGTATTATAAGTTTTATAGAGTGAAAATTTTTAGCTAAAAATAGATTTGACGATCGGGATGGCGATTGCTACACAGCACGCCAACTTGAGTCCCACGCCAAAGATAAATGCGGCAAACGAGCCAAAGGCGGCACGGAAGGCACGGGTGCTGTCCTTGCTGTCTAACGACAACTCACCGATGAGAGCACCAAAGAAGGGGCCGAGAATGATACCCACCGGGCCAAGGAACAGACCGACAATAACACCTATCGTCGCTCCCCACGCGGCACGCTTCGAGCCACCAAACTTCTTGGTAAACCAGATGGGCAACACATTATCCATTACGGTAACTACCACCACAATAACTGCCCACATAAGCAGTGTGTTGGTGTCGAAAGCACCGGTCGACCAATGGACCAGAAGCATACCAACATAACAGATGGGAGGGCCGGGCAGCGCGGGAAGAATACTTCCGAGCACCCCGACCACGATAAACAGAAGTGCTAATATCTCCAAAAATGTAATCATAACCTAACTAATTAAATATCCTGCTTTTCTCGCAAAGATAACACAATCACCTTAGTACTATATACATTAAGGCTCTTTTTTAACATTTTTTTTCGTGGAAGTGGTGAATTTAACGTGCAAACGCTACAAGAGTGTCGATATTATATACAATGTATCAACAAAAATTACTATCTTTGAAGATGTTTGAACCGAATAACCTAAAATAAAACCTAACAACTATGTTTACCCAACAAGACATTGCTCAGATCGAGGCTCGCGGATTGAGCGTCGAGCAGGTTAACCAACAGATTGAGAACTTCCGCACCGGCTTCCCCTCGCTGGCAGTGGTGCGCGCCGCATCGGGTGGCGATGGTGTGCGCCAACTCACCGACGCTGAGCGCGACGCAGCACAGAGCTACTACGACAGCAAGGCTGCCAACTTACAGACAATCAAGTTTGTACCCGCATCGGGTGCGGCAACGCGTATGTTCAAAGAGCTCTTCGAGTATGTGAACGACGACAAGCGCACCCCAGGCATCGACAAGCTCATCGACAACGTGAAGAAGTTTGCCTTCTACCCCGAGCTGTGCAACTACATCACCGACAACGCCACAGACAAAGAGATAGTGCGCAACATCATCATCGACGGTCTGGGCTATGGCAAGCGCCCCAAAGGCCTCGTGACCTTCCACGCCTACGCCGATGGCGCACGTAAGCCCGTCGAGGAGCACCTCGTGGAGGCTGCACTCTACGCCAGCAATGGCGACCGGGCCACCATACACTTCACCGTATCGCCCGAACATCAGGCAGGATTCGAGGCACTCCTCGCCGAGCGTCAACCATTCTACGAGCAGAAGTTCGGCAAGAAATTCGACATCTCCTTCTCGCAGCAGAGCCCCGCAACAGATACCATTGCGGTAAACCCCGATAATACCCCCTTCCGCACCGCCGAGGGTAAACTCCTATTCCGCCCCGCAGGGCACGGAGCACTCCTCACCAACCTCAACGCACTCGACGCCGACGTAATATTCATCAAGAACATCGACAACGTGACCACCGACGCACGCAAGGCCGACACGGTGACCTACAAGAAGGTGCTGGCAGGCGAGTTGCTGCGACTCCAAGACAAGGTATTCGCACTCCTCAGCGCCTACGCCGCAGGCGAGGACAAGGATGCCGAGGCTGTGGCCTTCCTGCGCGACGAGCTGTGCTGCGCGCTGCCCGACAACCCCTCACGACAGCTCATAATCGACACCCTCGACAGGCCCATACGCGTGTGCGGTATGGTGCGCAACGAGGGCGAGCCCGGGGGCGGCCCCTTCTGGGTGCGCGACGAGCAGGGACGCGAACAGCTCCAAATTGCCGAGTCGAGCCAGATAGGAGCAGACGACCTGCACCTGATGAAGAGCGCAACACACTTCAACCCCGTGGACCTCGTATGCACCGCACGCCGATACGACGGTAGCAAGTTCAACCTGATGAACTACACCGACCCCAAAACAGGATTCATATCCTCCAAATCGGCAGACGGACGCGAACTCCGAGCACAAGAACTCCCCGGACTCTGGAACGGCGCAATGGCCAACTGGAATACCCTCTTCGTGGAAGTACCCATCACCACCTTCTCACCCGTGAAAGTGGTACAAGACCTCCTCCGCGCTGAACATCAGTAGGCTTTGCTTTCGAGCCTTTTTGTAAAAAGGCTCCCCAAAAACTTTTATACTATTAGTTTGCGGATTTAGGGATAGCCTGCGGCTATTACGATACTAAAAATATATAGGCGTGTTCAAGTAAACTTGACACGCCTATATATTTTCATTATCGCACCATCTTCGATGGCGTTCCCCTAAACCCGAAAACCCAATCATTACACAAAGAGTCTTATCAGTTATCCCATTACTCCCATTACTCCCATAATTCCCTAAACTCCCTAAGTTCCTTAACACTCCCTAAAAATCATTTTGAATTTTGAATTTTG
>JAFXAY010000039.1 GCA_017521965.1 Tidjanibacter sp. | reverse complement strand
GGTGGTCTGCTGGTCGATTGGGCCTTCGAAAATCATCGAGGCCGAATAGGCTACTTTGGTGCTACTGTTGGTGGTGGCGTGGTGAAGAATCTGACCCTCTCGGAAGAGCCTGCCGACGACTTTGTGGCCGAGGACAATCTGAGTTTCCGCAAGTATGGTGTGCCCATCGTTGCACCCTTTGTCGGCACGGAACTACCCCTCACTGAGCGTATGAACCTCACTGTAAAAGCCGACTACCTTATCCCCATCGGCAATGCCCCCGACTTCCCCTCGGGTGTCCGCCTCTATGTGGGATTTATGTTTAAGCACTAATGCTTTGACGGAATACGCAATAAAGAAACGAGAGTAGTTTGGCGCTACTCTCGTTTCTGTTATAGTGATTGTGGTTGCTATAACAACTCCAATAATTGACACATTATCACTCCGAAATAGTTGCCGCCCGCATAGCCGACAATGCCTGCGCCGAGGCCTACGATGAGTGATTGTTTGTTACGCATAGCGGCCGAAATCATCGGAACGAAGGGGGGCGAGTTGATAAAGGCCACCGAGGAGGATATCATCGAGTCGGCATCGACCTTCATCAGTCGGCAGAGGAGCGCGTGGAGCGTCAGCGAACCGAATACAGCCACCACAATATAGGCGAGCAGGTTCAGTCCGCCCATCAGGTCGAAGGAACTGAAATCGGCCATAGAGGCTATTGTGATACTGAATATGTAGATGAAGTACATACCCACATCGTAGCTATATTTGAGCTCTCTCACTCGCTTGTTGAACGAGCACGCCACACCGAGTGTCGAAATCATCAGGATAAAGACCACCATAAACCAGTCGTCGCCAAAGGGGAGTGCCACACCTGCCGATATGGCCACCACGCCGAGGGTGATGAGCAACACACGCCACAGGTGGGGACGTCCGGTGCGGGTGAAGAGGTCCTTGTAGGGGTTTTGCTTGGCGCGTGCTATCTGCTCGTCAAGCTCGGCCTGCTCCTCAGCGGTGAGCGTAGCGGCCTTCTGCTTGAAGAGCCAGCGAAATAGACGTATGCCACCCGCCACAAGGAATACCAGGTAGAGGAAGGAGATGATGATGTCGTAGGAGCTGAGCATAATGTAACTCTCGCTGCTCACCTGGAAGATACTTTGCAGGGCTGCTGCATTGAGCATACCTCCCGTGTACATACCCGACATAATGCCGCCTAACTCGGCACCCTCCGCGAGTGAGCGACCGAAGCAGAGCTGACCAATCACCACTGCTAACGCTACCGAGAGGAAACCACTGATAATCACCTTGATTTGCAACTTGGTGTCCTCCTTGGTGAAACGACACCCGTAGAGCATCATCGGTATAGCCAGAGGTATCATCACATTGGGCAGCAGGTCTTGCAGTACCGCCATCTCGGGCTTCATCAGTGGCTGGTTGCCGAGTAATATGCCGAGCGCGTAGAGTATCATTATCGGCCCGAGCGTGTCGAGCGCAGGGTACTTCCTACAAAGCCATATCACTCCCGCCGGCGCCAGGAAGTAAATGAGAATCAGAACAATGTAATTGATAATCATTTCGGGTTATGTTGTTTGGGTTGCTGTTGTTGTGTGCTAACTATCCACAAATATAACTCTTTTTGCCGAGATAGCACACCATTGAGCAAATAATCTATCTCCTTAGTACCGAAATACAGGTGATTATTTGTCTAGTACTCGACGCTTGCCCTTAAAGCCCTATTTACAAAACAACAACCGAAGATGTAAATCTTCGGCTGTCGTAATAAAACAGAAAAAAGATTGCTATTTCTAACTACCTTTCGCCCGAGGCAACGCCTCGGGACACATCCCCCGCCAAGGCGGGGGCTTGGGGGTGGGTAAAGCACTTAGCGGAGCACAGAAACAGAAAAGGCAGACCTTTTGGTCTGCCTTTTCTGTTTCTGTGCTCCCTCTGGGGCTCGAACCCAGGACCCCAACATTAAGAGTGTCGTGCTCTACCAGCTGAGCTAAAGAAGCATTCTTGGTAATGCTCTCGGTCGTTTTCACTTCCGAAAGCGGTGCAAAGATAGGCACAATTTGGGTTTCTGCAAATTTTTTTATCGTTTTTTTTCAAAAAAAATGCATTTCAATCTCTTTGTTGTTCTATATCAGTGCCCACAGAACGTAAATCCAGTGTGTTGCCACTGCTGCTACGAGTCCTCCTACGGTGTGTGCGGCAATCGCTTTGGGGGTTAGTGAGCGGTAGCCTATCGAGTCGAGCATCGCGGTGTGGGTGCTCAGGTAGCCGCTCCAACACATACCAATGGCGGTGAATACCGCTATGGCGTTGCCATCTATCCACCCCATCTCCATAAAGTTGGGTATCAGTCCGAGTGCTGCACCCACCGCGCCGAGTGCTGTGATGGGGAAGGCCACCAGATGGGGATCGCCAAAGCCGAACAACCACTCGAAGAGGAAGTCAACCTTCTCCGCCAGCCACGGTAACACCGCCACACCCTCGTATGCTGCGCCGGTGTAACTTCCGTCTGCCGATGCGCCGAAGGTGAGCAGCATCACCAGCGTCGATATTATCAGCACGCCCGGTATGATGGCCAAGCCCACGTCCACGCCCGTCTTGCCACCGTCGAGCAGCGAGTTGAGAATGCGCACAAATAGCGACTGCTGCGCCTGACTCTCCTCTTCGGGGTGCTCCTCGGCGGTGTCGTCAATCGCCGCCTCAGTGAGGTAGGTGGGGTAGGCGCGGAGCACAAAGCGTTGCATCAGTCGTGTCGAGACTATCGAGCCTATCACCGCACCTACAAGGCCGATGAGTGGCTCGGCGTAGAAGCCCTGCCCGAGCATAAAGACGATGACCAATAACCCCATACCGAACGATGTGCCGAAGTTGACGAGCGATATGTATTGGTACTTCTTGAAGTAGGATGCGAACTTCTTATCTTGTGATAATGAGATGATTGCGGGATTGTCGGAGAGGAAGGTCATCACCGCACCGAGCGATGCCACGCCCGGCAGTCCGAAGAGTGGTCGCATCAGTGGTCGGAGTAGTCGCTCGAAGAGTTTCACCACCCCGAACTCCACAAAGATTCGCCCTATGGCCCCCGTGATGACACATATCGCCATCAGGTAGAATACGGTGTTGAGCAGCAGGTCGTGGCTGGTCTTCATTATCGTATTGAGCATATTCGGAAGCCCCATTACCGAGCCGAGATAGCCGAAAATGAGGATGAATATCGCCAGGCAGGTCACGCCCGACGGAATGCGGAATTTGGGCTTTTGCTTGTTCATCTGTGGTGGAGTGAAAGTATTGGTAGATACCACGTTGCGCCAAATCGGAATGCCGACCTGCCACCTTGCAGCACCCCGTCGGGGTTGGTGTTGTTGCCGCTCACTGCCGACCAGATGGCGTGCAGTCGGAGGTCACTTGTGCCCAGCGGGAAGTACTCGATGCCTCCGCCAACCTGCGTCAACTCGGTGCCCGGGTGGAGGGTGTAGTCGAAGGGTGGGGTGGTGGCGTTGTTGCGGTCGTATGTGGCGCGTAGGAGTATGTTCAGTCGGTCGGTGGCAGCCCAACTCAGGCCACCCATCACCGAGGTAGAGGCGAGTAGATTGCCCTCACCCGCAGTGCGACACATAGCGTCGAGTTCGAGGGTTAGTCGCCTGAATAGTAGCTTGTTGCCAAGCGATATGTAGCAGATGTATTTGTCGGGTCGGTATTCGTAGAGGTTTATGGAGTGTGCCGAGCGATAGATGCCGTGACTGCCATACCACATCAACTCCGCACCGTAGAGGTTGGTGGTCGGGGTGTCAAAGGGACTCTGACTGAGTTGCGCTACAAAGGTGTCGGTCTGCTTGTCGTTTGTGTATGAGGCGTTTATGCCGAGTTGATAACAGGCTATATTGTTCCAAAATTCGGAGGCGAAATAGACGTTTATGGGTGCTCTGTCGTACTCCCACCCGCCAATGGCGAGTGTGTGCTGCCCGACGCTGATGCTCCAATTGTCGCTGGGCTGGTAGGCCAGATATAGCAGGTCGGTGGCGTTGAGTGGTTTTTCGGACGTTATGGGCTTGTTGAAACGCTGTCGCCAGGTGACGGAGAGCCCACTTGTTATCTCACCGCTGATTGCCACGTTCAGGTAGTCCGCACCGAGTTTCGATAGGGCATCGTTGGCTACCCCGTCATCGGCTACCACCACCCCCGATAGACGTGTCTGCACCGTGACACTTGTCGCTCCTCGCTGCGCCTGCACCGCCCCAGCAGTGAGCACCGCCCACACCAATATCGCCAATCGTAGGCCCTTTTTCATCTCTCTCCCAAACTTTTTTATACCAATTCTGCAAACAAATATACGATTATATATCTAAAACTCAAACGAGCGCAAGTGATATTTTTTTTCTCAATGTTACCGATAACTCTATTTTTTTTTGTAACTTGTACTCCGAATTTGTGCCGAGGGCAAGAGTGATTAACCTTAAAATTTCAAAACATATATGGAACGACCACTTAATAAGCAACTCGTGGATAATATCTGCATAGCCAACGGGCTGCGAAATGCTAAGGAACTTGGGGCTGCATCTATCCGACAATTTGTCAGCGTGGTGAAAGATATCGAAGACAAGACGGGGGTAGAGTATATCCGTATGGAGTTAGGCGAGCCGGGGTTGCCCGCCGAGCAGATAGGCATCGAGGCGGAGCACGAGGCACTCCTCGCGGGGGTCGGTTCGCGCTATCCGCTCATCACCGGCATCGACCCGCTCACCAAGGAGGCCTCCCGATTTATCAAGGCATTCATCAACCTCGATATCCCCTCGCGCTGCATAGTGCCCACCGTAGGGTCGATGCAGGGCGCCTTTGGACTCTTCACCCTCGCCAAGCAGCTCAACCCCAAGCGCAACACCGTGCTCTTTCTCGACCCGGGTTTTCCGGTGCAAAAGTCGCAGTGCAGGGTGCTCGACCTCCCCTTTGTGGCCTTCGATGTGGCGGAGTATCGTGGCGAGGCCCTTGAAGCCAAGCTCGAGGAGATGCTCTCGGCAGGCACTATCGGTGCGATGATCTACTCCAACCCCAACAACCCATCGTGGATGTGCCTCACCGAACAGGAACTCGAAACAATCGGCCGCTTGGCGACCAAATATGATGTGTTGGTCTATGAGGATTTGGCCTACCTCAATATGGACTTCCGCGAGGACCGAAGTCGTCCCTTTGAGCCTCCCTATCAGCCTACCGTGGGTCGCTATACCGATAATTATATACTCCTCATCTCGGGGTCGAAGATGTTCTCCTATGCGGGTCAGCGTGTGGCGGTGGTGGCTATCAGTCCCGTACTTGCCGAGCGTTGCTACCCCGTGTTGGCCGAGCGCTATGGCAACGATGGCGAGTTGCGTCGCAATCTGATTTTCAACATCTACTATGTACTCTCTGCGGGTGTTTCCCACTCGGTGCAGTATGCGCTGGCGGCTATGTTCAAGGCTGCCTCCGATGGCCGATTGGACTATGTGGCCCACACTCGCGAGTATCAGCGACGGGCGGCACGAGTCAAGGAGATTATGGTGCGCAACGGTTTCCATATCGTCTATGACAAGGATTGTGAGCAGGAGGTGGGCGATGGCTTCTTCTTCACCTTCGGCTACAAGGATATGACAGGAGAGCAATTGATTAACAAACTGATTTACTACGGTGTAAGTGCTATCACCTTAGGCCCTACGGGAGGTAACCGTGAGGGGTTGCGCGGGTGTGTGTCGAACATTACCGACTACCAATACGACGAACTTGACAAGCGACTGCGACTCTTCGCACGCGATTACTAAATCAATGAGCAGATGAACAACATTACCTATAAAACTCCTGCCGAGGCGGTGAGGTTAATCTCCTCGGGCGACTCGGTATATATACAAGGTAGTACCTCCGTTCCTGAGGTGTTGGTCGAGGCGATGACTGCCCGAGCAGCCGAACTTCGCGACGTGAAGGTCTATACCGCCTTTGCTGTGGGTCGATGCGATGCCCCATACGCCAAGGCCGAGCTGCGCGACTCCTTCGAGCCACTCAGTTTCTTTGTGGCCAACAACCTGCGTCGGGCTATCTCCGAGGGTGTAGCCCAGACTATCCCCGCCTTTCTGGGTGAGATACCCTTCCTCTTCCGTAGCGGTCAGGTGCCTCTCGATGTGACCCTGCTCAACGTGTCGGAGCCCGACGAGGAGGGCTACTGCTCCTATGGTATCTCGGCCGACTTGGCCTACTCGGCGGTGGAGTGTTCGCGTATTGTGATTGCTCAGGTCAATAGGTATATGCCCCGCACCTTTGGCGACTCGGTGATACACGTTTCGCAGATTGACGCTCTTGTGCGTGGCGACGAGCCACTTGTGGAGGTGCCGACAGCAGTGCCCAATGAGGTGGAGCGCGCCATAGGTCGCTACATTGCTGCCGAGATTCCCGACGGTGCTACGCTCCAAATCGGCGTGGGAGGTATTCCCAATGCTGTCCTCGATGCCCTTGCCGACCACAAACACCTCGGACTCCACACCGAGGCGATGACCGATGGGGTGGTGCCACTCATCGAGCGTGGAGTGATTGACAATAGCCGCAAACGCCTCTATGCGGGGCAGTCGGTGGCCTGTCTTGCGCTGGGCAGTCAGCGATTGTACGACTATCTCGACGGTAACCGCGATGTGGTCTTCCGTGATGTGGCGTGGACCAACGACCCGCAAAATATCCGCCAAAACCCCTCGGTGATGGCTGTAAATTCGGCTATCGAGATCGACCTCACGGGTCAGATATGTGCTGACTCTATCGGCGAGCGTATCTTCTCGGGAGTGGGTGGTCAGCACGACTTTATGTATGGCGGTGCGCTCTCCGAGGGTGGCAAGTGCTTTATTGCTCTCCCCTCCATTACGGGACGTGGCGTGTCGAAAATAGTGCCGACCCTCTCGCGAGGTGCGGGAGTTGTTACTACTCGTTTCCAAGCCCAATACGTTGCTACTGAGCACGGTATCGTCTATCTACGAAACCGTTCGCTTGCCGAGCGTGCCAAGTTGCTGATTTCGATTGCGGCCCCCGAGGTGCGTGAGGAGTTGGAGAGAGTAGCAGTGGAGCGTTTCGGAATAGGTTTTCTCCGTGCGAAGATTTAGTCGGGTGTTCCCGAAAATAGCGAGAGGCAGTTTGAATCACTCAGACTGCCTCTCTCGGTTAGCTCTAACTACTCAGAACTAACTACAACACAAAACACGATCTTTATTATTGTATAACTTTAATACTTATACATTGAAAACTAAATCATTGCAATAGCCTCAACAAGGGCGGCGTCGAACTCCTCGCTTGCAGGGTCGAAGCGTTTGTTGCAGACGGGGCAGAAAAATGGAGCACCCTCGTCCGACGACTCACCGCAGTCGCGGCAGGTACAGGCAAAACCAATACCTGCCAGATGCTCGAAGCGGGAGCCACAATCGGTACAATTCATCTTGTAAATCATATCGCTCTATCTGTTAGTTGGGTTTGTTATCTGCTACTATTCTCTTGCTGTGCGGTCCACACCCAAGGCGCTACGTTGAGCGCAACTACAACTGCTACAAAAATCCAAAACATCATCATAACTCTGTCCTCCTATACTTTTTTTTAGTTTAACATCTCTTTTTTCTCTCTCTACTTGAAGAAGCTGTCGTTGCCTCCCCAAAATGCGGGTATGATGTTGAGTATCAAGCCCACAAGTACAATCACCTTAATAATAAACATATCCCTAAGCGTTAAATGAATAAAACCCTTGTAATTTGTTTTACAAGGGCAAAAGTAGAGGTGTGTTTTGACAACTTGTGTCAATAAGAAATTATTTCGACATTTTTTCGATTTTTTTTCTGAGATACTCTTCGAGTTTGGGCGAGTCGATAATCTCGATATCCTCCCACAGACCCAACACAAAGCGACCGATACCCGCAAAACTGCAAACCTCGGTGCGGAGCAGCCAATGGCTCTCGTCATCGCGGCTGAGGTAGTTCTCCGCAAGCGGGTACTCCTCTATAAGCAGGTTGTAGGCCCTAAGCGTGAGGCGCAGAGTGACGGGCGTGCGCTCGAAGCCGACGGTGCGGAAGATATCGATATAGCCGCTATTGTGCTTGTCGGCGTGTTGCCACTCCTGCCCGATAAGTTCCACTGAGCCGATACGCGAAGTGTTAAAGAGTTTGTTTTGTCCGCTCGCAGGCTCGTAGCACCAAATCTGCACATAGTTGGTCGTAAAGGCAAATGGCTCCACCGTGCGGTCGCTCACCCTGCCCGTATTCGACGAGGAGTAGTCGTGCAACACGACCTGAGAGCGGCTGCCGATAGCCTCAATCAGCGAGTTTACGTTGAGCGCATTTTTGCCCTTTACTGTGCTGTTGGCCAGCGATGTACAATCATAGACCGACGATAGTTTGCGGCGCAGACTCTGTTTGAGTATGTTCGCATCGTCCAGTCCGTCGATGAGCTGGTTGAAGATGTGGGCCTCCTCGTCGGTGAAGTAGATGAGTTGCGAGATATCCTTGAAGTGGCGACTCTCCTTGCCGAGTTTATAGACTCCGCCCTCTGAGCGATGTACCACAAAACCCGCCTCCTTGAATGAGTCGATGTAACGATATATCGAGCGGTAGGAGGTGTCGAGCTTCTTGGCCAACTCCTCTACGGTGTAGTTTACATTGCCCGTCATCAACTTCATCAGTCGGAGCAATCTCTCGATTTTGGGCTGGTCCATCGCTTAGTTCTTTATAAAGGTGATGCGCTCCCAGATGGGGCGGGGGATAAGTTTCCAGAACAAGACGAGGAGCTTGAAACGCCAATCGAAGATGATGACGCGTCGGTGGCGACTGAGGCCACGCAATATGTGACCCACTGCCTTTTCGCACGACATAGTCATCGGGTAGTGTTTGTTGGGGTTGAGTATCTCGGTGGCTACAAAGCCGGGGCGAATATCGCTGAAACGCACGGGAACGTGCTCCATACGCGCCAATTGGCAGAGTGCCGAGATGTAGGTGCTCTGCATCTTCTTGGTGGCGGAGTAGGCCGGTGCGCTACCCATACCCGTTGTGCCTGCCACGGAGGTGATAACAGCAATATGTACCCTTTGTTTTGGTGTTAATCTGCCTGCGCGTGCCTCTTGCTTGACGTGGTTGAAAATCTCGTCAACCAGACGCACCATACCTTCGCAGTTGGTAGCCACCATCGATAGCTCCGTTTCGGGCACCAAGTCGCGGTTTTGCCACCCGATGCCTGCCGAGTAGAGGAAGAGGTCGGGTGTGCCGAGTTGGTTGAGCAGACGGGCTAAAATTGCGCTCGATTCGGGGGAGCGCACATCCATCTGCGCTATCAGCACCCGCTCTGCTCCATATTTCGTCTGTATCTGCTCCAATGCCGCTATGCGTCGGCCGGTTATGGCCACCTGCCAACCCTGCTCAATCAGAGCCTCGGCTACTCCTCGTCCAATGCCCGAAGTAGCACCAATGATTATTGCCTTTTTCAACTCTTAGGATTTATTAGATTATTCAACCGACTACAAAGATAGCATAAAAACAGTTGTCAGGTTGTGTCAATGAAGATTTTTTGCTCTATTGTTTTGATGTTCAGTAAAAAAGTTTATAACTTTGTTGAACAACAATTCCGCAACTTAAACTAATTTACTTATGGCCCAAACTAATCGATTCAAACGAATAGTATCGCTTGTCGCTGTGTTGGTGGTGATTATCGTTGTCCATACTCTCACGTCGAGTATGACCGCCGATATGAAGGACAAAAATGCAGCCCAAGCCGAACTCTCCGAGGAGAGTAGTATTGTCCCTGCCGAGCCCTCGGTAGCCGAAGAGAGTGCCCTGCTCGACAAAGAGTCCTTCTCCGCACAACTCCCCGCCGCCTATAAAGCCTACTCTGTCAAAGGCTTCAAAGAGGCGTGGCAGGTTATGGCTGTCGTGGCCGAAGATATCTACCAAGAAGAGTTGGCCGAAGGCGATACCGACGACGAGTTCAAACTCTACAACTACATTATCAAGGCTATCGATTGTAGCGACGAGCGTATGACAAGCTCCGTGCAGTTGGCTCTCTTGCTCCCGCTGCTGTTGGTGGTGATGATAGTGATTGCCATTATTCTCTCTATTCGGTCGGGTCTGGCGGCTATTCGCCCGCTCGACTTCGATAACGACGCAGCGGTGTTTAACAACTAAAAATCAGAGAATTATGGCACAATATAGATTAGGAAAGAGAATCTCTTTCAGCAGTTCCGAGGAGAGTCGTTTTCGCGGTTTGTTCAACGCGTGGGCAGCCTCAGTCCCCGGTTTTAATCGCAATAAGTTGGGCGACCAGCTCAAAATAGTAGAGGTGTGGGACGCACCGCTATATCAAGCAGTCCTCCGCACCCAGTACGACACACGCCTTCTCCGCGAGGAGAGTGAACGCGCTAAGGGTCGCAAATTCCCTGCTCCCACCATCACCAAGGAGAGCGATATTAATCGTTGGACGTTGGTACCTTACCCCTCGTCGTTTACCTCCACCGAGGGGAGCCTCACTGTGAAGGGTAGCGAACGTATTGTAAATTGCCACACTTGCGGCGCTCAGGGCGAGATGATATGTCCCACTTGTGGCGGTAAGGGTAAGAGTGATCGTAAGGTAGATATCAAAGTGGAGTGTTCGTCGTGCTATGGTAAAGGATATAAGACCAACACGAGTAAGGAGATTGTGAGCAAAAATGTGTGGAACTATGTTTCCGAAAAGTTTGAAACCAAATACGAAACAGTTACCCACGAAAATCGCTCCGAGTGCTATCATTGCAAAGGTAAGGGGTATATCGACACTTTTAAGTGGGTGGTAGATACCTGTGAGAAGTGCGGTGGCCGAGGTAAGTTGGTGTGCAGCACTTGTGCGGGCGACAAACAACTGATGACGTATTGGGAGATGTGTCGCACTCAGTATAATAAGAGCCTGAGTGCCTGCTACTTCCCGCCCGAAGTGTCGCAAGACGAGGTGCAGAAGCTGATGAAACTCTTCGACAAGACCACACCGTGGACCCTTGTGGAGCGTGTGCGCATCGAGAGGGAGGAGTTCCAGAAGGCTGCTCTGGCCGAGCGACCCGTGGTTGGCCCTATGCTCTCTTTCTTGCAGAGTCGAGTTGAGCACCCGCAGAACACCGCCATCTGTTTTAGCGAGGTGGAGGTGTGTGAGTGTCAGTCGCTCTCGGTTATCTACGAGGTCGATGGCGAGCGTTTTGTCTGTCTGCTGGTAGGCCCGCAGTGGAAACTCTTTACCGTCACTTCGCCCGTGTCGAAGAAGATGGACAGCCTGAAAGAGAAGGTGAATGCCTATTGCCGCCAGCGTAAGTATGGCAAGGCGTGGGCATATTTGCAGAAGGTCAATAAGTTTCCGCAGGCAGGCTCCAATGAGGCCTATATGCAGGAGCGACTCGAAGAGCGTATGGCAGGTACTACACGCCTGAGCAGCAATCTGACGCTGATGTTGTGTGTGTTGTTGGTTGCCCCCGCCCTATACCTATTTTACAGCAATACAGAGTTTTATGCTATTTGGACCAAATGGCTGATGACTAAGTGGGATATTACCCCCACAGCCTTTACCCTGATGTCGATTTTGATAATGCTTGTGGGTGGTATTGTTGCCAATAAGAGCCTCCCCGCCTTCTCCTACCGTGCTGCTTCGGGCGTCAGCAGATCGGTGCGTGGTGCTATGGTCGGTCTCGGAACATTTGTGATGATGGGACTTCTCTCCGTTATCCTCACCTATCTGGGCGGTACTGCTCTGCTCTATAAGGTGTTTAAGATTGCTCTGAGTATCGTGATGTTCTTCGTAATTATTATCGTAGGGCTTATTCAGCGCATCTTCTGATAGTAGTCAGACTTCAAAAATAATAAGGGCTATCATTTCACTTGATAGCCCTTATTATTTGTATATTATTACTCAAAGAGTTTCAGATTGTCGGCCGAGGGGGTGAGTTCACCTTTTTCGATGCGATGGATAATCTCCACTACTCGGTCGTTCATCGGGGTGGGGCAGCCCACCTTGCGACCGTAGGCCGATACTGCACCGTTGATGGCATCTACCTCGGTCAGTTTGCCCTTCTCGATATCCTGCAACATACTCGCTTTGAGCTTGGCGTGCTTGCGGATAGCGATGGGGATAATGAAGAACGATATCGCCTTTTTCACTGCACCCTTATAGTCGAGAAGTTTTACGATATCCTTGCCCTGAACAGGCTCGATGCGGATACCGCCTGCGGCGCACACGTCGATACACTCCTTGATGAGTGCCTGCACAATGCGGCGCGAGGGCTTAGGTGCGGCAGCCTCGCCAAAGGTGCAGCCGAGCACCGCGCTCATACCCGAGAAGGAGGCGTTGATGAGCAGTTTGCTCCAACGAGTGCCGATAAAGTTCTCCTCCACATCCACCGTGCCCATCTTCTCCAACAGCGCCTTCACCGCGCCGAAGTATTTGTGTCGCTCGGGGGTGATTGCTCCGAGCGAGAAGGAGAGTGCGTCGGGACTGCTGGTGAGTTCGCACACGCCGGGCCCCTGCATCGTAGCGCCCCACGCCACCGTGCAACCCAACACACGCTCTGCGCCCAGAATATCGGCTATCTGCATCTCGGGCAGACCATTCTGGAAGGTTACCAGCACTCCGTCGGCGGCGAGAAACCCTTTGAGCATCTCCACCACCTCGGCGTTGTGCTGCTGCTTGGTCATCAGGAATATGATGTCATACTCGCCACTCATCTCGGCGGGTGTGTATGCCACTACGGGTTGTGTGAACTCCACCGTACCCACCACCTTAGCCCCTTGGCTCTGTAAGGCCTCGACGTGGGCTTTGTTGCGGTTGATGAGTTCTATCTTTTCGCCTGCCTTGCTGATGTAGGCACCGAGTATTGTGCCGAGTGAGCCGGCACCATAGATTGCTACGCGCATAATAATTTTCTGTTTAGGTTTTGGTTATAATCTGATTACAAAGATAGTACAGTTTTTTATAAATAGGACTGATAGAGGTATAAAATAATAATATCGGCCTAATGGTTGCGGTTTGCGGAATTTTTGCTACTTTTGGATAGTAGAACAGAGAGTTATGACACCGCCCGATATTAACAACTCGACCCGCGAGGAACGAAGTGCTTATGTGACCGAGGCGTGGAAGTGCCTCCACGATTGCGAGATGTGTGGCAAGTGTCGTATCCTCCGTGGCCGCGAGGCCGAGGTGCTCTATGCCGACTATATCGACGGACACCGACCCTATATGGAGATAACTTTTGAAATTAGAAACAATAACTATTAAAAACGTAAACCACTATGAAAGAGAAAGTATTGCAGGTTATGAAGGAGGCAGGTGAGCCTCTGAACGCAGGTAAAATCGCCGAGCTCAGCGGTCTCGACCGCAAAGAGGTTGACAAGGCTATGAAGCAGCTCAAAGATGAGGGCGCAATCGTCTCCCCCGTCCGCTGCAAATGGGAGCCGGCAAAGTAATCTCTGCGCAACCTAAATCAACAACGGAGTAACTCACGAGGGTTACTCCGTTTCTTGTTTATACAGCAGTGCCTCTACTCTATCCCAAGCTGATACTTGTAGTTGGCAATATCGGCTGGGGTGCCGATGGCTTTGCCGGGGACGTCGCTCAGCTTGACGCAACCGTAGAGGGGTTGTCGCTCGTTGATGCGGCACTCTTTGAGCTTCATCACGATATTCATCGGGCGGACATCGGGGAGGTCGCAGGTGAGGTTGGTGCCGATGCCGAAAGTGACCTTGATGCGCCCCGCAAAATACTCCTTAATCGCGGCGGCAGCGGGGAAGTCGAGTCCGTCGGAGAAGACAATGGTCTTGCTCATCGGGTCGATACCGTACGACTTGTATTTCTCGATAATCTTGTCGCCAAACTCCTTTGGGTCGCCGCTGTCGTGGCGCACTCCGTCGTAGAGTTTCGCGAGTTTCATCGAGAAGTTGCGCAGGAAGGTATCGACAGTGTAGGTATCGGTCAGCACCGTGCCGAGGTTGCCATCATAGACCTCCACCCATCGCTCCATCACCTCGTAGTTGGCCTCCTTGGGGGTGTGGACTGCCGCTTGGAACATAAAGCACTCGTGGGCCATAGTACCGATGGGGCGAAGCCCATATTTCATAGCCAGCGCTACGGTCGAAGTACCCGTAAAGGTGGGGCAGTGGGCCTTCATATACTCCAATACCACCTCCTCGGAGAGGGTGTTGAAGCGTCGGCGCATACCGAAGTCGGCAAAGTAGAGGTTGTGCTTGCGGGCTATCTCCGCCTTCTCGGCAAGTCGGGGAGTCATCGCATCGACAAGTTCGGCGCGGGTCTGATAGCCATCGCCGCTCAACTTATGGTACAACTCCGACACAATAGCCAAGATGGGTATCTCGTAGAAGGTGACCTTGTAGAGCAGGTCGGACACCTCGATGTGGAGGTGACGCTCCTCGTCGAGCCATATATTGACCTTAGCAGGCTCGAAGCGGAAGTAGAGCAGCCACTCCCAATAGCAGCGAGGAATATAGTGGATTGTCCGCACCGCCCAATCGAACTCCTCGGGCTGTAACGAGAGGGTCGCAAGACTCGCAAGCTCCTCTCTCAGCGCGGCCACAAACTCTTCGGAGTATTGGGTGTTGTTCCTATCGTGAAAGGTAAAGGTGCCCCACGCGTTGGGGTAGTGCACCTGATAGTAGTAGGACATCGAAAATTTGTAGAGGTCGTTTTCGAGAATCGAATTTATTACCATACGTCGCTACAATTTATTGTTGTATCTGTTTCTCACTCTCCAATAGCCTGCGCTTGCGCTCTATCTGCTCACCCGTACGCTGACCGTTAAATCCGCCCAACGACCCGTCGGCCGCCACCACACGATGGCAAGGCACCGCGGGGGCAAATGGGTTGCGCCGAAGAGCCTGACCCACCGCCTGAGCACTTCGGCAGCCAATACGTCGCGCCAACTCACCATAGGTGATGGTCGTTCCCGCAGGCACGTTTAGTAGTTCCAGATAGACACGCCTCTGGAAGGGGGTGATATTGGTCGCCTCCTCCACTTGCCGACGCGTGGCCTCTATCTCGGCTACTCTCTGCGCTAAAAGTTGCGAGCTATCCATACCACAAAGTTAAGAATTTGTTTCAAATCACAAAGCGTGCAGGGTGGGGCGGTGAGTATAAAAAAAGAGTGTCAAACCCCAAAGTTTGACTCTCTTTTCTCCTACCAATTGCTTCTATCATAGACCACCTTCTCACCCCAGCAGGGTATCCAGATATGGTCGTGACGCAGTCGGCTCTTCAAGTCGAGCGCGTCGTGGAAGGTCCAGCGCCACTTCTCGATGGAGTGACCCAATTCGTGTAAGTGCGACAAAAATACGTGGCGAGGCTTGAATTTGTCAATAGAGCTCTGAATGTCCAGACTGACAGCCATGTGGGGGATAAAGATATCCACCTGCTGCTGCGGGTTGAGCTGTGTGTAGTTGTAGGAGTCGCCTGTGTGGTAGAGTATTGTGTTGTCGGTACTCTCCCCGCAGTCAATCTCGTAGGCCACCACGTAGTTGAGCAGTTGAGCGTTGTGGTCGCCAATCGTGGTGCGAATCTTCACGTCGCCCACCTCATAGACCTTGCCATCTTCAACCCTTGTAACATTGGCTTCGGCGATATCGAAGTTGGCGAAAACAGGCTTGTTGCGACGAGTCATACCCTCGGCCATCTCTTTGGTGTAGTGGTCGCCGTGAGCGTGGGTAATCATCACAAAGTCAATCATATCGAGCAAATCCTCGGCATATCTCGAATAGATGTCGATGCCAAATGTTGAGGTGGGAGTTTTTACGATGTAACCCATATTGTAGAGCAACCAGATAGCCACTGTGCCCTCTTTGACCTTGGTTGTGGCTACCTCTTTGCGCACCTTCTCGAAAGCGTTGCGCAAGAAGTAGGGGATACCCGTGCGCTCCAATTCGGCAACCTTTGCGGGGTCGCTCTCGCCGAGGTAGTCGCTCCAAGCGGTGTGTGTAAATCGATTGAATACTGCCTGCACAGACTCCATTGCCTCCATACGTTTCGGGGTGATGTCGTGACCATTGGTCTTGTACATAAGTGTCTTGACAGCCTTGCGGAACTCCTTGTCGGTAGGCTCTTCCAATTGCTTGACGATTTGTGCCGATGCAACAACTGCCGATGCCATCAGCACCAATAACGAGGTGATTACTTTTTTCATATAGTTCAATTTTTGTCTATGCAAAAGTAGATAGTTGCTCAGAACAAACCAAACAATCTCCCATCAATACCAAGAATTTTTGTGCTATCCCACTATCTGCTCAATTTGCAGGTCGCTCGGCATTATGGTAGGCTACAAACTCCATTGTTGGTTGCTCTTTTCTGCAAAGTTAGCACCTATTTCAAAATGTGCACGGGTTTGTTGCTATACTTGTCGAAGGTGAAGTGGAGGGTGCTGAGGGTGCTGTTTCGGTCGAAATTTGTGAGATATATCTCGTCGGCGAGGTCGGCTATGCCCCAGTTGCGTTGTTGTGCGGAGTTCCAACTGTGGCGCGAGTAACTGCGAAATGAGATGAAGAGCAGGTTTCCCTCATCGAAAGCCGATTGCAGATGTGGCGGAATTCGCTTGTAGAGCGCTCGACCAAGTGCAAAAATTACGGGGTGATGGCGATTTAGCAGATAGTTCAAAACCTCTTTTTCGAGCGGTGAGTGGAAGCCGCTGATGACAACATTGTCAGTTTGGCAGATGTCGGCAGCCCATTGTAGTGCCAATTGTGTGTCGTGTGGCGTTGCTTGGCGCGAAGCAAGAAATGCCACCAACCGTCTATCGAGCAAGTCCATATTTCCGGATAAGTCCATAAAAAAAGCGCAGGCTACTGCATTTACTTATCCCACTCCAAGGTCTTGGCCACCCGTATAACGAATAAGCAACACAGATAGCCCACGCCGGAGATATATCGCACACACCGAGCCAAAGCTGGGGGTAAGGATATACACCGAACGCAGACATCTGATTGCGCATCTTCATTATACTCTAACGGCCAAGTTATGAAGTGGAAGATTACGACAATAAAATGTCAACTAATATGTACAGCTCAATGGCAAAAGCCATAAGCCATTACAAAAGTATGGATTTTTTTTGATTTATCGTCTGTTCTGTGGGAATAGTGAGAGAAATTGCCAAATTTATATTTTGTTTTCGGAGATTATACCTATCTTTGAGTAAACTATTTTGGACTATGGCTTGCAATGCTGATTTTGTGGAGTATATCGTAGAGCAGTGCGCAGAAGCGGGAGATATCTCTGTGCGCAAGATGATGGGCGACTATTGCATCTATTGCGACGGTGTGGTATTTGGCTTGATTTGTGATAACTCTCTCTTTATCAAGCCTACTG
This sequence comes from Tidjanibacter sp., assembly GCA_017521965.1. Taxonomy (GTDB): domain Bacteria; phylum Bacteroidota; class Bacteroidia; order Bacteroidales; family Rikenellaceae; genus Tidjanibacter. The sequence continues at coordinate 1,970 of JAFXAY010000039.1, read as the reverse complement.
AGGCAGGTCGAGTGTTGCTGCGTGAGGAGGTGATGTGTCCACCCTATGAGGGCGCAAAGGATTATTTTCTGATAACCGATGTCGATGACAGCGACTATCTTGCCTCGCTTGTCCGTGCCACGCTCGCCAATCTCCCTGCCCCAAAACCTAAAAGACGAAAGAATTAATGGGCAAAGATGAATTTTGTTAGATAAAGAAAAAGGAGTGCCGAGGCACTCCTTTTATTTTTATGATGAATAACATCTACAACGTCAGTAGCAGTTGATATATCAGAAAGCCTAAGTAGTTGCCTATGGCGTAACCTGCAAGGCCATTGGTGATACCCACTACCACTACATCGCGGTTCTTCATTGTGGCGGCAATCATCGGCACACATACGGGCGAGTTGACGAGTGTGTTGGAGGTGATTACTGCGGTGTCGGCATCGATTCTGAGGGGGCGCGACAGCAGGATAGTGATGAAGAGCGACCCAAATACAATCATCGCCTGGAACAACAGCACAAAGAGGCTCTGCTCCCAATTAATCGACGAGAGGTCGGCCATTGTGGCCATCACCAAGCAGAAAACGTAGATAAGGTACATACCCGCGTCGTAGCTTTTGTCCCAACTGCGCACCTGCTTCGATGTGGTCATCAGCAGCGACAGGGTGGTGATGGTGAGGATAAGTGCCACCATCGATATACCCGACTCGCCGCCTGCAATTGTACCAATAACCACCGACACTCCCATAACCACAAGCGACACACCCAACACTTTGAGCAGCTGCACGATAGAGTCGCGCTTGGCAAAGTCGCGATATGGATTTTCGTCCTCCACCACAACCTCCTGAGCAACGTGATTCTTGCGTCCGACAATCTTACGAGCCAGACTGACACCACCACCCATCAGGAACATCAGATAGAAGAACGACACAATCAGGTTGCAGGTCGAGAGCATCACAAAACTCTCGGTGCTCAGTCCCACCATCTGCTTCACCGAGGCGAGGTTTGCTGCTCCGCCCGTGTATTGTCCTACGAGCGATGCCGCCATCTTGGGGGCTTCGGTGCCGAGTTTGTCGTCGAATAGCATATAGCTTGCCACCACGATAATAGCCACCGACGCCACACCCACAATCAGTGCGCTAAGGCTCTGACCGATAGAGAATTTCTTGAAGTTGCAGCCGAAGAGCATCATCGGCAGTGCCAGCGGTACAAGTATCTCCGAAACGCTCTCTTGGAAGGCGAGGAACGAGGCGTGTGCCTCAGACTCCGAGGGGAAGATGCCGATATTGGCCACTATCACACCGAGTATGTAGAGCGTCAGCACAGGGCCGAGGCGGCGAAAAGTCTCAAATTTGCGTGTTGCCCACAGCACTCCGGCGGGCGCAAGCAGGTAAAACAGAACGAGTAGCAGTTGTGCAACCATAAAGTTAAATGTTGATTTGCGCGCCAAAGATAACCAAAATAACTCAAAAGAGCCAAATTGTGGGCAATATCGGCGCGATGAGTATGATTTGGGGGTGGGGTGGAGGTGTCAAAAATTATCAGGATTTATGTAGGTTATTTGAATAATTTTGTTATTTTTGCATATATGGGAATGTTCCTTTTTTGTAACAGAGATAATTTAGTAATGAGTAAACAGATAACTATGAAGAAATTAGATTACACATCTCCTCAGGTGGAGATTCTCTTGGTCGCTATCGAGCAGGGCATTGCAACTACTAACGACTACCCAGGCCCTTGGGACAACGAACAGATTATTTAGGCTACTAACTCTTTAACCTTGATTTGAATATGAAAAAGTTTCTATATACACTGATGGTCGGTGCGCTCCTCTTTGTGGGCTGTACCAACGATATGGTCGATGATGTGCCGACACCCAAGGCTGGTGCTAAGTTTGTTGTCGATGAGTTCCCTCTGTTCGACGATAGTTCCCGCGCAACGGTTGGCACTCCCGATGCGGGCAAGAGCGCTTGGGAGGAGGGCGATGAG
>JAFXAY010000038.1 GCA_017521965.1 Tidjanibacter sp. | reverse complement strand
GGGGTGGGTAAACGCTTATGGATGTGCCTGCATAGCAGGCACACATCCCCCGCCGAGGCGGGGGCTTGGGGGTGGGTCAGGCCTACAATTGCCTGCGGAGCAGGCAGGTGTCGAGGTGGTGAGTAGAGGTATTAGGGTATCTACCTTACAAATGGCGCTATTCAGTTCCTCCATTAAACGAATAAGAGCCGAGGGTTAGCTCGGCTCTTATTCGTTATTTAGCAAATTTCTCTTTGAGTTTGTCGATTTGTTTTTTGATTGCGTCGATTGCTCCATCTACCGACTCCTCGAAGCTCTTGCTGCGGTACTCTGCGACGAGTGTTTCGGTGGGTACTACAATCTTGATTGTCACCACTTTGTTCCCGTGCTCGGGGTCTTTGTCGAGTCGCATCACTACCTCTGCCGAGGTTGCGCGCTCGATGAAGCGGTCCAACTTAGCCATCTTGGCCTCTACGAAGTCGATCAATTTCTTGTCGGCATCGAACTTCACGGATTGAATCTGTACGTTCATAACTGATCCTCCTAAAATTTTATTCTCCTTCTCCACCTGCAAGGCTCGCGCCTGTCGGCAGAGAGCGGAGAGGTGATTATTATTTATCGGCTCGTGGGTGAGCCCTCTTGTATGCCTTTTTCAACTCCTCGGCGGTGTTGTGGGTGTAAATCTGGGTTGTCGAGAGCGATGAGTGGCCCATCAACTCCTGTATGTCCCTCATATCGGCCCCACCGCTAAGTAGGTGAGTAGCAAAGGTGTGGCGCAGTACGTGTGGCGATATCTTGCCTTGTACACCATAGTTGGCGAGCGTGGCGCGCACCGTGCGCTCTATCTGCCAACGGCTCATAGCCTCTCCTTTGCTTGTTAAAAATAGTACTTTTTCCTGAGAATTGCAAATTTCCCGCCGCCAATTTTTGCAATATCCCTCCATCACCCTCTGTGCGGTGCGTGGCAGGGGCACTATGCGCTCCTTCTCGCCCTTGCCCACCACGCGCAGTGTGGCGTAGCCTGCGGTGAAGCTGTCGGTGGTGAGGCTGGTGAGTTCGGCCAGACGTAACCCCGTGGCGTAGAAGAGTATGACTATCGCGCCGCTCACTGCACGTTGGTACTGCTGCTGCCACTCGGTGAGCAGGTCGGGGCTCTGGGGGCGGGGCACAAAGTCGCTCACCGCCTCGATGGACTCCGATACTATGCGCTCGGCAGTGTCGGCGTGTATGAAGGTGGGCGGCCGCTGAGGTATGCGCTGCGAGCCGATGAGCGCTGCGGGGTTGGTGGCGATGATGCCGCGCGCGTGGAGTAGCCCGAAGTAGGACTTGATTGCCGAGGTGGCGCGATTTACCGAGGTGGCGCGCTTGTCCTTCTCAGATTGTGCCATCACCCAGTCGGCGATGTCACCACGAGTGACAAGTGCGGGGTCGAAGTCGGAGAGTGGCTCGTCGTGGAGTGTGGCGATGTGGCGCACGAAGCCCCGCACGTCGCGCAGATATGCCTCGACGGTGGCAGGGGAGTAGCGCCGCTCACTCCGCAGATACTCCTCGAAGAGTTTTAACGTATCGACTTTCATCACTACGAAGATAATCTTTTCGGAGGAGTTTTGCAAGGCTCGCAGAGCCTTTTATATTAAAGGGAGATGATGGAAAGATAGGGAATTTAGGGAAATTAGGGAGTGTTAGGGAGATTAGGGATAACCAATTAGACTTTTTATGTAATAGTTTTGTTTTTCGGGTTTAGGGGATACTCTCGAAGAGAGTACGATGAAAAATAGAGATATGGACTGTCAAATTTATTTGAACAGAACATATCTCTATTTTTTGTCGTAATAACTACAAGTTATCCCTAAATCCGCAAACTAAATGTTTAAAAGTTTTTGGTTCCGCTTTTTACAAAAAGCGGAGAAAACTACACCAATTTACCGAACAGTGTAGCGCTGCTGCTGTCGGTTATTATTACTTCGACGTAGTCGCAGGGTTTGATGCCTTCGGCGGCGTCGAACACCACCATTTTATTTTGTGATGTGCGGCCGCACAGTTGTGCTTCGCTGCGTTTGGAGCGTCCCTCGACGAGTACTTCGAAGCGCTTGCCCACGTCGCGTGCGTTGCTCTCTGCGGAGAGGGTATTTTGGAGGTTTATGATTTCGGTCAGTCGTGCTGTTTTCACCTCTTCGGGTATGTCGTCGGGCATATGTCGTGCTGCCTTGGTGCCGCGGCGCTCGGAGTATTTGAACATAAATGCCGAGTCGTAGCCCACCTCGCGCATCAGCGACATGGTGTCGGCGTGGTCGGCCTCTGTTTCTGTGCAGAATCCTGCAATGAGGTCTGTCGATATGGAGCAGTCGGGCAGGTAGTGGCGTATTGCGGCTATGCGTCCGAGGTACCACTCGCGCGTGTATTTGCGGTTCATTATGTCGAGCATACGTGTAGAGCCGGACTGCGCGGGCAGGTGTATGGCGCGGCAGATGTTGGGGTGGGCGGCCATCACTTCCAGAAGTCGGTCGCTGAGGTCCTTGGGGTGTGATGTGGAGAAGCGCACGCGCAGGGCGGGCGATATCTGAGCCACCATATCCATCAGTGCGGGGAAGTCGATGAGTTCTCCTTCGGGGGTGGTGTATCGGTAGGAGTTCACGTTCTGGCCGAGGAGTGTCACCTCGCGGTAGCCCGCCTCGAAGAGCTCTTGTGCCTCGCGGAGTATGGTGCGGTAGTCGCGGCTGCGCTCCACGCCACGGGTGTAGGGGACTACGCAGTAGGAACACATGTTGTTGCAACCGCGCATAATGGATATGAAGGCGCTCACGCCGCTCTTGTCGATGCGCACGGGGCGCAGGTCACCGTAGGTCTCCTCGCGCGATAACTGCACGTTCACGCTGCGCTCGCCCTCTTCGGCTGCGGCTACGAGTGCGGGCATCGTGCGGTAGGCGTCGGGCCCCGCTACGAGGTTGACGATATCGTCGCCTTCGAGGAGTTCCTCTTTGAGTCGCTCGGCCATACAGCCCACTACGCCCACTACGAGCGAGGGCTTCTGACGCTTGAAGCGTCGGAACTCGCGCAGTCGTCCCCAGATGCGCTGCTCGGCATTGTCGCGCACGGAGCAGGTGTTGACGAGTATCACGTCGGCCTCTTCGATGTGCTCGGTGTAGGCGTAGCCTGCGGCGTTCATCACCGCAATTATTATTTCGGTGTCACCCACATTCATCTGACACCCGTAGGTCTCCACATATAACTTCTTCGCCCCAACAGTGAGCGGGCGCAAATCTCTCAACTCCATAGTTTCTCTATTATTTGTGGGCAAAGATAAGGTTTTTTTGGATATTATGGAGCGAATAGCTGTGCGTATGTGTGGAGTGTTGCTTTTGTAAATTGGTTTTTATATATTTGCGGTGACATATTGTTATTTACGCGGAAAGTGTAAGTTTATTCTCGTAGTTGGAACGTAGGAAATTCTAAACAGAAGAGAGAGTAAGCAGACATCTTCCCACGTCATACCCTCAACTCAGGGTATAGGCGTGGGCTGTTGCTTGTTTTTTTCTTCTAAGGTTATTCCTACGACCTCAACTACAAAGAATAAGTTTTCAGCACCACGCTTTCTTTGTTTTAATTGCATATAACATACTACTATCGAGGTGCGGATAGTTTTGGGTGACATTATTTACTAACTCAAAAATATCTTTTATGATGAAAACTATTCGCGAGGGTTACCTCACCCCAGAAGTTGAGGTGTACGAAGTGATGGTAGAACAGGGTATTGCTCAGACCAATACCGAGGATCCCGAACCGGGTTGGGAACTCTAATCGCCATTAATCCTATGAGGTTTTTTGCTTTCTGCGCTGCACTGCTGCTGTTTGTGGGGTGTAGTGAGGCGCCCACTGAGTTGGTCGATGAGCCGGCTCAGGGTGTCACTTTCTATGGTGTTGTCGAAGAGGCCGATAGTCGTGTCTTCCTCGATAATCAGATTCGCATCTGCTGGAATGCCGAGGATTTAATCTCGGTTTATACAGGGATTAGTCGCAATTTCAAGTATATGTTCTTGGGCGACGATGGCGACTATGGCGGTGAGTTTGAAGATGTTACTACCGGTTTCGGCTCGGGCAATCCTGTCGAACGCAACTATGCTCTCTACCCCTATGCCTCGACCAATAAGTTCTTTTTTGGCGATACGGAGGCTGAGAACTATATCCGCCACACTTTGCCCGCTACCCAGACCTACAAGGAGAACTCTATCGCCCCGGGTGCCAATGTGATGGTGGCTGTCACTTCCGATGCTGCCGATGGCAACTTGGTATTTCGCAATGTGTGCAGTTATCTGCGTGTCAAACTATATGGTGTTGACCAGAGGGTTGGCTCTATTGTGCTGACGGGTAACAATGACGAGATTTTGTCGGGCTATATGGCTATTACTCCTGTCTATGGCGGTGTTCCGTCGATGGAGATGCTTGATGGCACCAAGAGCGGTCCTTCGCTCACTCTCACCAGTGCCGAGGGTGTCGCTATTGGCACTACTCGCGAGAGCGCTACCGAGTTTTGGTTGGTTGTGCCTCCCATCAATTTCTCCAAGGGCTTTACTCTGACTGTTAATGGCTTCTATGGTGGCAGCCAGAGTTTTGTTGTCAACAATAACCTCACTTTTGCCCGCAATACCTATAATACTATTACCCGCGAGCTGACTATCACCAGTGGTGATACCGGTATGGGTGTTGGTGGCTGGGGCAACGGTAGCAGTACCGAAGGCTCGGCCGAATAATATCGATTACTATAATTCTAACTATTTGTTACTATGAACTTTAAGTTATCTTTTTCTGCACTTGTTGCATCTCTGCTTTTGGTGGGGTGTGTGACAGATCCCGATGACTTGGTGCCTCCTCAGGTGCCCGGTTCCGATGGGGATATTGCTATCAATATCGATGGCGATATCAGCCAGACCTACACCACCCGTGTAAACGATGGTGGCTTTTGCAATGACGACCAGATTGGTCTGTTTGGTGTGAACTACACCGCCGACAACTCTGTGGCGGGTACACTGCTCGACGAGGGCAACCAGGTCGATAATGCCCGCTACACCTACGACGAGGCTAATAATAAGTGGGTGGCCACGGGTCATATATATTATAAAGATGCTGAGACCAATATCGACCTCTACGCCTACTACCCCTACGGTAGTGTGGAGAGTGTGAGTGAGTACCCCTTCGAGGTTGCTAACGACCAGTCGGGCAAGACTGCTGTCGATGGCTTTGCTCAGTCGGATTTCTTGTGGGGCAAGGCAGAGAATGTTACCCCGAGCGATGCAAAGGTGCGTATCCGCTTTGGCCACCGTATGGCATCGGCCAATGTGGTCCTTGTCGAGGGTGAGAACTTTGCCTATGGCGAGTGGGAGTCGTTGGAGAAGAGCGTGTTGGTGATGAACACCATCCGCACTGCCACGATTAACCTTGCTACGGGTGTTGTCACCCCCACCGGCGATGTGTCGAGCGAGGGTATTGTGATGAAGGAGAATGCTGAGGGCTTCCGCGCAATTGTTGTGCCTCAGAGCGTTGAGGCGCAGAAGGCGCTCTTTGCTATCTCTATCGATGGTGTCCCCTACCGCTTCAAGCAGGATGCGGTATTTACCTACGAGGCGGGAATGCAGAGCAACTTCACCATTACGGTAAATAAAAAGGGCTATTCGGGCGACTATGAGTTTGTGCTGACCGATACAGAGATTGTCGATTGGGTTGCCGACCTCGACACCCACGATGGCGAGGGTCGCCAGTACTATGTTGTTCACCTCGACGAGGCGGGTACCTTGGAGCAGAAAATTTTGGCAGATGGTAAGAATCCCGCGAAAATCAAGAACTTAAAGGTGTCGGGTGAGATATGTGCTGCCGATATCTATTTTATGCGCGATAAGATGGATATCTTAAAGGCTATCAACCTGAAAGAGAGTGAGATTGTTGAGGCGTGGAGTTATTATGTAGATATTGATAACTCAGGGTATCATTATGAGTACTTTGGAGGTAAGATGCCTGAAAGTGACGATGAGCGCCAAGCAGCAGTGCGAGCACGCTATCCCGATGCTGAAAACATCAGTTTTAAGAGTAGTGGCGCCTACTTGTCTGCAGCTCATACAATTCCGAATCAAGCATTTACTAATAAGACTACTCTTGTAAATTTTGTTTTTCCTGAGAAGGTTGTCCGAATTGGTGACTCAGCTTTCGGTGGTACTATGCTTTCGGGAGCACTTATTATTCCCGATGATGTGACAGAGATAGGTAATGGTGCTTTTAATGGTTCCAATATAACTTCATTACAATTACCACATAATTTGAAGGTATTAGGCGAACATGCATTTAATGGGTGCACGGGTCTTGCAGGGTCTTTGCAATTGCCCGAAAGTTTAGAGAGTATAGGACGTTGGTGTTTCGGTAATTGCAGTATGTTATCAGGTAGTTTGGTATTGCCTCCCAAATTGACATTAATTCCGGATCATTGTTTTTATAATTGTGGTTTTACAGGCGATTTAGTAATTCCGGATAATGTGGAGAGTATCGAACTATGGGCCTTTGAAGAATGCAATTTTAATGGCCGATTAACTCTATCCAATAGTTTGAAGAAGATAGAGAATTATGCTTTCAATCGCACAAACTTCCAAGGCGAACTTTTTATTCCTAAATCGGTGATAAGTATTGAGAATGGTGCGTTCGGTGGGAATGGATTTACTAATATCGTTTTCGAAGAGGGTAGTGAGTTGGTTAAACTTGGACCTGATGTATTTGCTAGTAATTGGCGTCTGAGCGAACCTTTGGTATTGCCCGAGGGGCTGATGACTATTGGCGATAAGGCATTTCATTATTGTAGCAACTTACCTGCTGTGGTAATTCCTTCGACAGTAAATAGTATTGGTCAAAGTGCGTTTGAGAATTGCTATTACATCACTTCGCTTCGTTGCGAGGCTACTATGCCTCCCATTGTGGCAAGCGGTGCATTCGATGGTGTGCCCAAAGATAACTTTACTCTCGAAGTACCCGAGCAGTCGGTATCGCTCTACCAGACAGCCACAGGTTGGAGCGACTTTAACCGCATCGGTGTGCACTACGACTTCTCCTTTGAGCGCAAGCATATCCGCACACTCAATGCCGAGTACTCCGAAACATATCTGTTGCGCGTACCCGCAGGCGAGGAGTGGAGCATTGAGAGCAAACCCGACTGGGTGACCATCACCCCCAACTCGGGCGAAGGTCGCACAGAGGTAACGGTAACCGTCGGCGCAATGGCAGCAGGCGATGTCGGCACCTTCACCCGCGAGGAGATGGCAACTAATGGTAATTGGAACACCGAAACTCACGCAGGACGTGGTGGCGAGGTGGTATTCCTGCTCAACGACAAAGAGTATCGCACAAAACTCACAGTGGAGCAGTACGACGCACCCGACATCTACGACGGTAAGGTGATAACCAATCAGACAGCCTCCGAGGGCGAGGGTGTAAACATAGTATTTATGGGCGACTGTTTCGATGCACGCGATATTGCAACAGGCAAATACTTAGAGGGCATCGACGAGGCGATAGGCTACTACTTCGCCATCGAGCCATACAAGCACTACAAACCCTACTTCAATATCTACACCGTGGTAGGTATGTCGGAGGATTCGGGTATGGGTACCGTCAACACAGTGAAGAGCGCCAAGTTTGGCTCGCAGTACTCGCTCGCAGGTATCACCCCCAACACCACTACTACCTACGACTACGCAATGCTGACACCCACAGTCGATGAGGCAAACCTCAACGAGACACTTGTGGTGATGGTGGAGAACACCACCGACTATGGCGGTATCTGCTATATGTGGGCCGACGGGTCGGCAATCGCCATCTGCCCGATGAGCCGCGACGCCTACCCCTTCGACTTCCGCGGCATAGTGCAGCACGAGGCGGGCGGTCACGGATTTGCGAAATTGGCCGATGAGTATATCTATGTCAACGCATTTATCGAGAGTTGCGAATGTACCAACCCCCACCTCGATAGTTTCTATGCAGGCAAGGCACTTGGCTGGTATCGCAACCTCTCCGACAATGCCGACTACAACACCGTAGAGTGGGCACACCTCTTCGACAATCCCGACTACACCAACATCGTGGATATGTACGAGGGTGGCTACTTCCACACTCGCGGTATTTATCGCTCGGAGGCTAACAGCTGTATGAACAACAATGTGCCCTACTACTCGGCAATCTCGCGCCAGGAGATTGTGGAGCGCATAATGCGCTATGCGGGCAAAGAGTTCAACATCAACGACTTCTACGCCAACGACGTGCGCGACGCCTCGAACAACGACTTCGAAACTCGCGCAATGATGATAGACGAGAACAGCGCAGCCTACAAATCGGCGGCAGGCAAGCAGATGCCTCCCAAGTTTATGGGTGACAGCCCTCTGCTGAGATAATGCAAAAAGGATTGTTCAAATTCCAAAAAGAGAGAAATTATGAAAAAATATATAGGAATTGCAGCACTGCTGCTCCTGGCAGTGGGTTGCGACACTAACGACGAACTCCAAAACCCCGACACAATAACCGTCGAAGCAGCTCTGGGAGGCTCGCGCGCTACACTCACCAACTTCGAAGAGGGCGACCAGATGAGCCTCTACGCAGTGGAGTACAGTGGCGACAAGGTGGCCGACGTGCAGACCACAGGTAACTTTATCAACAACGAGAAGATGACCTACAATGGCACCAAATGGGAGAGTGTGCACACACTCTATTGGAGTGCCAATGCGTGTGACTTCTACGGTTTCTACCCCTATCAGCCTACCGGCCCGATGAGCGACCTGCTCTTCGAGGTGGCAGCCGACCAGTCGGTCCCCTCGGCCGATGGTGTGTTGGGTGGATACGAGCAGTCGGACCTGATGTGGGCAAAGGCTACCGAGGTGGAGCGCACCGACGGTAGCGTGAAACTCCAATTCAACCATATGATGACGCGTGTGGTGGTAGATATCGTGCGTGGCTCGGGCTACGAAGGCGAGCTCCCCGACGATATTGATGTACACCTCTACAACACCGCAACCTCGGCATTTGTCGATTGGAGAATCGGCTCCGTGGAGGTCAACAAACGCGGTGGCCACAAGACTATCAAGATGCGACAGCTCGATGGTGACACGTTCGACGCTATCGTAGTGCCGCAGTTCATTGAGCGCAGCACTCCGCTGGTGGAGATCACAATGGAGGGCATCGCATACCTGATGGAGAGCAGTATCTCATTCCGCCCGGGTAAGCAGCACACCCTCACCGTAATCCTGAACACCTCGCCCGACCAAGAGAAAATCGAGATAGAACTCGATGGCGAAGTTGGCGATTGGCAGTAGTTCAAACCATAAACAAACAGACCCGCAAGTTTCCTTGCGGGTCTGTTTGTATTGCAGCGGGGCCGACTACATATTCTCGTAGTACTTAACCCACTCGGGGTCGGCGACGCTGGGCATATCTTTCTGGTATTCGCCATTGGCGAGTTTCTCGCGGCAGGCCTCGAAGCAGTCGAGAGTATATTTCACGTCCTCCAAGGTGTGGGCTGCGGTAGGAATGATACGCAGGATAATCTCGCCCTTGGGGATAACGGGATATACTACCACCGAGCAGAAGAGGTTGAAACGCTCGCGCAGGTCATAAACCAAGTTGGTAGCCTCGTTCACGCCGCCCTTCATATAGACAGGTGTTACGGGCGACAGGGTGCCGCCGATGTCGAAGCCTCTATCCTTGAAGCCCTGCTGCAAGGCGCGGGTGATCTCCCACAGTTTCTCGCGCAGGTCGGGGCGGGTCTCCACCATCTCCAAGCGTTTCAGTGCGCCGATAACCATAGGCATAGGCAGGCTCTTAGCGTACTGCTGCGAGCGCATATTATAGCGGAAATAGTCGATCAGGTACTTCTCGCCCGATACAAATGCGCCGATACCGGCCATAGTCTTGGCGAAGGTGTTGAAGAGCACGTCAATCTTATCCATACAGCCGAAGTGCTCACCGGTACCGCGACCGTTGGGGCCCATAGTACCAAAACCGTGTGCATCGTCAACCAGCAGGCAGAAGTTGAAGTCCTCCTTCATTGCGGTAATCTCGTCGAGCTTACCCAGGTCGCCCTTCATACCGAACACGCCCTCGGTGATAACCAAGATACCACCCTTGGTCTCCTCAACCAACGCGGTGGCGCGGGTGAGCTGCTTGCGCAGGCCGGCCATATCGTTGTGGGGGAATACGAAGCGTTTGCCGGTGTGCATACGCATACCGTCGATGATACAAGCGTGAGCCTCGGAGTCATAGACAATCACATCGTGACGCGACACGAGGCAGTCGATAATCGAGATCATACCCTGATAACCGAAGTTGAGCAGGAAGGCGTCCTCCTTGCCAACGAAGGCGGCGAGCTTGCGCTCCAACTCCTCGTGCCATACGGTCTGGCCACTCATCATACGAGCACCCATCGGGGCTGCCATACCAAACCTCTCAGCACCCTCGGCATCGGCCTTGCGCACCTCGGGGAGGTTGGCCAAACCAAGATAGTTATTAAGCGACCAGTTCAGTACCTCTCTGCCACGGAAATTCATACGGGGACCGATGTCGCCCTCCAACTTGGGAAATGCAAAATAACCGTGCGCAAAGCGCATGTACTGACCGATAGGACCACCGGAGTGGCTCTTAATTCTCTCTAAAATTTCCATCTCTTTTGTTCTTATGTGTAACAATTCTAATCGCTCTTCTCACAGAGAATAGCCGGTCGGCCCTTCGGCATAAGGCCCATAACCGATAGGCAAATTTACATATTTTCCCGTTATCTCTAAAAAAAACAATATATTTTTTTTCCTCTCGTTAAAAATGTATAACTTTGCGCGTTGGTTGCCCGACGTGCAACAAACTGTGAAAGTGTATGAAGAAGAATTTTTTACGAATAGTTTTTGTTCTCCTCTGCGGACTCACCGCCATCAGTTGTAGCGAGTATAGCAAGTTGTTGAAAAGCAACAACTTCGACGCTATGTACGAGAGGGCTGTCGAGTACTACGAGGCCGAAAAATATACCCGCGCAGCAGACCTCTTGGAGGTTGTGGCACCCTATTACAGCGGTGCGTTGAAAGAGGATACCATCACCTACTACAAGGGTGCTGCCTACTACAAAATGGGCGATTTTATCAATAGCGAGACCATTTTCGACGATTTCCGACGTCGTTTTGGCCGCAGCGCCTACCTCGAAGATGCTGAGTATATGTACGCTATGGGCTTCTACTTCTCGTCGCCCGGACCTGAGCGCGACCAGACTGCTACACTGCGTGCCATCACCGCCATCAACGAGTACCTCGGTCGTTATCCCGACTCGCCCAAGAAGGAGCAGTGCGAGCAGCGACTCGACGAGTTGCAGAACAAACTCTACGACCAGGCATATCTCAATGCGATGACCTACCTCAAAATCGGCTATCACCAGTCGGCGGTACTCGCACTGAAAAATGCACTCGACAAGTATCCGCGTTCACCCCACCGTGAGGAGCTCCTGTTCCGCATCTTGGAGGCCAACTACGAGTATGCGAGCAACTCGCGCGCTGCACGTCAGGTGGACCGTTACCTGAACACTCTCGACGCATACTACAACCTCATCGCCGAGTACCCCGAATCGGAGTTCCGTCGTGAGGCCGACCGTATGTACAACACTGCCAAGCGTTATCTCGACCGTCGTGGCGTAGATACCGAGCAGGTGGGTGAGGAGCAGGCGGAGTTGTAAGCACCCCATTTTCCCCGCCTTCCCCACATAAACTTTTGCAAAACAAAACGTAAAAAAATATGGAAATCAAGAAGAACGTTCCTACGAACACCATCACCCGCAAGCTCTCCGACATTGAGGAGCCTACCGGCAACGTTTATGAGTCGGTAGTTGTGATTGCAAAACGCGCTAACCAGATCTCGACCTCGTTGAAGCAGGAGCTCAACCGCAAGCTCGCCGACTTCTCGAGCACCACCGACTCGTTGGAAGAGACCTTCGAGAACCGTGAGCAGATTGAGATTTCGCGTCACTACGAGCGTATGCCCAAGCCTACGCTGATTGCAACCGAGGAGTTCCTCGCTGACGAGCTCTATATCCGCAAACCCGAGCAGCGATAGTTCGCTCCCATTAGGCGCAGATTACCGATTATCGGATAGTTAGACTGTTCGGCTATGGCACTCAAAGGGAAAAACATTCTGGTCGGTGTAACCGGCAGTATAGCAGCATATAAGGCTGCTATACTTGTCAGATGCCTTGTGCGCGAGGGGGCTTCGGTGCGTGTGGTGATGACTGCCGCAGCAAAGGAGTTCATAACCCCGCTCACTATGGCTACTCTGGCGAAGAATCCTATCTATGTGGAGTTCTTCAACCCCGAAAATGGCGATTGGCACAGCCACGTCAGCCTCGGCGAGTGGGCCGACTGCTTCGTCATTGCCCCCGCCACTGCCAATACCATCGCCAAGATGGCCTACGGTATAGCCGACAACCTGCTGCTGACCACCTACCTCTCGGCGCGCTGCCCCGTGATGGTAGCCCCCGCAATGGACCTCGATATGTATGCCCACCCCACAACAGGCGAGAACCTCGCCAAACTATCATCGGTAGGTGTCGCCATCGTCGAGCCTGAGGAGGGTGAGTTGGCAAGTGGCCTATCGGGTAAGGGGCGTATGGCTGAGCCCGAGTACATCGTCGAGCAGATATCCAAACTACTCGACGGAGCAGAAAAAAAAACTTTAAACGGTAGGCGTTTCATTGTCACCGCAGGTGCAACCATCGAGCCTATCGACCCCGTAAGATATATCACCAACCACTCCACAGGTAAGATGGGCTATGCCATCGCCGAGGAGCTGGCGCGACGTGGTGCCGAGGTGACCCTCATATCGGGGCGCACCGCACTCCCCGTGCCCGCAGGTGTGGAGCGTGTCGATGTGCTCTCCGCCGAGGAGATGTACGCCGCAGCCACTGCCCGCTGGGAGTCGTGCGACGGAGGGGTGATGTGTGCCGCAGTGGCCGACTACACCCCCGCCGAGGTGAGCCCCGTGAAGGTGAAGAAGAGCGATGGCGATATGGCTATCCGTCTGCGCCGCACTCCCGACATTGCCGCCTCGCTCGGTGCAGTAAAGGGCAGTCGTCTTCTCATAGGCTTCGCACTCGAAACAGACCACGAGGAGGAGAACGCACAGGGTAAGTTGGAGCGTAAGAACTTCGACTTGGTGGTGCTCAACTCCCTGCGCGACAAGGGTGCAGGATTCGGTGGCGACACCAACAAGGTGACCTTCGTGACCCGCTCAGGCAGCACTGCCTACCCCTTGGAGCAGAAGAGCGATGTGGCGTGCCGCATTGCCGACTTTGTAGATACCTTTTTTAAATAATATATACCCTCCAAAATGATACTGCGAGTAACAGTTGAGAACTACGCGCTGATTCGACATCTCGACATCACCCTCGGCTCCGGATTGAACATAATCACGGGCGAGACCGGTGCGGGTAAGTCGATACTGCTCGGTGCATTAGGGCTCATACTCGGCAACCGTGCCGACACCGCAGCACTTGCCGACAATGTGAGCAACTGCGTAGTGGAGGCCGAGTTCGACCTCGCAGGATACGACCTGCAACCCTTCTTCGAGGAGCAGGACTTGGAGTACGACGACCACTGCACGGTACGTCGCGTAATAACCCCTGCGGGTAAGAGTCGCGCCTATGTGAACGACCTGCCCGTGCAGCTTGCCACACTCAAAGAGTTGGGCCTCAGGTTGGTAGATATACACTCACAGCACCGCAGTCTGCTCGTGGCATCGGAGGAGTTCCGTCGCTCGGTAGTCGATAACCTCTCCGCTTCGCACCCCCTGCTATCGCGCTACGCCGAGGCATACGCCGCGTTGCGCAGTGCCGAGCGCGAGTTGGAGCAGACACGCGCCGAAGCCGAGCGCAACCGTGCCGACGAGGAGTGGGTACGTTACCAGTGGGAGCAGCTATCCGCCGCCGCCCTGCGCGAAGGGGAGCTCGCCGAGCTCGAGCAGCGACAGAGCGAGCTGGCGAACAGCGAGGAGATATCTGAGCGCATAGGAGGTGCTGTCGAGGCCCTCGGCGCCGAGGAGCGAGGGGTGCTCACAATGCTCCGCAGTGCCGAGCAGTCGATGCGTCACCTCTCAGGCGTATGGAGCATAGGCGAGGAGATGGCAGAGCGACTGCGCAGCGTACAGGTGGAGCTCAAAGACATAGAGGCCACGCTAAGCGATGCCCTCGACCGCGTAGAGGCCGACCCCGCAGCACTCGCGACAGTAGAGGAGCGACTTGCAACAATATACGCCCTGCTGCGCAAGCACAAGGTAGATACCGTAGAGGAGTTACTCGCCATACAGGCCGAATATGGTCGTCGTATGGAGCTGATAACAGACTTCGAAGGCGTAATAACCCGACTCGAAAAGAGCGTAACAGAGAGGCGCGCAACAGCCACCGAGATAGCAGCCACCCTAACTGCCCTGCGCCAGCAAGGTGCCTCACAGCTGAGCAGCGGCGTGACAGAGATGCTCGCCCGACTCGGGATGAGCGGTGCACGATTCGAGTGCCGCATAGTCCCCATACCCCTCAGTGAGAGCGGGGCAGACAGCGTAGAGTATCTATTCAGCAGTTCGCCGACAGGCACACTCCTGCCCATAGAAAAGATAGCCTCCGGAGGTGAGATATCGCGCGTGATGCTCTGCCTGAAAGCCATAGCAGCACGATGCGCGAAGCTCCCCACAATAATATTCGACGAGATAGACACCGGAGTATCGGGCCGCGTGGCAGACGTGACAGGCGAAGTGATAGCCGAGCTATCCGACACAATGCAGGTGCTCAACATAACACACCTACCACAGGTGGCCTCCAAAGGCTCCGACCACTTCGTAGTATATAAAGAGGTGACAGCCACAGGCGCCGAAAGCCACATACGACGACTCACCCACGAAGAACGAATAGAAGAGATAGCCAAAATGCTCAGCGGCGCAACAGTAACCGACGCCGCCCGCGAACAAGCAAAACAGCTGTTGGGATAGGGTATTTTATTTGCCCCTTTTTTGTAAAAAAGCGGCACCAAAAAACTTTTGTACTATTTAGTTTGCGGATTGAGGAATAACTTGTAGTTATTACGACAAAAAAGATATATGCAGATATTCAAGTGAACTTGATATCTGCATATATCTTTTTCATCGTACTCTCTTCGAGAGTATCCCCTAAACCCGAAAAACCTAATTATTATACAACACAATTATCTGGATTGAAGGGAAATTAGGGAATTTAGTGAGTTTAGTGAGTTTAGTGAGTTTAGGGAATTTAGGGAGTTTAGGGAATTTAGTGAGTTTAAGGAATTTAGGGAATTTAAGGAGTTTAGTGAGTTTAAAGAATTTCCTATAATTCCCATAATTCTCATCATTCCCATTATTCCCTAAGTTCCTTAACACTCCCTAACACTCCCTACAAAACAGCCGAGTAGATTCGATATCTGCTCGGCTGTTAATCAATTTTGAATTCCTATCCCTACTCCGTTGCCAATCGGAATATCTCCTCCGGTGTGGTGTCGGGGTTGGCGAAGTGGATTGTGTGGATGCCCAGCTCTTCGGCGGCGCGGAGGTTGGTGGGTTTGTCGTCGGTGAAGAGAGTCTCGGCGGGGTCGAGGTTGTAGCGTTCCAAGAGGCGTTCGTAGATGGTGCGCTCGGGTTTGAGCAGGTGTTCGTGGCTCGAGATAACCGCGCCATCGAAGTGCTTAGCCACCTCAAAGGTCTGTATCTTAGCCCAATACTCCTTCGGCATATTCGACAGCACATAGCAGCGGCAGCCCGCCTCCTTCAACCTGCGCACCAAAGCGCACGTCTCGGGGACCTCGCTGAGCAGTTCGAGCACCTTATCAATCAGTCCGTGGGCCTCCTCGACGCTCACGCCTGCGTCGGCGGCAAGTGCCTCGGCGACCTCCTGCTGAGAGCGTGTGCCGCGGTCGAAATCGTGCCAATAGTCGGGAAACTTATCCTGACGGAAGAAGGAGAAGTGGTCGCCCACTATCTCGTCGAACCTATTAAAGTCGCGGCCCAAAACCACGCCGCCCAAGTCAAACACTACGTTTTTATACATCTCTTACCTCTTTTCGTTACTCAATCGTTATAGCCCTATGTGTCGGCGAGAGTATCTCCAAGCGCACCGTCATCGCATCGTCGGGAATCAGCTCCTCCACCTTCTCGGGCCACTCCACAAGGCAGAGCCCCGAGCCATAGAAATACTCCTCGTAGCCCCTATCGTAGGCCTCCTCGATGCGGTCGATGCGGTAGAAGTCGAAGTGGTAGAGGTCGTCGCCGGCGGCAGTCTGGTAGTTATTGACCAGCGCAAAGGTGGGGCTTGTCACATCGTCCTCAACGCCCAGCACCTCGCACAAGGCGCTGATGAGGGTGGTCTTGCCCGCTCCCATCTCGCCACGAAATACTACCACGTTTCGTCCGTCGAGGCTCTCCAAAATCATCTCGGCCACCTCTTTCAAGTCGCCGAGGTCGTACTCTTTTCTCTTCATCGTTATAGGGGTTACTGCTTGGGTGTCAATACAATATAGGGAACAATCATCTCCTCCATCGAGATACCTCCGTGCTGGAAGGTGTCCTTATAGTAGCGGATATATTGGTTCGCATTATTCGGATAGGTGAAGAAGTCGCGGCCGAGGGCAAAAATATAGCTCGACGTCAGGTTGCTCTGCGGGAGTTGTGCCTCGGCGGGGCGGCTAATCTCAAAGACCTCCTTGGGGTTGTAGTTGAGGTTGCGGCCCGTCTTATAGCGCAGGTTAGGCGAGGTTTCCCTATCGCCCTGCACCTTAATCGGGTTCTCGACCCTCACCGTACCGTGGTCGGAGGTGATAATCACCGTGTGGCCCCTCTCGGCGAGCATACGCAGCAGGGTGAAGAGGTCGGAGTGCTCAAACCACGAGCGGGTGAGTGAGCGGAAGGCGGCCTCGTCCTCGGTCAGCTCGCGCATAATCTCGTTCTCGGTACGGGCGTGCGAGAGGATATCGAGGAAGTTATAGACAATCACCGAGAAGTCGGCATCATAGACGCGGGCGATGTTGTCAATCAACTTGCGGCCCGCCTCGGGGCGTACCAACTTGTCGAAGGTGGTCTGCCACCCGTAGCCCGCGCTCTTAATCTGTCGGCGCAGGAACTCCTCCTCGTACATATTCTTGCCACCCTCCTCGTTGTCGTTGAGCCAACGGTCGGGCATCAGTTTGTCAATCGCCAGAGGCATCAGGCCTGCGAAGATGGCGTTACGCGCATACTGCGTGGCGGTGGGCAGGATGCTGCAATAGAAATCCTCCTGCGCCACGTCGTAGTGGCCCGCCACAAACGAGGCGATAGCCCTCCACTGGTCGTAGCGGAAGTTGTCGATGAGCAGCAGTGTGGTCTTGCGACTGCGCTCCACGACGGGGAAGATGCGGCTGCGCATCAGTGTGTGCGACATTGTGGGGGTATCCTCACCGCGCGAGTTAATCCAAGTGAGGTAGTTGCGCTTGACGAACTTGCCAAATGCCTCGCCCGCCTCGCGCTTCTGGTAGGCGAGTACCTCGCGTATGCTCTCGTCGGTCGATTCGGTCAGCTCTATCTCCCACCCTGTCAGGCGGCGATAGATGGCGCACCAGTCGGCGAAGGTCTGTGCCCCCGAGAGTGAGTTGCTGATGGAGGCGAACTGCGAGCGGTAGTCGGCAGTGGTCTGCTCGGTGACGAGTTGCTGCTGGTGTACGTTCTTCTTGATGCTGAGGAGCACCTGATTGGGGTTGACGGGCTTGATGAGGTAGTCGGCAATCTTGGAGCCGACAGCCTTGTCCATAATGTTCTCCTCCTCGCTCTTGGTCACCATAATCACAGGCGTAAGCGGTCGGACCTCCTTGATGCGGGGGAGTGTTTCGAGTCCGGTGATGCCGGGCATCATCTCGTCGAGTATGATGAGGTCGTAGTGGGTGGTGCGTGCCATCTCAACAGCGTCGAAACCGTTGTTACAGCACTCTACCTCGTAGCCTTTACCTTTTAAAAATAGTATGTGCGGTTTGAGGAGTTCGATCTCGTCATCGACCCACAATATCTTAGCCTCTGCCATCTTTTTTACCCATTAAGTTTCGCCGCTCCCAGAGGGTTACCCCTCGGGGAGGAAAGCGACAACAAAGTTACTCTATTCTCAATAATAATGCAAAACGGAGGGCGATTATTGTGTCGGCGGGTGTCGGTTTGGCACAATAAAAGTTCCGTATCTCAGTTTTATTCCTATATTTGTACTATTAATCACTAAACAATTATTGAGATGAAGAGATTACTTGTTGCCCTGATTGTTATTTGTGCTGTGCAGAGTGTGTCGGCTCAGCAGAATAAGACCAAATTCAACCCCGCCCTCAGTCGCGACCAGATAGGCCTCTCGGTGGGTTTCTACCAATCGACCAATAGTGGCGAACTCGATGAGGGGATAAATTATGGTGTGGATTGGTATCACTATTTCAATAACATCGTGGGAGTGCGCGGCGGTGTGTCGTATGTGGAGAATATGGCCGATGGAATCCACCTTGCGCGCCTCCCCTTGGGAGTGACCCTCCGAATCTCACACTATGGCTCAGCTGCCGAGCGACTTGCATACTCGGCTGCCAGCTACATTGTATCGCAAGACCACAGCATAGGGTCGGCCATTATGTCGTTTATCCCCTTCGACGTGGAGTTCAGCGCAGGTATCACCCCGGGTGTGCTGTTGGGCAGCAAGGAGAGTAAGTCGCTGGCAATCACGGGTGGCGATAGCTACGAGCACGGAGTGAGGGTGCGCCATCGCTTCTCGGCCACTGCCGATGTGGGCGGGTCGCTCTCGGTGCGCATCAGCCGAGTGATGTTGCGTGTGACCCCTATGTATCACTACTCCCTCACCGACAACTTCGACCTCTTCACCTCGAAGAGTAGCGATACCAAAATGGCCCGCTCCTTTTTCTCGCTCGGCGGCAGCCTGAGTTGGATGTTCTAAGGTTTTTGTTGTCGGCAATAGCAGAACCCTCTGAAAAGTAAAAGTTTGGGACGGTTTTTGTGTTGTTTTGCAAGGCAGATGAGGTGGCTTTTGTGAAAAGTGCCGCAAAAAATGAAAAAAAATGAAAAAAAATCTTAACAAGTTGGAAATTATTCGGATAAAGATGTATCTTTGCAATCCGCAATTAAGAACATATCAAACACTTAAAAATTTATAAATTATGACTAAAGCTGATATCGTAAACGAAATCGCCAAGAAGACCGGCGCTGAGAAGGTACTCGTACAGCAGATTGTAGAGTCTTTCATGGATAGTGTAAAGGGTTCGCTCGTAAAGCAGGAGAATGTTTATCTGAGAGGTTTCGGTAGCTTCATCATCAAGAAGCGTGCTACCAAGGTTGCTCGTAACATCTCGAAGAACACCACTATCACCATTCCCGAGCACAACATCCCCGCTTTCAAGCCCGCTAAGAGCTTCGCTGAGAAGGTAAAATAGTTGCTCGCTGAAAGAGTAAAGGTCGCCGAGTGGCAACCCTAAGCGGTTGCACCGGCCGACCACCAAACTTAAAGAGAACTTAGTTAAAAACATTTAAAACCCAGAAACTATGCCATGTGGTAAGAAAAGAAAAGGGCATAAGATGGCTACCCACAAACGTAAAAAACGTCTGCGCAAAAACAGACATAAAAAGAAATAAGTAGCCGGTTTTATGTTTCCGCTGAATAAATAAAGCTAAAGAGTCTTATCCGGCTCTTTGGCTTTATTTGTTGTCGGAAAGTGGGCAAACACTCGGTGTGAGCCCCGCCTTCCCGAATAGTTTCCCAAAGCAGAACAATGACCAAAGAGATGAACAGGGAACTGATTATTAACGTATCTTCGAGCGAGACCACTATTGCTCTGGTTGAGGACAAACAGCTTGTCGAACTCAACAAGGAGGGCAATAAGGGAGGTTTCGCTGTCGGCGACATCTACTTGGGCAGGGTGCGCAAAATTATGCCCGGCCTCAATGCCGCCTTTGTAAACATTGGTCACGAGAAAGATGCCTTTGTCCACTATTTAGATTTGGGGCCCCACTTCACGACGCTCCATCGACTTGTGGCAAACCTCTCGACCAAAAAGAAACACCCGCGTTTCTCCTCCATCAAACTCGACCAGCCCATCGGAAAGGGTGGCAAAATCAACGAGATGATATCCGCAGGTCAGCCTATACTCGTACAGGTGGCCAAGGAGGCGATATCGACCAAAGGTCCGCGTTTGACCTCCGATATTTCGCTTGCAGGACGAAATGTGGTACTGATACCCTTTACAAACAAGATATCCATATCTCAAAAAATCCGCTCCAACGAGGAGCGTAAACGATTGAAGGCAATCGTTGATAAGGTACTGCCCAAGAACTATGGTGTGATTATCCGCACCGCCGCAATGGGCAACAACGATGCCGACATCGAGCAGGACATCCGCTCACTCATCAAACGATGGGAGCAGACCTTAGACGGTATTAAGACCAAGCCTGCACCTGCGCTGCTGACCAGCGAGATGAGCCGCACAAATACCATCATTCGCGACTCGCTCAATGGCTCGTTCAGCACCATAAGCGTCGATAACAAGGCACTCTACGACGAGATTGTTGACTATGTGAGGGTGATTGCACCCGAGAAGGAGAAGATTGTGAAACTCTACAAAGGTGAGCGACCCATCTTCGACAACTTCGACATCTCGCGCCAGATTAAGTCGCTCTTCGCCAAGTATGTATCGCTCAAACGAGGCTCCTACCTCATCATCGAGCACACCGAGGCGATGCACGTCATCGACGTCAATAGCGGCAACCGTGCCAAGGTGGCCGACGACCAGGAATCGACAGCGCTCGATGTGAACCTCTCGGCAGCAGCAGAGATTGCTCGTCAGTTGAGGCTCAGAGATATGGGTGGTATTGTGATTGTTGACTTCATCGACCTGCACAAGGCCGAAAACCGCCAGAAGCTCTACGAGCGTATGCAGCAACTGATGGCGGGCGACAAGGCCAAGCACACTATCCTGCCGCTGACCAAGTTTGGTCTGATGCAGATTACCCGTCAGCGCGTACGTCCCGAGGCTATCTCGGAGGCCAAGGAGGTGTGTCCCACTTGTGGCGGCTCGGGTAAGATATCGCCCTCGATACTCTACGACCGCCAGATTGAGAACCAGATAGCCTACTACTCTGAGGAGAAGGGTATCCGCTGGCTCAAAATTGTGGGTAGCCCGATGATTACTGCCTACCTCCGCCGAGGCTTGTGGAGTATCCGCAACAAGTGGCAGTTGAAGTATGGCTGCCGCATCAAGATTTGCGAGGACCAGTCGCTGGGAATGCTCGAAACAAAAATCTTGGACAAGAAAGGTAGGACATTGATGTAGAAGCATACCTTGAAAAAGGGTTAAGAAGTATTAGAACTATCAAAGGTAGGCTGTCGAAAAAGGGTTGACAGCCTACTTTTTTGTGAAACGATATGGACAAAAAGTTAGAAATACTACTTGCGCGAGTGGCAGGGGCTAAGAGCGTGGAAGCGCTCACCGCGGCATTGCAGGGTGGGGGAGTGACCGAACTGAGGGCACTCGCCGGCTCGGCCTATGCCCTCTACGCCTCGGCGACTATCGGGCGAGTGGGTGGTGTCCATATCTTTGTGTCGGAGGATAGAGATGCCGCCGCCTACTTGGCGGGCGACTTGGAGGCACTGCTCCCCTCGGAGCGTGTCCTCTTCTTCCCGACAGGGTATAAGCGCTCGATACGATTCGGCAGGGCCGACTCCTCGGGCAAGGTGCAGCGCACTGCGGCATTGGAGGCTCTGCGTGCCGAGCCGGAGGGGATGTGGGTCATCTCGACCTACCCTGAGGCGTTGGCCGAGTCGGTACCCGCACCCGTCGAGCTGTCGGACCGCTCGCTCACCATCAGCGTAGGCGACCAAGTGTCGATGGACGCGGTGGAGGAGCGAATCGAGGCGCTGGGCTTCCAGAAGGTCGATTTCGTCTATGAGCCGGGGCAGTACTCGCGTCGTGGCGGTATCATCGACGTATTCTCCTTTTCCGACAATCGCCCCGTGCGACTCGACTTCTTTGGCGACGAGATTGACGCTCTGCGCCGATTTGAGATATCGTCGCAACGCTCCACCGAGCGATGCGATAAGGTGACCATCGTGCCCGACATCAAGAGCAGCGAGGAGTCGGTGGAGCGCATATCACTTGCCGAGTATGCTCGTGGCGCGGCGTGGTGGATAGACGATGTGGAGGCGCTCTGTAATACGGTCGATGAGTTGCGACGTAAGATGCTCAGCGACAGCGATGAGCCGAGCGAGGTGATGAACCTGCTCACCTCGTCGCGCCGACTGCTCACTGTGTTGGAGAGCGCGGCAGTCACTGTGCGTCACCCCTCGCGCCGACTTCCCTCGACCCGTGAGATTACCTTCCGCACCTCGCCGCAACCACTCTTCAACAAGCAGTACGGTATGTTGGCCGACGAACTCTCGGCACGTCAGGGCGAAGGCTATGCCACCTATATCCTCTCCGAGAGTCGTATGCAGCACGAACGTCTGCAAAACGTCTTTGCCTCGGAGGGACGCTTGCAGGCCACCTTCGAGCCGATGATGCTGACCCTACACGAGGGCTTCATCGACGGGGAGTTGAAGGTGTGTATGTTCACCGACCACCAGATTTTCGACCGCTACCACCGCTACCGTCTGCGTGGCGAGATTGACCGCAGTCAGAGCCTCTCGATACAGGAGTTGGGTGAGATGAAGTTGGGCGACTTTGTGGTGCATATCGACCACGGTGTGGGTCGCTTCGGTGGCTTGGTGCGTACCCGCGAGGGAGGTCAGGAGAGCGAGGCAGTGAAGTTGCTCTACCGCGATGGCGATGTGCTGCTGGTAAATGTACACTCGCTACACCGCATATCACGCTACAAGCCCGGCGACACTGACGCTCCACCACGAGTATATAAACTCGGCACGGGGGCTTGGCAGAAGATGAAGGAGGC
>JAFXAY010000037.1 GCA_017521965.1 Tidjanibacter sp. | reverse complement strand
TTACTACAAAGTAACTCCTAAACACGCAAACTAAATAGTACAAAAGTTTTTGCGGAGCTTTTTACAAAAAGCGACCACAATCAAAACTCTAAACTACTACTCAGCCAGCTTAGCAGCGTCGGGGTAGAGGTATCGGCGGATGCTGCGTTTAGGTGTTTTGGCGAACTCTTCGGTGCAGAGTTTCACCTCGGCCACTTTCTCGTAGGGTGCTACGAGTGTGTTGAGTTTAGCGAGGTTTTCCTGCATCAGGGCTTTCACTGCCTCGGGTGCAAGTTTGTTGGTACGCGCGTAGTCATCGTCGGCCACCACGAGTGCGGTGAGTCGTCCACCTTTCTCATATACGAGGCTCTCCAATACGCCGGGCAGGGCGTTGAGTTTAGCCTCTATCTCTTCGGGGTAGATGTTCTGACCGTTTGCGGTGAGGATCATTGTCTTGCTACGTCCGCGGATGTAGATAGTACCGTCGGGGTCGGCTATGCCCACGTCGCCGGTGTGGAGCCAGCCTTCGCTGTCGAATACTTCGTTTGTTGCTGCTTCGTTTTTGTAGTATCCGAGCATCACGTTCTCGCCGCGTACGCATATCTCGCCGGGGATCTTCTGTGCATCGGGCGAGTCGATGCGTACCTCCATACCGGGGAGTATCATACCGCAGGAGGTGAGCTTGTACTGACGCCACGGTGTGTAGCTGATGAGGGGTGCGCACTCGGTCATACCGTAGCCTACGGTGAAGGGGAAGCCCACTTTTTTGAGGAGCTTCTCCACGTCGGGTGCTACTGCTGCGCCGCCCATGTTAACCTCGGAGAGGCAGCCGCCAAATGAGGTGAGCATAGTGTCGCGCACCTTATTATATATGATGCGGTTCAGGCCGGGTATTGCGGTCAGCACCTTCATTACGGGCTTGTTGAGTTTGGGCATCACCTGCTTGCGCACCACCTTCTCCATCACGAGGGGCACTGTGCAGAGGAGGCTGGGCTTCACCTCTTTCATAGCCTTGATGAGCACTGCGGGTGCGGGTGTCTTGCCGAGGAGGTAGATCTCCGAGCCTGCTGCCAGCGGGGTGAGCATATCGAATGCACAACCGTAGGCGTGTGCGAGTGGCAGGAGGCCCAGCACGCGCGAGCCGCGCACGTGGAACTTGTGGTCGAGGGCGAACTTAACGTTGGCGCTCAGGTTGTTGATGGTGAGCATTACGCCCTTGCTGTAACCTGTGGTGCCGGAGGTGTAGCTGATGATTGCGAGCTTGGGGTTGGGCACTTCGGGGTAGGCGATGTCGGCCTTTGAGAAGCCGTTGGGGTAGCGCTCGGCGAATATCTCGTTGCGTGCAGCCTGGAAGTCGGTCACTACCGAGCCACTGCGCTCGAAGGAGCAGTGGAAGTCGTCGAGGTCGATGGCGGCCTCAACCTTCGGGCAAGCTGCGAGGTCGATATTTTCGAGGATGTTGGCGGTCGCAAACAACAGACGCGAGTCGGAGTGGTCGATGATGTTGGTCATATCGACGGGGTTGAAGTCTTGGAGTATGGGTACCAATACTGCACCGTAGGTGATTGTAGCAACATAGGTCATCACCCAGCGGGGGTTGTTACGACCGACGAGGGCGATTTTATCGTCGGGTTGGATGCCCACCTTTTCGAAGAGGAGGTGGAGTTTGGCAATCTCGGTAGCGAGCTCCATATAGCTCATCTTCTCGCCACTGAAATAGTCGTTGAGAGCGGGCAGTTCGGCATTGGCTGCGAAACTCTCGGCATACATCTTAACCAGATTCTCTTTTATCATTTTATTCCATATTAAGGTGATTATAACAAACAAAAATACCGAATTGTTATGGGCGACAATTCGGCACTTTTTACCAATCTACGATAGCCAATCGAAACACGCTATCAACAATAACCGCACATATAGGGGTTATTGTTGACATTTATAAGCAAACATAAGGATAGATTACTACGATACCCAAAAGGCAAAATTCATTTCCGCCACCCCACTACTTGGGAGCCTTACGGTAGAGCACAACAGCGATTATGGCAAAGACGAAATCGGGTATCCACACCAGCAGACCGGGCATAGTGCCACTGCCCTTTGCCACCTCCTCGGCCACGCGGGCAATCATAATGTAGGTGAAGCAGAGTCCGATACCCAGACCGATGTGCAGACCCGTACCGCCACGCACCTTGCGCGAGGAGAGCGATACACCGATAATGGTCAGGATAAAGGTCGCAAGGGGATATGAGAAACGCTTCTGACGCTCCACCTCGAAGTAGGCGAGCATATCGGAGCCCTTCTCCTGCTGCTGGTCGATAAACTCGTTGAGTTCACCAATTCGCATTGTGGTTATCACGTCGGTCAGCTTACCCATCTCGACGAGCGAGAGGTTGAGCATAGTATCCAGATTGTCAAACTTTTCGAGCACCTCGTTCTCACCGTCGTAGGTACGCACAATGTAGGTGGGCGCAGTCCATCGCTGGCTCTCCTCGTCGAACTTCACGTTGCGCGCTTCGAGCGACGAGAGGATACTGTTGTCGGCGTAGGTCTCTACCGAGAGGAAGGTCGCCGAGTCGCCACCCGTGAAGTTGCGCACATAGACATAAGTACCCGCATCAATCTGGCGATAGATGTGCGGCTCGTAGCGCAACGAACGGTTCTTTTTGAGGTACTGACGCTCGAACTCCACCACGTGCCCCTGCGCCACTGGGATAACCCAGAGGTTGAGCACGAGCGAGAGTATGGTAATCACAATCGAGGAGATGAAGTAGGGCCACATCAGTCGGCGGAAACTCATACCACTGCTGAGCATAGCCACAATCTCGGTCTGATAGGCCATCTTCGAGGTGAAGAAGATTACCGCGATGAAGGTGAACAGACCGCAGAAGAGGTTGATGAAGTAGGGGATAAAATTGAGGTAGTACTGGCCGAGAATCTTCGACAGCGGCGCCTTCATCTCGATAAAGTCATCGACCTTCTCGGCAGCGTCGAAGACCGCCACCACAACCACAATCAGCGCGATGGCAAAGAGGAACGTACCCAAAAATTTTCGGGTAATGTAGCGGTCGAGAATCTTGAAACCAAGACCCTCGCGACGACCTGTGCGTATCTCTTTTTCGGACTCCATCGTTATAGTAAAACGCTCTTATAATCAATTTATTATAGGCGGCGCGCAAGTTTCACCACCATCTCGGCCTTCCACTCTGCGAACGTACCGTCGATTATTCGGCGACGTGCCTCCTTGACCAGCCAGAGGTAGAAGCCGATGTTGTGCAGCGAGGCTATCTGCGCTGCCATCATCTCGCCCGAGATATTGAGGTGGCGGAGATAGGCTTTCGAGTAGAGAGTATCGACAAAAGCGGTGCCCGCAGGGTCGATAGGCGAGAAATCGTTCTTCCACTTCTCGTTGCGGATATTGATGATGCCCTCGCTCGTGAAGAGCATACCGTTGCGGCCATTGCGGGTGGGCATCACGCAGTCGAACATATCGACACCTCGCTCGATGTTTTCGAGGAGGTTGACTGGCGTTCCCACACCCATCAGGTAGCGTGGACGGTCGGTCGGGAGCACATCGTTGACCAGTTCGACCATCTCGTACATCTTCTCCGTAGGCTCGCCAACTGCCAGACCACCAATGGCATAGCCATCGGCATCGAACTGCTGAACAAACTCCGCCGAGCGCACCCTCAGGTCGGGATAGACACACCCCTGTACAATCGGGAACAGCGACTGGTGGTAGCCATATTTCGGTGCGGTGGAGTGGTAGCGATTGAAGCAACGCTCCAACCAACGGTGGGTCAGGTCGAGCGAACGTGCAGCATAGCGGTAGTCCGAGTCGCCGGGGGGACACTCGTCAAATGCCATCATCACATCGGCACCTATACTACGCTGAGTATCAATCACACTCTCGGGAGTGAAGAGGTGCTTCGACCCGTCGATGTGGGAGCTGAAACGACACCCCTCCTCGGTCAGTTTTCGACACGCTGCGAGGGAGAATACCTGAAAGCCGCCACTATCGGTCAGCACGGGTCGCTGCCAAGTGCTGAAACCGTGGATACCTCCCGCGGCCTCCAACACCTCTGTTCCGGGTCGGAGGTAGAGGTGGTAGGTGATGGCGAGAATAATCTGCGCGCCCACATCCTCCAAGTCGCGGTGGAAAATACCCTTCACACTTGCGGCAGTGCCCACGGGCATAAAAATTGGGGTCTCTATTACTCCGTTTTCGGTGGTAATCAGACCGGCTCTCGCCCTCGACGAGGGGAGTGTATGTAATAATTCGAACTTCATTTTCTCCACAAAAATACCTATTATTCCGTTTTTGCCAAAATTTAGTTAAATTTGTGGGTTAAATAAGAAGATTATATCAAGATGGAGTCATTTATCGCCGCCTTGGAGTGGCTTACAGAATATCTCGGAGAGTGGGGATTACCCATTGCAATCGTTGCCCTGGCACTATTTGTGGCGCAACTCGTCTATTATGCACGCCGCTATGGTCGTATCGCAACCTACCGTCGTCGTCGCACCCGTCAGAGCGAGGAGCCACCCGCAGTGTCGGTCATCGTTCCCTTATTCGACCCCGATTTCAGCTATTTCGAGAGGGTAATTCCAAAATTTCAGAAACAGACACACCCTCGTTTTGAGGTAATTTTTGTTGTCAACACCCCCGACGAGGAGTTCAACGCACAACTCAGCACCATCTGCGACAACGACTATCGCCTGTCGGTCACCAAGATGGTCTATAATCCCCGTATCGGCATCGGCAACAAACTCGCCCTCAATGTGGGTATCAAGGCCGCCCACTACGACAATGTCATCATCAGCACCCAGAGTGCCGAGCCCGGCTCGTCGCGTTGGTTGGAGCTGATGGCGCGCGGCTTCGAGAGCGCCGAAGTGGTGCTTGGCTACTGCGGAGTAGCGCCAAGCAAGGGTCTGAGCAATAAGATGTTGCGTTGCGACAACCTCTACTCCTCGGCTCGTTGGCTCTCCTCGGCAATGACACACCACCCCTACCGTGGCTCGATACACAACCTCGGCCTCAGCAAGTCGCTCTATTTCAGCACAGGCGGCTTCAACCACCTCAGCCTCAATATGGGCGAGGACGACCTCTATGTGATGGCCATAGCCTCGGCGCAGAACACTACCGTAGTGGCAGGCCCCTCGTCGGTGGTACGTCGCAAGGCGTGGGGCGGACTCGGCTGGTGGCAGTCGGAGCGTAAACGACTGAGTAGCACCCACAAACACTACCCATTCTCGCTCAGAGCAGGGCTTGCAGTGGAGTATTGGGTGCGCACTCTCTTCTTTGCAGCCAACATCTTCCTGCTCGTCACCGCTCCGCTCTACGGTAAAATATATGCCGGGGCATTGATACTCCTTCGCGCCAACTGCCTACTCTTCCAGACCCACCGTCTGGGTCGCCGACTCAGTGAGCGCGGGCTGATGTGGAGTTACCTCCTCTACGACCTCCTCTCGCCCCTCTATGAGGCGCAACTCTGGTTTGTTTCGCTCTTCCGCCGCAAAAAGAAAAGATGGAAATAGGCAGTTACATAATCCTCACCGACCAGCAGTTGGTATCGCTCATATCGGATGGCGACTCCTCAGCATTTGAGGTGCTCTTCAACCGATACAAAGATGCCATCTACAAATTCTATGTCCAGCGCTGCGGTGGAGGTAGTAACGAGGATATCGAGGACCTGATGCAGGAGACCTTTGTGAAGGTTTTCCTCAACATCGACAAGTACAACCCTGCCTTCACCTTTGGGCAGTGGATATATACCATAGCGCGTAACACGCTGATTGACTGGTCGCGCAAGCGTCACGACGAACTCTCCATCGACTCCCTGCGCGGAGTGGGCGATGTGATGCAGTCTGCATCGACCGAGGTGCTGCCCGACGAGCGTATCATCAACTCGCAGCGCCGCACCGAACTCGAACGCCACTTGGCCACAATGGACGAGCGCTACCGCCGACTGATTGAGTTGCGCTTCTTCAAGGAGTACTCCTACGAGGAGATTGCCGAGGCACTCTCTCTGCCACTCGGCACGGTCAAGACACAGATACACCGTGCACGCGAAAAAATTTGCAAACTGATTACAAC
Source organism: Tidjanibacter sp. (assembly GCA_017521965.1). Lineage (GTDB taxonomy): Bacteria > Bacteroidota > Bacteroidia > Bacteroidales > Rikenellaceae > Tidjanibacter. The sequence goes on along the minus strand of JAFXAY010000037.1, from coordinate 14,230 downwards.
CGAACTCTAAACAATGGAGAATATATATCGCAAAATAGAACTTGGTGAGCGTATCACCACCGACGAGGCACTACGACTAATGGAGGAGGCTCCGCTGGCGGAACTCTCGCGACTTGCCACGCTCTGTCGTGAGCGTACCTGCGGCGATGCACTCTACTACAACCGCAACTTCCACATCGAGCCGACCAATGTGTGTCGCTTCAACTGCCTCTTCTGCTCCTACCGTCGTCCGCGCGGCTCGGCCGAGGCGTGGGACTACTCGCTCGACGAGATTGAGCAGATAGCACTCTCGAAGAGGGATAGCGGCGCAACCGAGGTACATATCGTTGGTGGCGTACACCCCGACCACAACTTGGAGCACTATATCGAGATGATTTCGCGTGTCAAGCGTGCGCTGCCTAATGCCACAGTGAAGGCATTTACCGCCATCGAACTCGCCTATATGATTGAGAAGGCGGGACTCGACTACGCCGAGGGCCTGCGCCGACTCCGCGAGGCGGGTATGGAGGCCATCCCGGGTGGCGGCGCCGAGATTTTCGATGAGGAACTACGAGCAAAAATTTGCCCCGACAAGGGTAGCACAGCCCAATGGCTGGCACTCCACGAGGCGGCCCACTCGATAGGGATACCTACCAATGCCACAATACTTTACGGTCATTTGGAGAGTCGTGCTAAGCGCATCGACCACCTCAACCGCCTGCGCACGTTGCAGGACCGCACGGGTGGCTTCAACGCCTTTATCCCCCTCAAATATCGCAGTTCGGGCAACCAGATGGAGGCTATCGGCGAGGTGAGCCTCGAAGAGGACCTGCGTATGCTGGCCCTCTCGCGCATCTTCCTCGATAATATACCCCACATCAAGGCCTATTGGGTGATGTATGGCAAGCAGACCACCGAGGAGGCTCTCGCCTATGGCGCCGACGATATCGACGGTACGATTGACGACAGCACCAAAATCTACTCGATGGCAGGTGCCGAGGACCAGCGCCCGCGCCTCACCATAGCCGAGATTGAGGCGATGGCGGCACGCACAGGTCGCACCCCTATTGAGCGTGACACCTTCTACAACCCTGTAAATAAATAAGATAACTATATGGAACAGAAAAGTCGTAAACCAGCCCCCAAGCGTCCCGCAACACAGAAGCAGTCGGCACCTGCCGAGCGCACAATGAAGCAGACCGTTATCCGCCACCTGATATTGGCGGTGAGTCTGTTGGTGATTGGCCTATTTTTGGTGCAGGTGCTGCTGGGCATCTTCACCCGCCACGGTCGCTATCGCGAGGTGCCCGAGATGGTGGGTCTTTCGCTCGACGAGGCTACCGAACTTGCAGCACGCAATGGCGGACTGCGTATCGAGGTGAGCGATTCGCTCTTTGTGCCCATCTACGATGGTGGTGTGGTGTTGGAGCAGAATCCCAAAGCAGGCACTGAGGTGAAGAACGGTCGTCGCATCTTTGTCACCGTCAACTCCTACCGCCAGAAGATGGTCGAGATACCCTACGTCACGGGTTTCTCGCTGCGTCAGGCCAAGAATAACCTCGAAAGTGTAGGCTTGGAGATTGAGCGCTTGGAGTATGTCGAAGATATTGCGACTAACTATATCCTCTCGCAGAAGTTTGGCGGTCGCACCATTGAGGAGGGGCAGAAGGTCGAGGCTGAGATTGGCTCGGGCATTACCCTTGTGGTGGGTCGTGGCGAGGATGAGGAGAAGAGCCGCGTAGCAGTACCCCGAGTGGTGGGTATGACACTCTACGAGGCTAAGAGCCGCCTGTGGGACTCGGGTCTTAACGTGGGTCGCATCACCTCCGACGAGGGTGTAAATCAGCTCAACGAGCGCAACGCCCGCGTCTATGTGCAGTCGCCCGCTCAGGGTGTTGTGACCTCGCTGGGTAGCGGTGTGGCATTGTCGCTATCGCTCGACGACGAGCGCATCAATCGTGGTGTGACCTCTGCCGATGAGGACGCACGTCGCAGAGCCGACGAGGAGGCTAAGGCACGCGCCGAGGCCGAGGCAGCAGAGGCCGAAGCGGCAGCCGCCGAAGCACCCGCAGCCGACTTTGAGGAGGAGGAGTTTTTCTAAACCGACCGACAGATGGCAGATTACAGAAAGATATTGGAGGAGCAGACCACACTCGACGACCCTATGCTCGACGGAGTTGACGACGAGCAGGAGGAGATGTATGAGCACTTTGCGGTGACGGTCGATAAGGGGCAGTCGATGTTGCGCATCGACAAATACCTTGTTGATAGGTTGGAGCACTGCTCGCGTTCGCGTGTGCAGGCAGCAGCCGACAGTGGCTCGGTGCTCGTCAATGGCAAGGCGGTCAAGTCGAGTTATAAGGTGAAGCCGCTCGACCATATCTCTATCGTGATGCCCTACCCCAAACGCGAGATAGAGATTATCCCGCAGAATATCCCGCTCGAAATAGTATATGAGGACGACGACCTGCTGATTGTCAACAAGCAGCCGGGTATGGTCGTTCACCCGGGCCACGGTAACTACGACGGTACGCTGGTCAATGCGCTGGCTTGGCACTTGAAGGAGTCGTCGGGCTTCGCCGAGAGCGATATGCGCGCCGGACTTGTCCACCGCATCGACAAGGATACCTCCGGTCTGTTGGTGGTTGCCAAAAATGAGCGCGCCCACGCCTATCTGGCCAAGCAGTTCTTCGACCACACCATCACCCGCCGCTACTTGGCGCTGGTGTGGGGCGACTTCGACGAGGACGAGGGTCGCATCGAGGGACACATCGGTCGCAGCCTGAGGGATAGGTTGAAGATGGCGGTCTTCCCCGACGGTAGCGAGGGCAAGGAGGCGGTGACCCATTGGAGGGTTGTGAAACGCTATGGCTATGTGACACTTGTGGAGTGCCGACTCGAAACGGGCCGCACACACCAGATTAGGGTACATATGGAGTACATCGGCCACCCGCTCTTCAACGACGCCCGCTATGGTGGCGACAGGATATTGAAGGGTACGACTTTTGCCAAGTATAAACAATTTGTGGAGAACTGCTTCGACCTCTTGCCGCGCCAGGCACTCCACGCACGTTGCTTGGGCTTTGTCCACCCCACAACGCACAAGGAGATCTACTTCGAAACACCCCTCCCCGCCGATATGGAGGCAGCACTCGCCAAGTGGGACAACTACATCTCGGCACGCCCCTTGGAGGAGGAGTAACCGCGCAGACTCCGCCCCGCCTTTTTCGCTGAACCTAACCTATTAAAACCTATATAAAAATGAACAGAACATTTACCATTATCAAACCCGACTCGATGCGTGCAGGAGTGGAGGGGAAGATTATCGATATCCTCCTCTCGCGCGGCTTCCGCATTGCCGCTATGCGCGCCACTCGCCTCTCGGAGCAGAAGGCGGGCGAGTTCTACGCTATCCACAAGGAGAAACCCTTCTTCGGCGAACTTATGGAGTATATGACCTCCGGTCAGGTGATTGTCGCAGTCTTGGAGCGCGACGATGCTGTGGCTGAACTGCGCCGCACAGTGGGCGCCACCAACCCCCAGAAGGCCGAGCCCGGCACAATCCGCGCAATGTTCGGCACCGACGTCACAATGAACGCCATCCACGCCTCCGACAGCGACGAAAACGCCAAAATCGAAGCCGCGCATTTCTTCTCGGAGGAGGATTACTGTCTGTAAGGTATATACCTATTTATATAAAAGCCACTATGACCAAGAGTCATAGTGGCTTTTATATTCCTCCATAAACTTCAAAAGTCGTATGGTGGAAGGATTTTAGGCAAAGGCGCCCACACTTTACACAAACAACGAAGCCACTATGGCCGAGGAAATTCTGCACTTCGTGCAGTAAGCCAAAGCGGAGTTTACTTATGCGTAAATGAGCATTTGGTTTACAAGGGAAGTGCAGAATTTACCGGCCAGATGGCTTCGTATAGAAGTGCCCACATAATAAAGCGTAGGCTCTTCCCAATCGCCATAAATAGTGCGGTGCGGCCAAAATGGACCTTGTAAAAGCCTAAGGCTATGGCGGTTAGGTCGCCAACAACGGGGAGCCAGGTGAGAAAGGCGAGGAGGCTGCCCCACTTATCGACCTTGGCTTTTTGGGTTTCGAGTTTCTCGCGTGTCACCTTAAACCACTTCTCTATCCACTCCCATTTGCCGAGTCGGCCAAGCCAATAGGTCGTGAGTCCGCCCGCCCAATTGCCGAGGCTGGCCATCACCACAGTCATCACAGGGCTGCCACCCAGCGCAAGCATACCGACCAGCAGCACATCGCTACTGAACGGAACAATCGTAGCCGCCAAGAACGCCCCGAGGAAGAGGCCGAAGTATCCAAATTCAAGCAGTCCTTCCATAGGTTACATAAACTTTTTGAGCACTCCGAGGGGCGGGAAAGGGGGATAGCGCATCGGCAGGTCGATACGACGACCCGCACTCAGCACCGTGCGGCGGTTGGAGAAGGTCAGGAAGGAGTCCTCACCGTGATACTTGCCCATACCGCTCTCGCCCACACCACCAAAGGGGGCGTTGAGCGCAGCAAAGTGCATCACCACATCGTTGATGCAAGCACCGCCCGAGGTGGTACGAGCCACCACGCTACGACCATCGCGCTTGCGCCCGAAGTAGTAGAGTGCCAGCGGTTTAGGATTTTTGTTCACATACTCTATCACCTCTTCCACCCTATCGTATTCGATCACGGGTATTACAGGGCCGAAAATCTCGTCTTGCATAACGGGGCTATCGATCGGCACCTCACGCAGCACTGTTGGTGCAAGCCTAAGTCGCTCATTATCAACCTCGCCACCATAGACCACCCTACCCGAGCGGCCATCGGTATAGCCGACAAGCCTATCGAGCGCACGACGGGAGATGATATGGGGATATTGTGCGCTCTCCATAGCGGGCACGCCATAGAGGGTATCGAGGGCGCGGGTAAGTTCCTCTACAAATTTGTCGGCCACCTTGCGCTCCACCCATACGTGGTCGGGGGCGATGCAGGTCTGGCCCGCATTGAAGGTCTTGCCCCACGCCACGCGGCGCGCAGCCACGCGGAGGTCGGCATCGGCCGAAACGATACAGGGGCTCTTGCCGCCCAACTCCAAGGTGACGGGGGTGAGGTGGCGGGCCGCCTTGCTCATCACATCGCGCCCCACTCGGGCACTGCCCGTGAAGAGTATATGGTCGAACTTCTCGTCGAGCACTCTATCGGTCTGCTCGTGGTCGAGGCACATCATCGCCACGTGCGAGGGGTCGAAGGCCTCGGCGACAATCTTTGTCATCACCTCTCGGGTAGCAGCAGAGGTCTGCGACGGTTTGATAACCACGCAGTTACCCGCTGCAATAGCACCTGCCAACGGGGCGAAGGTGAGGTTTACGGGGTAGTTCCACGGAGAGATGATGAGCACCACTCCCAGCGGCTCGGCGACCACACGACAGCGCGACGGGAAGGTGGTGAGCGAGCCACGCACTCGGCGCGGGCGCATCAGTCGCCTGAGGTGTCGGCTGAGGTGGTCAATCTCGGCGAGGGCCACCCCCACCTCGCTCATATAGCTCTCGCGCGAGGACTTGCCCAAGTCGGTGTGGAGTGCCTCGAAGAGTTCGTCGGTGTGTGCCACAATAGCGCGACGCAGTGCGGCAAGTGCGGCGCGACGAGCCTCCAACGTACGGGTATGCCCCGCATCGTAATAGGCTCTGATGGCTGCTAATCTCTCTGTCATAGTTCGGAATTGTTTTCGCAAAGATAACGAAATCGGGAGAGCAAATAATCTGCTCTCCCGATATTTATCTCTTATTTAGTAACTATTGACTATTTTTCGGGGTTATGCTTGTATTTGAAACATATAGCAAATACAATAGCCACCACCAAAGCATAGGCAGCAAAGATGTACCAAGCGGTGCTCCAACCAGCAATCTGAGCCAGAGGCTCGGTCTGCGAGTTTACAAACTTATCGACAATAGCCTGCGCACCCAGAGTACCGATAGTTGCACCGATACCGTTGGTCATCATCATAAATACGCCCTGCGCGCTGGAACGGATATTCTCGTCGGTCTCGTTATCCACGAAGAGCGAACCCGAGATATTGAAGAAGTCGAATGCCACACCATAGACAATCATCGAGAGGATGAAGAGCCATACACCGCCACCGGGGTTACCCACGCCGAAGAGGCCGAAACGGAATACCCAAGCGAACATAGCAATCAGCATCACCTTCTTAATACCGAACTTACGCAAGAAGAAGGGTATCAAAAGGATACACAGAGTCTCCGACACCTGCGAGAGCGAGATCAGCATATTGGCGTGCTGTGCGCCGAAGGTATTGGCAAACTCAGGGATATTCTGGAAGGTGGTGATAAAGGGGTTAGCAAAGCCATTGGTAATCTGCAACGACACACCCATCAGCATCGAGAAGATGAAGAAGAGCGCCATCTTCTTCTGCTTGAAGAGCGAGAAGGCTCTCAGGCCAAGTGCATCGACCAGCGACTTCTTCTCCACATTTTTCTGTACGGGGCACTGAGGCAGGGTGAAGGCATAGAGAGCCAGAATCAGGCCAAAGATACCCGAGAGCATAAACTGGCTCGAAGTGGCCTGCCAACCGAGTGCGTCGGTGAGCAACATAGCGCAGATAAAGCCCACGGTACCGAATACGCGGATGGGCGGGAAGTGCTTAACAGTATCCAAGTTCTTGCTTTTCAGAGCGGTATATGCCACCGAGTTCGACAGAGCGATGGTAGGCATAAAGAAGAGCATACTCAGCGCATAGAGTGCGAAGAGGGGGCCGAACTCCACGGTAGCAGCACTTGCGCAGTAGAAGTTTGCGCCCAGCATAGCCAAAGCAGCCAGACCGTGACAGAGGCCGAGGAGTCGCTGTGCCTGAATCCAGCGGTCGGCAACGATACCGATGATGGCGGGCATAAAGAGCGACACGATACCCTGAGTAGCGTAGAAGATACCGATGTTGGAGCTAAGTCCTGCACCTACGAGATAGGTACCCATCGAGGTGAGATACGATCCCCAAATGGCATATTGGAGAAAGTTCATCACGATAAGTCTTAATTTCATATTCATAGTTAGATGTTTTATTGTTTTGTTAGATTTCCTTATTGCTATGTTAATTATCGGCTCTTTCTAATCTATCAATTAGTAGGCAAATGTACGTTTTTTTTGTCTTATTACTCGTTATGACATAGATTTTTTAACCATTTTATATACATTTGTATTGCAAAATGACTCAAACGATGACAATAAAACGCCTATTTGCCACCCTCTCACTCCTGCTGCTCACCCTCTCGCTGAGCGGCTCGCCACGCGAGTGGAGCGTCGAGAGTGTGCCCAACGTGCAGCGTGCCGACCGCACACAGCTCGTCACCAACCCCGACGGGTTGCTCAGCAGTGCGGCTGTTGACTCGCTCAACGCGATGCTCGTGCCCCTCAAAGAGCAGGGCCTTGCCGAGGTGGCGGTGGTGGCACTCGGCTCGATAGGCAGCGACGACCCCGTCAGCTTTCGTCACCGACTATTCAACCATTGGGGACTTGGCAACAAGGATGCCGACAACGGACTTCTCGTCTTGCTCGTTGAGGACCAAGGGGCGATAGAGATAGAGACAGGCTACGGTGTCGAGGGGTTGCTCCCCGACGCACTCTGCAAGCGAGTGATAGAGAACCTGATGATACCCCACTTCCGCGAGGGCGATTTCAGCAGCGGTATGGTCGAGGGCGTGGGTGCGCTGGCACTCGTACTCCAAGGCGCCGACCCTGCCGAGGTGACCAATGGCGAGGAGGAGGACCTGCTGACCATATTCCTCGTGGCGTGCCTACTCTTCGTGCTACCCGTGGTGGCGGTGGTGTTCATCGTGCGCCGACAGAGTCGTTGCCCGCAGTGTAAGAAGCACACACTGCGCCGCTCTGGTCGCGTGCTCATCAGCAAGAACCTCTATCAGAAGACCTACAACGTAACCTACGTCTGCACAAACTGTGGCAAGATAGTAAACCGTCGCGAGGCGGAGGCCACAGCAGTAGCCGCAGGCACCACAATAGGTGGCGGACACCGCGGCGGAGGATTTGGTGGCGGCTTCGGAGGTGGCTTTGGCGGAGGCTTCGGAGGCGGTATGTCGGGCGGAGGCGGTGCCGGCGGGCGTTTCTAAGCATCAGAGATGCGTTTCTATTGAAGAGCGTCTGAGTGGATTGCAAGGTGGTTGCCTCCGTACTAATGTAAATAAGGATTGTAACGCATACATCGCAGATGCGTTTCTACAAATAAAAATGTTATACTATTAAACAGATAAGAAGATGAAAAAGAGTACAATTATCCTATTGGTTGTGATTGCTGTGGTGGCTCTGTGGGGCATCACAGGTTATAACGGTCTGGTGACAGCTGACGAGGGCGTGAAGACCGCGTGGAGTCAGGTAGAGAATCAATATCAGCGTCGTAGCGATCTGATACCCAACCTTGTAAACACCGTAAAAGGTTATGCCGAGCACGAGAGTCAGACCCTCGAAGGCGTAGTGGCCGCACGCGCACAGGCCACACAGGTGACCGTAGATCCCGAGAACCTCACCCCCGAGGCAATATCGGCATATATGGAGGCACAGGACGCAGTGACCAGCGCACTGGGCCGACTGATGATGATACGCGAGGCATACCCCGACCTCAAAGCCAACCAGAACTTTTTGGAACTCCAAGCACAACTCGAAGGCACCGAGAACCGTATCGCAGTGGAGCGCAACCGCTTCAACGACGTAGCACGCACCTACAACACCACAATCCGCCGCTTCCCCAAAAATATCCTCGCCTCACTCTTCGGCTTCACAGCTAAACCCTACTTCGAAGCTAACGAAGGCGCAGACGTAGCACCCGTGGTGGAGTTTTAGTGATTAGTTTTGCCCCTTTTTTGTAAAAAAGCGGCACCAAAAAACTTTTGTACTATTAGTTTGCGGGTTTAGGAGTTACTTTGCAGTAACTACGACAAAAAAGAGATATGGTGTTTGTTCAAGTAAACTTGACAACACCATATCTCTTTTTCATCGTACCCTCTACGAGGGTATCCCCCAAACCCGAAAACAAAAATTGTTTCACAACAAGTTTAAATGGCTTCTCTCATTTTTCTCATTATTCCCATAATTCTCATTATTCCCTAAATTCCCTAAGTTCCTTAACGCTCCCTAACACTCCCTAAATTCCCATAACTCCCATTATTCCCATCAAAAAACCCGAGAAAAGCATCTCACTTTTCTCGGGTTTAACTCATTTTAGCTCATTCTACTTCCCTTCTCTTTCGCGGATTACGCGGAGCATATCTTCGGTCATCTTGTCGAGGTCCCACTCAGGTTTCCAGCCCCACTCGGCGCGTGCGCAGCTATCGTCGAGCGAGTTGGGCCAGCTCTCGGCAATCTCGCGTTTCACGGGGTCGATGTAGTAGTCCATCTCGAACTCGGGGATATGCTTGCGTATTGCGGCGGCGATAATCTCGGGTGTGAAGCTCATCGAGGCGATGTTGAAGCTGTTGCGGTGTATGAGCTGGCGAGGGTCGGCCTCCATCAGCTCCACGCAGGCGCGCAGTGCGTCGGGCATATAGATCATATCCATATATACGTCGCTCGGCACAGCGCAGGTGTATTTACCATTGCGCACCGCCTCGTAGTATATCTCCACAGCGTAGTCGGTGGTGCCACCGCCGGGCTGGGTGACGTTGGAGATGATGCCGGGGAAACGCACGGAACGGGTGTCCACGCCATATTTCAGGTTGTAATAGTTGCTGAGGAGCTCGCCGGTCACCTTGCAGATGCCATAGACGGTTGTGGGCTGCATAATGGTATCCTGCGGAGTGCCATCTTTGGGCGAGGTGGGGCCGAATGCACCTATCGAGCTGGGAGTGAAGAGCGCGCAATGGTGCTGACGTGCCACCTCCAACGAGTTCATCAGAGCACCCATATTCACGCCCCACGCCATCTGCGGGTTGCGCTCACCCACCGCCGAGAGGAGGGCCACAAGGTTGAAGATGGTGTCGATGTTGTGACGTGCCACCACCGACGCCATAGATGTGGCGTTCAGCGCGTCGAGCACCTCGAAAGGACCATCGGCACCTAAGTTCTTGCACTCGCGAACATCGGTCGCCACCACATTGGCATTACCGTAAATCTTACGCAGATATGTTGTCAGCTCGGAGCCAATCTGGCCACCTGCACCAACGATAAGTATGTGTTTCATAGGGTTTGGATTATTTAGTATTACTCTTTTATCTCTTTGGCTTCGAGCGCCTTGGCCTTGCGCTCCGCCTCCTCGGCACGTCGCTCGGCCTCGGTGAGTTGCGCCTCTTTGGCTTGCACTTCGCGCGCCAGACCCAGGCCGACTATGCAGAAGCATACGCCCGCCACGATGAGCAGCAGGAAGATGAGGGCGAGGTGAATGGTGAAGAGGTGACGCAACATCAACGCCAAGACGATGATGGTGGCGAAGAATAGGACTGCCGAGAGTTTGACCACCTTGGCAAGACCTGCGAGTCGCTCGTTTTCGTAACTGTATTTTCGCATTTTTTTCTCTATTTTGTGGGCCGCGGGGCACTTGTGAGCACGTTGCAACCAAAAATCAACTCAAAGATAAGACAAATTTGCAAAATATCTTCACGAAAGAGTTGCAAAATAGAAAATTGTTACTTATTTTTGCCACGCAAAACAAAGGAAATGCTGTTTTAGCTCAGTGGTAGAGCACTTCCTTGGTAAGGAAGAGGTCCCGAGTTCAATCCTCGGAAACAGCTCAAAGCCGATAAGGCAACCAAGACGACACTGTAAGGTGTCGTCTTTTTTTTTGTGTGTTGTGGCTGATGGGAACTTGTTCACAGCAAAGCCACAACACAACAAAAAAGAGAGCGTGCTGCGCTCGTATGGTTGCCTTATCGGCTTTGATAGCGCCCGCGGAGCGTTAGAGGAAAGAGGCGCCAAAGACGACTCAATTCTCGGAAACAGCGCCCGCGCCAAAGAGCAGGCTCAAAGTTGCGATTAAGGCGAGAGCAGAGGCTGCTCGCAGACTTTGCCGAGCCGCAGCAACTAAGGGCTACCTACGGTAGCCCAATTCTCGGAAACAATTGCTTTGATAGCGCCCGCGGAGCGTTAGAGGAAAGGCCTGCTCGAAGAGCAGGCCAATTCTCGGAAACTCATTGCTTTGATAGCGCCCCTGCGGCAGCAGCAGAGGAAAGGGCTACCTACGGTAGCCCAATTCTCGGAAACAATCGGCTTACATCTCCCTACCCACTACCAAAAACTGAGAGTGGCTCGATGCCTCTCTCAGTTTTAACTAATTTTGAACCTTGAATTTTGCATTTTGAATTCTCAAAACTCCCTAACACTCCCTAAAAAAAGCCGACCAAAAATCACTTTTTGGTCGGCTTCGTTTAGTATTAATCTCTCTCAAAAATTACTCTATAACTTTTTGTAGATAGCGGGGGGTGTCTGTATACTCTTAGTTTGGTCATATGTAGCAAATCGAGGGCTACCCGTATTGTATTGCAAATACCTATTACTGTTGCTCGCGTTAACAATTGTGGCACTTCCATCCGCAATCGAAATGTTCCACGAAGTATTCTCACTTGCCTCTACAGCCACATTTGCACTATTGCCACTTGTCCAAGTAACATATTTACCGCCATTCAAACTCGATGCCAACATCCAAGCACCAACAGGAGTAGTTGAAGCAGTCAGGGTAAACTCATCAACAGCCTCATCAGTAATAGTGATTACATCACTTACAGGTGCGTTAATGTCAACTTTTGTCAAGTACTTAGTTGAGGTTGTGCTCACAGCGCCTGCTGCAAAATAAGCGGCGTTATTGTTTGCAACCAACAACACAACATCACCGGCAGACAAAGTACTTACATCGGTTACCAACTTATATTGTTTACCCTCAATAACGTCAGGAGTAACACCATTGAAATCAACCGAGAAATCCAAGATACTGCCTTGCTCAAACTCAAATGCACTCTCTACTGTTACCTCCTTGGTGTAGGTATTATCGGCATCGGTAGCAACAACAAAAGTCAACTTATCATTAACAGCAAACTCGGTAGGAGTTGCGGTAAAGTAAACCTCGAAATTATTGTTAGTGAGAGTCTGTGCAGTCATATCAATAACTACTTTATTGGAAGCATCACCGCTAGTAGTCTTAAAGTTTGTACCTTCAAGATAGTACCAATACGATTTGCCCGAAAGTTTATGTTCTGCACTTGTGATTGTAACACTCTCTACTTTCTCGCTACCGCAATTCAAGTTCTTTACATTGAGCATTGCATAAGCAACCAAATGCCTAAACTGCAAGTCAAGCGAAGTAGCAGGCTTGTCCAGACCCAAAACAGCATCGCCCATAATAGCGGCAGTAGGGTCAAACTGACCAGCAGCAGGTTTCTGAGTTGTGGGAAGAACTACTTCAAGATCAATGTATTGTTTGTCTCTCTTATACATAGTATAGCCACTACCACCGTAGATAGCAATATAATCTATAAAGTTTGCCTCTACGATCACATTACCAAGCGAATCATATTTGTTGATATCACCAAAATTAAACTCAAAACCAGCCTCGGTATTATCAGCAGAAAGAGTGCTAACAGTAGAAGTTTTAGAACTTGTGCTACCAGCCGCTGTAAAATCTATATTATTTGTAGTATTATAGGGTACTTGGCTTACGCGAATTTTATCATCTGCACTCCACAGAACGGGATACTCAGTGCCAACTTTGTCGCCCAGATAGGTCTTGGTGCCATCGGGGGCGGGGAGGGTTGCATTAACGGTGAGGGTAAACTCCTCGGCTGCTGGGGTTACCTCGGGTGCTTTCTCGCACGAGGTGAGTGTTGCGACAGCTGCTGCCACCAACACAAGAGTCTTGAAAATCTGTTTCATAGTGTTAGTGGATTAGAAGTTAGGAAGGCCAAAGTTTGGACCGGGAACTACGGGAATACCATCAATACCGCCACCACCGGTGGTTGCAATGCCGCTCTCAACGGCTACCTCGATTACATCAACAGTGGGCGCTGCGTAATCGCTGAAATTAGTAGTTTTCATCTGTTGTAATTAGTTAATTTAGATATAGTTAGTTTGTTTGGTGCAAAACAAAACGCAACGCAATAACACCCTACCCCGTCGGAACAGAACACTATCACGCCGCTTTGCACCGCAAAATTATCCATATATCTAGACAAAAAGAAATTTTTCCGCTACAATTTTCAACAATTTTCCAACCATACACCACTTTCACCCCCACCCCTCAAAAAAAACACCGCAACCCCACATATCCTCTGCTCCCACCCCAAACATTCGCGGGTAGCAATTTTGCTACCCGTGGATATTTCTAAACAGTGATTCCCTAATCTCACTAATCTCCCTAAACTCTCTAAACTCCCTATCACTACCACACCATCCCACACTCGCGGGTAGCATTTTTGCTACCCGTGCATACAGAAGGCCCTCCCACAAAACAAAACCACCACCCCACACACCCACGGGTACGAAAAATCGTACCCGTGTATATTTTTATGCTGTTGCTCCCTAAGTTCTCTAAAACTCCCTAAACTCCCTATCACTACCACACCACCCCACACTCGCGGGTAGCAATTTTACTACCCGACAATACGGAGAGCCCCACCCCCCCCCAAAAAAAACACTGCCACCCCACATACTCACGGGTAGCATTTTTGCTACCCGGGTATATTTTTGTGCTGTTGCTCTCTAATCTCCCTATACTCCCTATCACTACCACACCACCCCAAATACTCACGGGTAGCAATTTTACTACCCGTGCATACAGAAGGCCCAACACAAAAAAACTGCACCCACTACTACACACTACACCACTCCACATACTCACGGGTAGCATTTTTGCTACCCGTGGGTATGATGATAAGGAGTTGAAGAAATTTAAATAGAAAGTTTAGGGAGTTTAATGAATTTAAAGAGTTTAAGGAGTTTAAATAACCCCTATTCCCTAACACTCTCTAAGTTCCCTAACACTCCCTAAATCATTTTGAATTTTGCATTCTTAAAACTCCCTCTTGCCTATTATGCCTATTAGGCTTATTGGGCCTATTTAAGTAAGCCCAATAGGCCCAATGGGTATTCCCATAATTAACAACGGTCGTGCCCGTAACTTCGCCCGAGGCGTAGCCGAGGGACACATCCCCCGCCAAGGCGGGGGCTTGGGGGTGGGTAAAGCACTCGGGATTGCCGAAGGCATATCCCCCTCAAAGGAGGGGGATTTAGGGGGTGGGTAAC
>JAFXAY010000036.1 GCA_017521965.1 Tidjanibacter sp. | reverse complement strand
GGGAATTATGGGATAATCATTAAATTCATATTATTCCCATTATTCTCATTATTCTCAAAACCATCTTTCGCCTATTGGGCTTATCGGGCCTATTGGGCTTATCATAACCCACAGACTCAACCTCCATCAAAACATCCCCGGATTAACAATATCGAATATCGTTAATCCTTGTCGCCGAGCGCGTTGCAAGGTATATTTTGTACCGCCCGGCGTGCCCTCGCAGTAGGCGATAAGTGCCGAGGCGTTATCTACCAGGTAGTCGTTGCGTAGAGTGTAGCAGTTGTGGTGGTACTCCTCGCAGATGAAGACCCTCTCGGTGGCGGCATCGCTCACCCTCTGGTATAGTGCGGGGGTGTTGGTCGTGCGGTGGTGACCCCTGAAAGGGACGACCGCCACAATCTCCGCCTCGCTCATCACGCCCTCCTCGCGTAGCCTGATAATCTCGTCGGCAGCCCACAGGTCAACGCCATCGGCCATACCCGTCATAAAGCGTCGGTAACCGTGGCGGTAGAACATCTTGACCGCCTCGGCAAGTGCCTCACGCACACGCGCTTCCACCTCCTGCGGGTGGGAGGTGTAGCCCTTAATCTTCTCGGGGCGGTGGCCGGTAAATGAGAGTGTGCGTTCCATCTGCCAAAGTTTCTCTGCACAAAGATAGAGATAATTGCACTCAATTTGCACTACCCACACCAAGAAACTCTTCATCATTATGAAAAATTATATTGCTGAGTGGATAGACCTCCTCTTCGAGTGGATAGGCCTCGAAGCCCTCCACGGGGCGTGGCGCGAGGTGGCGGCAGTGGCCATAGTAGCCATCATCGTAGTCGGGCTATGGCTGCTCCTCAGGTGGTTTATGCGACTGCTGGCGGGGCGACTGCGTGGGCGTTTCCACTCCGCCGAGGCTGCCATACTATTCAGCGAGGGCAATGTGTCGAAGGTGGCGGCAATAGTCGCCCTCCTCATACTCTACGCCGCGCTGCCCCTGCTGGTCGAGCAGGAGGGGCGACTCGCCAAGCTATTCCTCAAACTGCTCAACGTCAGCTTTGTACTCCTGCTCGTCGGGTTGGCCAACAACGCAGTAAAGGTGCTATTCGAGATATTCTATCGTCGTCGCGACTATCGCAACAAGCCCCTCAAAGGTATGATGCAGGTGCTCCAAATAGCCATATACGTCGTTGGCCTGATACTCGTAGTGGCCATATTCTTCAACCGCTCACCCGCCAAACTTCTCACAGGACTCGGCGCATCGGCAGCGGTGGTCAGCCTCATATTCAAGAACTCCATACTCGGCCTCGTATCGGGCATAATGCTCTCCGAAGAGCATATGGTGAAGGTGGGCGATTGGGTGGAGATGCCCTCCCACGGTATCGAAGGTGTAGTTGAGGAGGTGACACTCAACACCGTGAAAATCCGTAACTTCGACAACTCACTAAGCACCGTGCCACCCTACGTGCTCACAGACAACCACCTGATAAACCAGCAGGCAATGAAGGAGAGCGGAGGGCGGCGCGTGATGCGCTCGCTGCTCATCGACGTGCGCACCATAGGTTTCTGCACACCCGAGCAGCTCACCGACCTCGCAGCACTCCCCGCAGTAGCACGATACCTCGCCACGCTGCCCGACCACACCGAGGTATCTAACCTCACGCTATTCCGCGCCTACCTGCTCGACTATGTTGACAATATGCCCCTGCGACACCACGGTATGCTCTCAATGGTGCGCGAACTACCACCCACACAATACGGACTGCCACTACAAATATACCTCTTCCTCGCACAAACAGAGTGGCGCGCCTTCGAACTCGCACAAGCCGACATAATAGATCACATAGTGGCAATAACACCACGCTTCGGCCTCCAAATCTTCCAACTCAGCATCGATGGCGCCGAAGGTGAAGGTTGAATTTTTAGTTATTGTTTTTGTCGCTTTTTGTAAAAAGCTCCGCAAAAACTTTTGTACTATTAGTTTGCGGGTTTAGGAATAACTTGTAGTTATTACAAACAAAATAGAGAGATATGTTTCTGCTCAAATAAATTTGGCAGCTCCATATCTCTCTATTTCATTTGTACTCTCTTCGAGAGTATCCCCTAAACCCGAAAACAAAACTATTACACAATAGTCTAAATGGTTTTCCCTAAATTCCCTAAATTCCCTAAGTTCCCTAACACTCCCTATAAAAAACTGAGAGCAATTCGACATTGCTCTCAGTTTTAATTTATTTTGAACTTTGAATTTTGCATTTCACTAACTCTGTTTTGCTTTGCGCATTTTGCGGAGGCGGCGCAGGAGTGTGCGGCGGTCGTACTTTACCTCGGCCTGTTTGTCGGGAGAGATAAAGAGCAGAATATCATTGGGTTTCAGTTCGGTATTTCCCTTCGGGACAATATACTCTTCGCCTCGGCGCACCATCATCACAAGTGTATCTGCCGGCAGGTGGAGGTCTTTTAAGGTGTTGCCATTGCTGAGATTCTCGGCAGTGAGTTGGCGCTCGGCAAGAGCAGCCTTTACATCGTCGGGCAGGTCGAAGTCGAAGCCGCGCTCCTTCTCCTCCTCCGAGAGGTGGAGCAACTCGGCCATCTTGGTCACCGTAGAGCCTTGCACGACAAGCGAGAAGATAACCACGCAGAAGATAGAGTTAAAGATTATATCGGCGTGTTCGAGTTCGGCCACCATCGGATAGGTAGCAAAGATGATAGGTACCGCACCACGCAGTCCCACCCAACTGATATAGTTTCTTGCGCGTTTCGACAAACCCTTGAAGGGCAGCAGGCTAAGCCATACCGATACGGGGCGGCCGATAAGGGTGATAAATATAGCCATTACCAATCCGAAGAGTGCCACGCTCCACAATTCGTGGGGGTTGACCAGCAGGCCCAGCACGATAAACATCACAATCTGCATCAGCCACGCCACACCATCGAAGAAGGTCATCAGGTGGCGCTTGTGGGGTGTGCGGTTATTGCCCACCACCAGACCGCCGATATATACAGCCAGGTAGCCATTGCCGCCAAGCAGATCGGTGAACGAGAAGATGAAGAAACTGAGCGAGAGAAGCAGTACCGAGTATAACGACTTATTACTCAGATTTATATGCTCCATAACCCACACCGTTCCCATACCGAGCAGGTAGCCCGCCAGAGCGCCGATACCCATCTGCGCAATGAACCAGCCCACCGACTCGCCGAAGCCCATACCGTCGCCGCCGAGCATAGCAATCAGGAAGGTGGTCAGCACGTATGCCATCGGGTCGTTACTACCGCTCTCCAACTCCAACAGCGGGCGGAGGTTCTCTTTGAGACCTTGGCGCTTGGTACGCAGTATGGAAAAGACTGAGGCAGAGTCGGTTGACGACACCACAGCCGCAGGCAGCAGAGCCTCCATAAATGTCAACTCTAAGTTGAAAAGGTGGGCAATAAGATAGATAAAACCACCCGTCAGCAGCGTGGTCAGCACAACGCCCAATGTGGCGAGGGTGATACCCTGCCCGAGCACGGGGCGTATCTCGGTAAATTTGGTATCCATACCGCCCGAGAACAAGATGATACAGAGCGAGATAGTACCGATAAACTGAGCAGTGCGGGGCGAGTTGAACTCAATACCCAGACCGTCGGTGCCGAAGAGCATTCCGACAGCCAAGAAGAGCAACAGCATAGGCGTACCGAAGCGGTTGCTGATCTTGCTTGCCAAGATGCCGACAAAGAGGAGAATTGCCCCGATAAGAAGTATGTTTTCCGATGTAAGTGTCATATCTGTTATTTATATTTAACTTATTGTGCTACAAATTGGTAGGTAATAGTACCAATCTTTTTTTCGGGGGCCAACGGGTCGATGTTGAAGCGCGATTGTAGTGCTGCGTCGGTGGCTGTGGTAGTCATACAGTAGTCGTCGCGAGTAGCGCTCTTGACCGTTGCGGCGGTCACATCGCCATTGCGGTTAACCGTTATCTCGACAACCACCGTACCACCTCCCTGGCACTTGTAGGCGGGCTTGTAGAGATAGACCGCCGAGCGCACAGGGGCACTCAGCGAGTAGGAGACCATCACATTGCCCTCTACGCGCGACGAAGCAGGCTCCGAGCCATCCTCTTCGGCACCGCTACGGTTGTGATTGTCAATCATATCCTGTATCTCCTGCTCTCCGCGCTGCTGGCGTGAACGGTTGTCGCGCATAGCCTGCTGAGCCGCCTCGGCGCGGTCGAAAATTTCGCGAGCGTCGAGCCCCTTATCGTTGCGGAACTCCTCGCCCGTATCTTCGGCATTTTCGTTCGACACTCTGTTCTGCACGGGGCCCTCAGCCTCCTGCATCTCGTTGAGCATTCGGTTGAGTTCCTGCGCCCTTTCGAGATCCTCTTGCAGTCGTTCAAACTCCTCAGGGTCAAAGTAGTATATCTCCGACTCGTGCTGTTGTCTTTCGAGCACGATGCGCACCGTCACAAACGAAATAGCCAAGACCAGATAGACAATCACCGTCGCCATTAGCGCATTACGATGGGCATAAACCCACCTGCCGAGGTCGAACTTCCTCTGGCGAAACGGTAGGTTCAGACGCTCGCGCTCGCGGCTCTGTTGTGGTCTTTCGTTGCTTTTATTCATAATTCGCAGAATTATTCTACAAAAATAGCAATTATTTCCTATTCTTTCTAAAAAATTAATACCTTTGCAGCCGAATTGAACAAACCTTTACCCCTATTGGCGTGAAACAACAGACACTTAGAGAGGAAATTTATTTTAGCGGCAAAGGTCTGCACACAGGTCTGCAAGTCAAAATGTGTGTGAAACCCGCTCCCGCAAACCACGGTATAACCTTCCGACGTATCGACTTGGAGGGTGCTCCCGAGATTCCCGCACTTGGTAACTATGTTACCGACACCTCGCGTGGTACTACCATCGAGATTAATGGCGTGCGAGTAAGCACCATCGAACATATTATGTCGGCCCTTTGGACCCTCGGTGTGGATAATGCCCAGATTGATATCGACGCACCCGAGACCCCCATTATGGACGGTTCGGCAAAAGAGTATGCTGCCGAGATTGAGCGCGTAGGAGTGGTAGAGCAAGAGGCTGAGCGTGAGTATTATACCGTTACCGAGGAGGTGTCGTTTTCGATTCCCGAGAAGGGCGTTGAGGTACGACTTCTGCCCGCCGATAAGTACGACGTTGATGTGGCTGTTGACTACAACTCCAAGGTACTCGGCAAGCAGCAGTCCCACTTCGCCGAGGGCGACAACTATCGTTCGGAGATTGCCCCCTGTCGCACCTTTGTCTTCCTCCACGAGATTATGTTCCTCTTCAACGCCAACCTCATCAAGGGTGGCGATGTGGACAACGCTATCGTGGTGGTGGAGCACCCCGTGACCGACGAGGAGGTGGCACGCCTTTCGGCCCTCTTCAACAAGAAGGATATCAAGGTGAGCGGTGGCTACCTGAACAACCTCAAACTCCGTTTCGAGAACGAGATTGCGCGCCACAAGTTGCTCGACATCCTGGGTGACCTCGCACTGCTGGGTCGTCGTATTCGCGGTAAGGTGGTGGCAACCCGCCCCGGTCACTTCGCGAATACCGAGTTGGTGAAGAAAATTTTGGCACAATAATCGCTCCAAACCCCTCTGCTGTGCGTGGGGTGTTATTTATTGTGGGTCAGTGCAATAAATAATATGTTGGTAGCGTTACTTAGTTGATTGATAACACTTGATAAAACAGAATAGAGATGATTAGTAATCTGGCTTATGTGCACCCCGACGCTAAGTTGGGCGCAAATGTAACCGTTGAGCCCTTCGCCTACATTGCTGGCGATGTGGTTATTGGTTATGATTGTTGGATCGGTCCCGGCGCTGTGGTGCTCGATGGAGCACGTATGGGCAAGGGCTGTAAAATTCATACTTCGGCTGTGATTGCAGGCGTACCTCAGGACTTGAAGTTCAAGGGCGAGTACACCACCGTCGAGATGGGCGACTATAACACCGTTCGCGAGAGCGCTACCATCAATCGCGGTACTGCCGCTAAGGGCAAGACCGTGGTGGGTAGCAACAACCTCATTATGGCCTATGCACACGTTGCACACGACTGTGTGGTGGGTAGCAACTGCGTGATTGTCAATGGCGTATCGCTCGCTGGCGAGGTCGAGGTTGGCGATTGGGCTATCGTGGGTGGCCACGCTGCTGTACATCAGTTTGTTCGCATCGGCGAGCACGCTATGATTGGTGGTGGTACTATGGTGGCTAAGGACGTACCTCCCTATGTGAAGGCTGCACGTTATCCTGCAACTTATGTTGGTGCCAACTTTATCGGTCTGCGTCGTCGTGGCTTCACCCCCGACCAGATTGCATTGGTACAGAATATGTTCCGCATCATCTTCCAGGAGGGTCACCCCTACGGTAAAGCGTGCGATATGGTGATGGCTCAGTTCCCCGAGAGTCGCGAGCGTGACCTGTTGGTTGACTTTATCCGCTCCTCGAAGCGAGGTATTATTAAGCCTTATAATCCTCTGGCTGCTGCCGACGAAGATTAAAAAAGCCATCTGATTGGTAAATTTGGTGTTGGGCTGGCTTCCGTGACTGCTTACATACGCAAAGTATGCGCGCAGCCACAGAAACCAGCCCGCCTAAAATTTCCTCAATCAGATGACTTTTTTTAGGTTGGTGGGTTAAATTATAAACCTGAGAGTAGTATCGAACTACTCTCAGGTTTTTTTTATAGGGAATTTAGTGAGTTTAGGGAATTTAGTGAATTTAGTGAGTTTCCCTAATCTCCCTAATCTCCCTAACACTCCCTAACACTCCCTAACGCTCCCTAACACCCCCTTCTCTTCCACCCCCACTTTTTTATTTCCACCATAATTCTTATATTTGCTTATCAATATCTCGAAAACTAAAACCATACGATAATGTACACAACAGACAAAGGATTATATGTGGCTCACGGGCCGCAGGGTGCTATCGCCATTGAGGGGTCGATGGCCAATCGTCACGGACTAATTGCAGGTGCAACAGGTACAGGTAAGACCGTAACCCTCCAAGTGCTTGCCGAGACCTTCTCCCAGGCCGGTGTCCCCTGTTTTATGGCCGATATGAAGGGCGACCTCTCGGGCATCAGTCAGGCGGGCGCGATGAGTGGTTTCATTGAGAAGCGTTGCGCCGAGTTCGGCATCGCTGCGCCAGCCTTTGCGGGGTGTCCCGTGAGGGTGTTCGACGTCTATGGTGAGCGCGGTCACGCAATGCGCACCACCGTCAGCGAGATGGGCCCACAGCTCCTGGCGCGTCTGATGCAACTAAATGAGACTCAGAGCGGTATTCTCAATATCGTATTCCGCATTGCCGACGACAACTCCCTGTTGCTCATCGACCTTAAAGACCTGCGTATGATGCTCGACTACGTAGCAAAAAATGCCAAGGAGTACACCACTGAGTATGGCAACATATCGGCCGCCTCGGTTGGCGCCATACAGCGTGCACTGATGGCAATCGAGAGTGAGGGTGGCGACAAATTCTTCGGTGAGCCTGCATTCAACATCCTCGACCTTATCCAGTGCGAGGGTGGGCGTGGCGTGATGAACGTCTTGGCGGCCGACAAGCTGATGCTCAACCCCAAGCTCTACTCCACATTTCTCCTCTGGCTCCTCTCCGAGCTCTACGAGAACCTGCCCGAGGTGGGTGATGCGGCACTCCCCAAATTGGTATTCTTCTTCGACGAGGCACATATGCTCTTCGAGGGTACCTCCAAAGCACTCGTTGACAAAATAGAGCAGGTAGTACGACTCATACGCTCCAAAGGTGTGGGTGTCTATTTCGTCACCCAGTCGCCCACCGATATACCCGAAGATATCCTCGGACAGCTCGGCAACCGCATACAGCACGCCCTGCGCGCCTTCACGCCCAAAGACCAAAAGGCGGTGCGTGCCGCAGCGCAGACCTTCCGCGCCAATCCCGCATTCTCCACCGAGGAGGCGATAATGGA
Organism: Tidjanibacter sp.; assembly: GCA_017521965.1. Classification (GTDB taxonomy): domain Bacteria; phylum Bacteroidota; class Bacteroidia; order Bacteroidales; family Rikenellaceae; genus Tidjanibacter. The sequence continues at coordinate 35,015 of JAFXAY010000036.1, read as the reverse complement.
GCTCGGCACAGGCGAGGCACTCGTCTCCTTCCTCGACGCCAAGGGTGCGCCATCGATGGTGGAGCGCGCCAAGATACTCTTCCCGCTCAGTCAGATAGGGGCCATAACCGACGCTCAGCGCAATGCCCTGCGCGCCGCAGCACCCGCAGCAATACGCGCCTACGACGCAGCAATAGACCGCATAAGCGCCTACGAGGTGCTCACCGAGCAGAACGTCGCAGCCCAAGAGGAGGCAGCGGCCGAAGCAGCGGCCGAAGAGGAGGCTAAGCGCATAGCACTCGAAGAGAAAGAAGAAGCAAAACGCCAGCGTAGTGGCGTAGGACGAGGACTGCTCGGCACACTCCTCGGAGCTGCAGCAACAAGCTTCGTGCGCAGCCTAGGCACATCAGTGGCAAAACAGATAACAAGCGGCAGCACCAAAAGAGGGACAACCAAAAAAGGTACAGGCCGCACAATGCTCAGCAAAGCAGCACAAACCGCCACCACAACCGCCACCCGCCAACTGGTGAACAAAACAATGAAAAACTTGCTGAAATAGAGGTTTTCTCCGCTTTTTGTAAAAAGCGGAACCAAAAACTTTTAAACTATTAGTTTGCGGATTTAGGAGTTACTTTGCAGTAACTACGACAAAAAATATATATGCAGATATTCAAGTGAACTTGATATCTGCATATATCTTTTTCATCGTACTCTCTTCGAGAGTATTCCCTAAACCCGAAAACAAAAATTGTTACACAAAACATTTTTAAATGGTTTTTCCCATTATTCCCATAATTCCCATAACTCTCATTATTCCCTAAACTCCCTAAGTTCCCTAAACTCCCTAACACTCCCTAAACTCCCTACATAATTTTGCTTTCTTGTTTTATACCTTTAAAAAATGTAAAAAAGTGTTGTTGATTGCAGAATTTTTGCATATATTTGCAGGGTGAAACAAGAGGTATGGGGACGCGAGTCCCCAATTTTTGTACTTATTCGATGAGGTGGATTAATCTATCTTGCAGAGTACTAAGAGTTTAGAAATTAATTTTAAGAAATAGATATGGAAGTTGCAGCAATTAGAGAGTTTGTAGAGCAGAGGCTCGAAGGGACAAATATGTTCCTCATTGAGATTAACAGTTCGCCCGCAAATGAGTTTGAGGTGGTGGTCGATAGTGACGAAAGAGTAGATATCGACTCGCTCGTAGAGCTCTCGCGCGCCATTGAGGGTGTATTCGACAGAGAGGTCGAGGATTACGAGTTGACAGTAATCTCGGCAGGTATCGGTCAGCCGCTCAAAGTGTTGCGACAGTACAAAAAACTTATCGGTCTGCCCGTGGAGGTGTTGCTCACCGACAGCACCAAGATTCTCGCCACCCTTGTCGAGGCCGACGAGCAGGGCATAACCCTCGGCTACACCAAGCGTGTGGCAGTAGAGGGCAAGAAGCGCAAAGAGGAGGTTGAGGTGCGCGAAAGTTACCCCTTCGACCAAATCAAGTGGACAAAAGAGTATTTGGACTTCAAGTAGCCCTTTTCCCTTAGCGACTCAGATAGTTCCACGACCAAACGTGAAAAAAAATACGATAAACAAAAATATATACAAAAATGGAAAAGAATCTCAATTTGATTAGCAACTTTGCAGAGTTCAAAGAGCTGAAAAACATTGACAAAACGACAATGATCGGAGTGTTGGAGGATGTATTCCGCCACCTGCTTGTCAAGACCTATGAGACTGACGAGAACTTCGATGTGATTATCAACCCCGAGAAGGGCGACTTGGAGATTTGGCGCAACCGTACCATCGTAGGCGATGGCGAGGTGGAGAATCCCAACACCCAGATTTCGCTCTCGGAGGCTAAGAAACTCGACGAGACCTACGAGGTAGGCGAGGAGGTAGCCGACCAGATCGACCTGAGCAGTTTTGGTCGTCGTGCGGTACTCTCGTTGCGCCAGAATCTGGCATCGCGCATCCTCGACTTGGAGAAAGCGAGCCTCTTCGCTAAGTACAGCGAGAAGGTGGGCGAGGTAGTCACCGGTGAGGTATATCAGGTGTGGAAGAAGGAGATTTTGGTGCTCGACGACGAGAACAACGAGCTTATCCTCCCCAAGAGCGAGCAGATTCCCAGCGACTTCTTCCGCAAGGGCGACAACATCAAGGCTATCGTGTCGAAGGTGGAGATGCGCAACAACACCCCCGTCATCATCCTCTCGCGTACCGCTCCCGAGTTCCTCGAAAGACTCTTCGAGGCTGAGGTACCCGAGATCTTCGACGGTCTGATTACCATCAAGAAGATTGTCCGCATCCCCGGCGAGCGCGCCAAGGTGGCTGTTGAGAGCTACGACGACCGCATCGATCCCGTAGGTGCTTGCGTTGGTATGAAGGGTTCGCGTATCTACTCCATCGTGAAGGAGTTGCGCAACGAGAATATCGACGTTGTCAACTGGACTGCCAATACTCAGCTTTTGATTCAGCGTGCGCTGAACCCCGCAAAGATCTCTTCTATCACTCTCGACGAGGCCAAGAAGACCGCTTCGGTATATCTCAAACAGAGTGAGGTGTCGTTGGCTATCGGTCGTGGTGGTCTGAACATCCGTCTGGCAAATATGCTCACCGGCTACGACATCGACGTATATCGCGATGTTGAGGAGGAGGATGTTGACCTCGACGAGTTCACCGACGAGATTGACCAGTGGATTATCGATGCCTTCAAGGCTATCGGTTGCGACACTGCCAAGAGTGTGCTCGAACTCTCGGCCGAGGAGTTGGTACGTCGTACCGACTTGGAGGAGGAGACCATCGCTGAGGTGGTAGCCATCCTTCGCTCGGAGTTTGAGTAGTCTGCCTCCCACCTGCGAGGTGGGTATTCCCTCGTCGCTCCACAGAGCCTGCAAGGCGGGCGGTGGAGAAAGATTAACCAACAATTGATTAACGAAAAAAGAGATAGGAGAATATAGTATATGTCAAATGAGAAGAAACTCAGACTCCAACAAGTTGCAAGGGAGTTTAAGGTAGGATTTGGTACGGTAGTGGAATTTTTGGCTCGTAAGGGTGTCAACATCGACGCCACACCGAGTACTCTGATTGATGGCGACACCTATGCACTCATCGAGAAGGAGTTTGGTGGCACCCAGCGTGGTGGTGAGCGTGCCAATGTTCGCGAGCGTATGAACCTCAAACAGGAGAGCGTGACGCTCAGCAACAAGAAAGATAATGCCCCCGAAGAGGAGGAGGTAGTGGTGAAGAGCACCACTATGCCCACTGCTCGCGAGGAGGCGCGTGCGGCGCAGCCCAAGATTTTGGGCAAAATCGACCTCTCGACAGGTAAGAAGGTTGAGCCTCAGCCCGCACCCAAGAAGGAGGAGCCCAAGCCTGCTCCCGCTCCTGCACCCAAGAGGGAGGAGCCGAAACCCGCACCCAAAAAAGAGGAGCCTAAGCCTGCACCCGCACCCGCTAAGCCCGAGGTGACTGTGCAGACCAAGACCTACGACGAGCGTATGGCAGAGAGCCGCGAGGGTATCTTCCGTGCCGACGACCAGGAGCGCCTGAGTGGCCCGAAGGTGTTGGGTAAGATTGATGTGGCCGACCTGTCGAGTTCGCGCTCGGGTGGTCATCGCGAGAAGCGCAAACGCATCGGCAAGGTCGATGTGAACAAGGCTCAGGGTGGTGGTCAGCCTCAGTCGGGCGGCAAGCAGAAGCACAATGATAAGCAGCAGGGCGGTCAGCAGTCTCAGCAGCCTGTGTCGAAAAAAGAGAAGAAGAAAAAAGCACCGAAGCCCGTTGTTCGCCCCGAGGTGAGCGACGAGGAGGTACAGAAACAGATAAAGGATACTTTGGCTCGCCTCACCGCCAAGGGTGGTAAGAGTAAGGGTGCGCTCCACCGCAAGGAGAAACGTATGGAGGTACGCGCTCGTATGGAGGAGGAGTTCGAACAGGCACAGATGGAGGAGAAGGTACTCAAAGTTACCGAGTTTGTTACCGTGAGCGAGTTGGCTACGATGATGAACGTATCGGTAACCGAGGTTATCACTGCCTGTATGAATCTGGGTCTGATGGTCTCCATCAACCAGCGTCTTGATGCTGAGGCACTTGTGATTGTGGCAGAGGAGTTTGGCTTCAAGATCGACTTTGTAAGTGTAGATATTCAGGAGGCTATCGAGGATAACGATGTTGACGAGGAGGAGAACCTCGTGTCGCGTCCTCCCGTGGTGACCGTAATGGGTCACGTTGACCACGGTAAGACCTCGTTGCTCGACAATATCCGTAAGACCAACGTCATCGACGGTGAGGCGGGTGGTATCACCCAGCACATCGGTGCATACAGCGTTGAGCTGCCCGATGGTCGCCGCATCACCTTCCTCGACACCCCCGGTCACGAGGCATTTACCGCAATGCGTGCCCGTGGTGCTAAGTTGACCGACGTGGCGATTATCATCGTGTCGGCCGACGACAGCGTGATGCCCCAGACCGTGGAGGCTATCAACCACGCAGTGGCAGCAGGTGTGCCTATGGTCTTCGCAATCAACAAGATTGATAAGCCCAATGCCAACCCCGAGCACATCAAGGAGCAGCTTGCTCAGATGAACTACCTCGTGGAGGATTGGGGTGGTAAGTACCAGTCGCAGGATATCTCTGCCAAGAAGGGTATCAACCTCGACAAACTCTTGGAGAAGGTGCTCTTGGAGGCTGAGTTGCTCGACTTGAAGGCTAACCCCGACCGTAAGGCGGTGGGTACAGTCATCGAATCGACTCTCGATAAGGGTCGTGGTTATGTGGCTACCGTGCTGGTGCAGACAGGTACTCTCCACGTGGGCGATGTAATCTTGGCAGGTGTCAACTCGGGTCGTGTGAAGGCTATGTTCAACGAGCGTGGCCAGAAGGTACAGGTTGCAGGCCCTGCTACCCCCGTACAGGTGCTCGGCTTCAACGGTGCACCTCAGGCAGGTGATACCTTCAACGTGATGGACGACGACCGTAGCGCACGCGAGATTGCAGGTAAGCGCGAGCAGTTGCAGCGTATTCAGGGTCTGAAAACCCAGAAGCACGTTACCCTCGACGAGATTGGTCGTCGTATCGCTATCGGCTCGTTCAAGGAGCTCAACATCATCGTCAAGGGCGATGTGGACGGCTCGATTGAGGCAATGACTGACTCGCTCTTGAAACTCTCGAAGGAGAGCGTACAGGTGAACGTTATCCACAAGGCAGTGGGTCAGATCTCCGAGTCGGACGTTCTGCTGGCTGCTGCGTCGAACGCTATTATCGTCGGCTTCCAGGTACGCCCGAGTATGGGTGCGCGTAAGTTGGCCGAGAAGGAGGAGATTGAGATTCGCCTCTACTCCATCATCTACGACGCTATCAACGATATCAAGGACGCTATCGAGGGTATGTTGGAGCCTGTCACCAAGGAGGAGATTGTCTGCTCGATTGAGGTGCTCGAAACCTTCAAAATTAGCAAGGTGGGTACTATCGCAGGTGGTATTGTCCGCGAGGGTAAGCTCGGTCGCAACACCCCGATTCGCGTTATCCGCGATGGTATTGTGGTCTATACCGGTCGCCTCGGCTCGCTCAAACGCTACAAGGACGACGTTAAGGAGGTTACCAGCGGTCAGGAGTGCGGCTTGAACATCGAGTCCTACAATGATATTCGCGTGGGCGATATAGTTGAGGGTTACGAACAAGTCGAAGTTAAGAGAAAATAATTTCTAGTGGCAATTTTGGTGTTGGGCGAGCCTTTGTGACTAATCACATACACAGAGTATGCTCATAGCCACAAAGACTCACCCGCCTAAAATAAACCTCGCTAATAATACAATTTTTAGGTTGTATGGAAGGTTGGTTGTTACCTTCAATTCAAAACAACAATTTACATTTATTATTTAAAATGTAAAGGAAAATGAAAAAGACAGTTGCTGAGATTAACGAGAAGATTCGTAGTGGCAAGGCGGTGGTGATGACTGCCGAGGAGGTTGCCGAGTTGGGGCGTACGCTTTCGCCTGCCGAGATTGTCGAGAAGGTCGATGTGGTGACCACTGCAACCTTTGGTGCAATGTGTTCGTCGGGTGCGTTCCTCAATTTCGGTCATACCGAGCCACCTATCCGTATGGAGCGCATCGAACTCAACGGAGTGCGTGTGAGTGGTGGTCTGGCGGCGGTCGATACCTATGTTGGTGCTACCGACTGCAACCCCGAGCGACCCGATTATGGTGGCTCACACATTATCGAGGATATCATCAATGGCAAGGATATCGTGCTCGAAGCGTGGGGCAAGGGTACCGACTGTTACCCGCGTCGTCACGTGCGCACAATCATCAACCGCGACACGCTCAACGAGGCTATCCTCTACAATCCCCGCAACTGCTACCAGAACTACAACGTAGCGACCAATGGCACGGACAAAATCAAATATACCTATATGGGTACGCTCCTGCCGCATATGCACAACTGCTCCTACTCATCGGCAGGTGAGCTCTCGCCGCTGCTCAACGACCCCGAGTGCCGCACGATAGGTCTTGGCACTCGCATCTTCCTCGGTGGAGCGGTGGGCTATGTCACCTGGAACGGTACGCAGTTCAACACCACCAAGCCCAACAACGAGCACGGTGTGCCCATCGGCAATGCCCGCACGTTGGCTGTGGTGGGCAACCTCAAAGAGATGGACACCGAGTTTATCCGCGGTGCCTACTTTGAGAAGTATGGCACTACGATGTATGTCGGCATCGGCATTCCTATCCCCGTGCTCGACGAGGATATGGCACGCCGAGTGAGCATCCGCAACGACCAAATCGAAACCAATGTGGTGGATTACGGTAATGGCTGTGCCCACGTGGGGCGCACCAACTATGCCGCACTGCGCACGGGCGAGATTGAGGTGGCAGGCAAGCGCATCAAGGCTACGCCGCTATCGTCGCTCGACAAGGCACGCCGCATTGCCGAGGTGCTCAAAGGGTGGATAGAGAGCGGTGAGTTTACCCTCACCGAGCCTGTACGCCCAATGCCCGCCGAGTCGGCAGTTAAGCCCTTGAAGATAACCCAAGTAGAAGATTAAAAGCATTGACGACTATGGAGAAAAAACTTCTGCTCTCGTTCCCGCCTGAGGCGACCTTCCAATCCTTCGCCTACGAACTTGTGAAGGACTACGACCTGCGTATCAATATCCTCAAAGCCGAAATCGAAATCGGCAAGGGCGGCAAGCTGCTGATGGCAATCGAAGCCCCCGAGGAGAATATCGAGCGCGGCATCGCCTATATGAAGTCGCACGGTATTCAGGTCAGCTCGCTGGCTAACAAGGTCTTCTACGATAGCTCGCGTTGTGTGAATTGTGGTAGTTGTGCCTCGTCGTGTCCGTCGGGCGCACTCTCAATATCGGCTCCCGATTGGAAGTTGAAGTTCGACGCTGAGAAGTGCATCGTCTGCAAACTCTGCTTGAAGAGCTGCCCGATGAAACTGTTCAGCATCGAGTTTACCGAGTAACATATTCCCGAAACATAATGTATGTAAATCGCACATACAGAGCAAGTCACGCCTTCACCGAAGGGCGTACTTCGTTTTGTGTGAGCCACCGCAAGAGCGACCTCTGGGTGGCGGTCGATAGTGCCTCTTTCGTTCCCGAGATGCCCGAGGTGTGCCACCAAATTCTGGTCGCTATGTGGACGGAGATGGAGGAGTACCTCGCCGCAGACCCCGACTATGCCCACGCACTTGTCCCCTACGCCCCGAAGAGTGGTGCACCCGATATTTTTCGTCGTATGAGCGCCGCCTCGTCGGTGGCAGGTATCGGCCCTATGGGTGGCGTTGCGGCTGCCTGCTCGGAACTATTGGCAATGAGGCTTGCAACGCAAATCCCTTATAGAGAGATAATTATTGAAAATGGTGGCGATATCTTTGCCCGCTGCTTGGGGTCGTTGGACGTGGCTGTTTGGGCGGGCGAGTCCCCATTGTCGGGCAAGGTGGGCTTCCGCGTGCCGAGTGGTGGAACAGATGTGGGTATCTGCACCTCATCGGGCACTGTCGGCCCTTCGCTGAGCTTCGGTGTGGCCGATGCTGTGATGGTGGTCTGCCGCGATGCAGTCTTGGCCGACTGCCTTGCTACCGCCTATGCCAATAGGGTGAAGAGTATCGACGATGTGGAGAGCGTCGCCGAAGCCCTCGGCAACGAAACCGAAGTAATCGCCGCCGCAGTCGTGAAGGACGATAGAATCGGAATAGCCGGACAACTAACACCAATTTTCTTTAAATAAATAGGTAATGTTAGGGAGTGTTAAGGAATTTAGGAAGTGTTAGGGAAAACCTATTAACTTTTTGTATAATAGTTAGTTTTTTCGGGTTTAGGGAATACTCTCGAAGAGAGTACAAATGAAATAGAGAATAGGGCTTGTCAAGTTTACTTGAACAAAGCCCTATTCTCTATTTTGTTTGTAATAACTGCAAGTTATTCCTAAATCCGCAAACTAATAGTACAAAAGTTTTTGCGGAGCTTTTTACAAAAAGCGACAAAAAATAATACTAAACTATCGTCTTTCCGCCGAGGATTACGCCTCTGATGCAGTTTTCGCCGAAGGAGTAGGGCAGGTAGGCTATTGACTCCATTGGTCTGAGGAGTGTGAGGTCGGCGCGTGCGCCCACGGATATTGTGCCGCGGTCGTTGAGCCCCATCGCGTATGCGCCATTTATTGTGGCTGCTGCGAGTGCCTCTTCGGGCAGCATTCGCATTCCCACTGTGGCGAGTGTGAGCACGAGTGGCATATATCCTGATGGTGACGTGCCGGGGTTGTAGTCTGTGGCGAGTGCTACGCCGAGTCCGCTCTCTATCATCTGTCGCGCGGGCGGGTAGGGCGCACGCAGGAAGAAGGCTGCTGAGGGGAGCAGTGTGGGCATCGTGGATGTGCCGAGCAGTGCCTCTATCTCTGCCTGACCGCTACTTTCGAGATGATCTACTGAGAGTGCACCGCCTCTGACGCCGGCTTGTACGCCGCCTGAGAAGGCGAGCTGGTTGGCGTGTATCTTGGAGCGTAGTCCGTGTTTGGCTCCCGCTTCCATTATCTGTGCGGCGTGTGTGGTGTTGAAGAATCCCTCTTCGCAGAATAGATCGACAAACTCTGCAAGGCCCTCTGCTGCCACTGCGGGTATCCACTCGCGACATACGGTATCGACAAATTGGTCGGCACGCCCGCGATACTCTACGGGCAGCGCGTGAGCACATAGAAATGTGGTGCGTATCGTTGCGGGACTGCTTTCTGATAGTCGGGCGGCCACGCGGAGCATCTTCATCTCGGCGTCGAGGGTAAGACCGTAGCCACTCTTTATCTCCACGGAGCCTGTTCCGTCGGCCACCATACGCGACAGACGCTCTGCCGATGCCTCGTAGAGCTCCTGCTCGGTGGCTTGCTGTACGCGTGCGGCGGAGTTGAGTATGCCGCCACCGCGACGTGCTATCTCCTCGTAGCTCAGTCCGCGTATCTTGTCCTCGAACTCGCGCTCGCGTGTGCCGGCGAATATGATGTGGGTGTGCGAGTCGCAGAAGGCGGGTATCACTGTGCCTCCCGCAGCGTTTATGTGGAGGTCGGCTGCGGGTGGCGTTCCCTCACCCCAACCGCTTATGTGGTCATCCTCGATGGAGAGCCAGCAGTTGCGGAGCTCGCCGAGTGAGCGCATCTCGGCGCCCACCAGACGTGTGGGTAGGGTGGGGACTATGCCCCAAAGCAGACCTATGTTTTCGACTACTGTTACCATTTGTACTCTCTGAGGAAATCGATTGTTCGTGCTATGTGGGGGTAGATTACCTCGTCGGTGTCGATGAAGGGTACTACCTTGCGATATGCCTCGACGAGTTGCTCAATAGGCTCCGAGGAGCGCAACGGACGACGGAAGTGGAGCGCCTGTGCAGCGTTCATCAGCTCTATGGCGAGCACTCGCTCGGTGTTTTCTACTACGCGGATAAGCTTTGTAGCGGCATTTGCACCCATACTCACGTGGTCCTCCTGACCCTGCGACGAGGGTATGGAATCGACCGATGCGGGGGTGCAGAGGCCCTTGGTCTGACTTACTATCGAGGCTGCGGTGTACTGCGGTATCATAAAGCCGCTGTTGAGGCCGGGCTTTGCCACAAGGAAGTGGGGCAAGCCGCGCTGACCGCTGATGAGCTTGTAGATACGCCTCTCGGAGATGTTGGCGAGCTCGGAGAGGGCGATGGCCAGGAAGTCCATCACCAGCGCCAGAGGCTCACCATGGAAGTTACCTGCCGATATCACCTCGTCGGTGTCGGGGAATACGGTGGGGTTGTCGGTGGCGCTGTTTATCTCGGTGGCTACCACGCTTGCTACGTAGTCGAGTGTGTCCTTCACCGCTCCGTGTACCTGAGGTACGCAGCGGAAGGAGTAGGGGTCTTGTACGTGCTGCTTGGGCTGTGCGGCAATCTCGCTGCCGACCAAGTGGGAGCGCACCGCACGGGCTGTGGTGAGCTGCCCTTTGTGGGGACGTACCAAGTGAACATTGTCGCTAAATGGCTCTAAACGACCGTCGAAGGCGTCGAGCGATAGGGCGGCGATGAGGTCGGCCCAGCGGCTGAGCCTATAACCCTCCTCGACTGCCCATAGGGCGTGAGCACTCATAAATTGTGTGCCATTGAGTAGTGCCAAACCCTCCTTGGATTGGAGTGCTATCGGCTCCCAACCCTCGGCGGCGAGCATCTCGGCACCACTTATCACCTTGCCTCGGTACTCCACCTCGCCCAGACCGAGCAGTGGCAGGCTGAGGTGTGCGAGGGGTGAGAGGTCGCCCGATGCGCCGAGCGAGCCTTGCTGATAGACCACGGGGACTATATCGCGGTTGTACATCTCGATAAGCCTCTCGACGGTGGCTACCTGTACGCCCGAGTGACCGTAGCTTAGCGACTGCACTTTGAGTATCATCATCAGCTTGACTATCTCGCGGCTCACACGGTCGCCTGTGCCGCAGGAGTGCGACATCACCAAGTTGCGTTGCAGGGTGGCGAGTTGGTCGGCATCGACGGAGATGTTGCAGAGCGAGCCGAAACCGGTGGTTACGCCATATATGGGCTGCTCACTCTCGGCAGCCTTGCGGTCGAGGTAGTTGCGACACCTCTCTATTGCCGAGAGTGCCTCGTCGGAGAGTGCCAATTTGTGACCCGAGCGAAGAGCGTCGATTACTGCGCTGCTGCTGATAGGGGTGTGGGTGTATATTGTAAATGTATGAAAGCTGTCCATAGTAGTTTAGGTTAATGTGGTGTTAGTTAAGTGCTTTGCGGATTAGCTCGTCGTCGGCCAAGTTGGGCAGTGTGATGCGAAGGTTGGGGTTGCGCTCCATCTCTCTGCGTGCGGTGAACATAGCACCACTGTTGCGTGCCCAGCTGCGGCGTGCGATACCATTGTCAACATCCCACGCGAGCATACGCTCTGCGCGTGCAGCAGCCTCGTCGGAGCCATCAATCACCATACCGAAGCCACCATTTATCACCTCGCCCCAGCCTACGCCGCCGCCATTGTGGAGCGACACCCAGGTAGCACCTCGGAAGGAGTCGCCAATCACATTTTGTACTGCCATATCGGCGGTGAACTGCGAGCCATCGTAGATGTTCGATGTTTCACGGTAGGGCGAGTCGGTGCCCGACACGTCGTGGTGGTCGCGGCCCAACACTATGGGGGCGGATATTCTGCCCTCGGCAATCGCACGGTTGAAGGCGAGAGCAATCTTTGCTCTACCTTCGGCATCGGCGTAGAGGATACGCGCCTCGGAGCCTACAACGAGCTTGTTGCGAGCCGCCTCGCGAATCCAATGTATGTTGTCGTCCAGCTGGCCTGCAATCTCGGCAGGTGCGGTGGCTCGAATCTCGGAGAGTACCTGCTCGGCTATGCGGTCGCTCTCGGCCAGGTCTTCTGGTCTGCCCGAAGTACATACCCAACGGAAAGGTCCGAAACCGTAGTCGAAGAAAAGGGGACCCATAATATCCTGAACGTAAGAGGGATATTTAAATGACCTGTCACTGTTTAGAATATCGGCACCTGCGCGCGACGACTCCAAGAGGAAGGCGTTGCCATAGTCGAAGAAGTACATACCCCCTTCGGTGAGCTTGTTGATGGCGGCCACCTGTCGGCGCAACGATGCCTGCACCGCCTCGCGGAAACGCTCAGGCTCTTCGGCCATCATACGATTGGACTCTTCGTAGGAGTAGCCCACGGGGTAGTAGCCACCTGCCCACGGGTTGTGGAGCGAGGTCTGGTCGGAGCCTAAATCGACCTGTACGCCCTCGGCAGCAAGTCGCTCCCATAGGTCAACAGCATTGCCCTGATAGGCGAGCGATACTGCCTCCTTGGCCTTGCGTGCGGCTGCTATGCGGGGCAGCAGTTCGTCGAGTGAGGTGTAAATCTCGTCCACCCAGCCCTGTGCGTGACGCTTGGTAGCTGCGGCAGGGTTAATCTCGGCAATCACACTCACCACGCCCGAAATCACACCCGCCTTGGGCTGTGCGCCCGACATACCGCCCAGACCCGACGATACGAAGAGCATACCGCCATTGTCGCCACCCGAACGACGACGTGCGGCGTTGAGGATTGTGATGGTCGTTCCGTGAACGATGCCCTGCGGGCCGATATACATATATGAGCCGGCGGTCATCTGACCATATTGCGACACACCGAGCGCATTGAAACGCTCCCAGTCGTCGGGCTTGGAGTAGTTGGGGATAACCATACCATTGGTTACCACCACCCTCGGAGCCTCCTTCGACGAGGGGAAGAGTCCCATCGGGTGACCCGAGTACATCACCAGCGTCTGCTCGTCGGTCATCTCCGAGAGGTAACGCATAGTCAGACGATACTGCGCCCAATTCTGGAACACCGCACCGTTGCCACCATAGGTGATAAGTTCGTGGGGGTGTTGTGCCACTGCGGGGTCGAGGTTGTTCTGAATCATCAGCATAATGGCTGCTGCCTGACGTGAGCGGGCAGGGTAGTCGTCGATGGGGCGGGCATACATAGGGTAGTCGGGCCTCAGACGATACATATATATCCTACCGTAACGCCTCAACTCCTCAGCAAACTCGGGTGCGAGGATGGCGTGGTGCTCGGCAGGGAAGTAGCGCAGAGCATTGCGCAGTGCCAACTCCTTCTCCTCGGCCGAGAGGATATCCTTGCGGGCAGGGGCGTGCGATACGGTGGTGTCGTAGGGCTTAGGTGCGGGCAGTACTGCGGGTATGCCCTCACAAATGCTTTGTTGGAACTCCTTGATTGTCATATATTTCTCTATTTCATTTTCTCTTCTACAATAGCGATAATCGCCTTCTCGCGCTGGTCGGCCTCGGCGATGAGTGCTGTTGCCTCAGCGATAAGTGCCGAGCCCTTTGCCTCATCTTTCAGGCCTGAGGCGTTAATCTTGACGTTGAGGTAAGCACCCCACACTGCCGCACGGGCAGCCAGAGCGCCTACACCTGCATCGGATACCGAAGCAGGATTACCCTCGTGCGCCATAGCCTCCGCCAAGTCGAATACCTTCATCGAAGCCTTCATTGTGCGCAGGGGAACCTCCGAGGCGTAGAGCGTGGCCTCCTCGATAGCTGCGCGGCGTGCGGCCTTCTCCTCCTCGCTACTCTTGGGGAGCGAGAAAGCGGCCATTATGCGGTTGAAAGCGGCAGTATCTTCATCGACCAGAGCGAGCAGCTCCTTCAACAGAGTCTGACCGCCCTCGGCATAGTTGGAGAAGAACTCCCAACGGTCGTCCCAACCCGCCTTGTGGCTCGACAGATTGGCTACCATAGTGCCCAGAGCAGCACCCAGAGCACCCATATAGGCCGATACCGAGCCACCACCCGGTGCGGGCGACTCGCTCGCTGTCTCCTCGGCAAAGCCCTTGCAGGTCATATCTACCAGACCACTCTTGCGGCTCTCCTTTTCGAGCAGATACTCGATAACCTTCTCCTCAGGCTTGAAGGGTGCCAAGTCCGACAGACCCATCGAGCGTACAGCAATCCTTACCAACTCCTCTTCGGTAACGCCTATCGAGCGGCGCTGCTTACGCAGGAAGTGCTTGCCCGCCTCGACAAGCGAACGACGGGGCACAAGGCCTACAATCTCCGTTCCGGTAACCCTCACGCCACGCGCCTCGGCAGCACGACACACCTCGTCGAATGCCTCGTGGAGTGGGGTGGCAGCGATATCGGTGATGTTCATCGACACCTGAGCAATGCCATACTCGTCGATATACCAACCGATAGCCTTACAACCCTTCAAAGTGCCGGGGATATAGATTACCTCACCGTTCGCGTCGCGCATAGGCTTGCCGACAATGGAGCCTCCCTCGCGCATCGGCCTGCCCTTCTCGCGAACGTCGAAGGCAATGGCATTAGCCCTGCGGGTGGAGGTGGTGTTGAGGTTGAAGTTGACCGCAATCAGGAAGTCGCGTGCACCCACCACCGTAGCACCACTGCGCGCGGCCTGCTCGGTGAACTCGCCACCGCCAAAGTCGGGCATACGCTCGGGGTCAACAATCTTCTCGGCCAGAGCCTCGTACTCACCTGCGCGACACACCGCCAGATTCTTGCGCTCGGGCTTGAAGGCTGCTGCCTCGTAGCAGTAGGTGGGTACACCCAGCTCGGTGGCTATGCGCTCGGCAAGCGTTCGGGCCATAGCGGCGCACTCTTCGAGAGTAACACCGGCGATGGGAATCAGTGGCAACACATCGGTAGCACCGGTGCGGGGGTGAGCCCCCTTATGGGTGCGCATATCAATCACCTCCGCAGCACGCTTAACGCCACGGAATGCACCCTCGACCACTGCCTCGGGCTCGCCCACAAAGGTTACAACGGTGCGGTTGGTAGCCTCGCCCGGGTCGACGTCTAACAGACGTACACCCTCGGCCGAGGTGATAGCCTCGACAATAGCGTCAATCTTTCCTCGGTCGCGTCCCTCGCTAAAATTGGGGACACACTCAATCAATCTCTTCTCCATATAGTTTTAAGGTTTTATGTATTTCAAATCTCACAATCCTCAAAGTTATAATTTTTTTCTATTATTTGCTCATTTATTTTCAAAGAAAATAACAATGGCTCTCTGCTGTGGAGCAGAGAGCCATTGTTGCGTAGAGCGATACCTGCTGCTACATCATATCGGTAATCTCCCAAACAAAGGCACGAATGCCCTGCAATTGGGTCACCTTGTCCAACTCACGCACAGCGTCGAGCAGCGGAGCCACCTTCTGGTCCTCCACCATAGCCAGCACCGACGAGTTCATCGAGGGCCAAGCGTGACTACCCATATGGGGCTCACCAGAGAACGAGCCGCGACCGTGGGTGAGAGGGAAGAGCGAAAAACCGCGCACATCTTGCTCGTCGAGCATCGACATCACTCGCGGAGTGATTGCCTGATTATATGAAATAAATACTGCTTTCATCTCTTTTCTAACTTTTTAAGCGTTAAGCATTTTAGCCTCTTTGCGAACCTTACGACGGGCTTTGCGTTTCTCACCCGCACCAATGAACAACGAGTAGATGGCGGGAGTAGCCAAGATGGTGAGGATAGTCGAGAAGGTCAGACCACCGATAACGGCGATACCCATCGGCTGCCACATCTCCGAGCCTTCGCCAATGCCGAGTGCCATAGGCAACATACCGAGAATAGTGGTGAGCGAGGTCATCAATACAGGGCGCAGACGACTCTTACCTGCCAATACTACCGACTCCGAGAGCGAATAGCCTCTCTCGCGCATCAGGTTGGTGTAGTCCACCATCACAATACCGTTCTTCACTACGATACCAATCAGCATAATTGCACCAATCAGAGCGGTCATACTCAGAGGAGTACCCGTCATGCAGAGTGCCAAAATAACACCGGGAACTGCGAAGATGATGGTGAAGATGATGATGAAAGGCATCACGAAACTCTCGAACTGAGTAGCCATCACGATGAATACCAACAAGATAATCAGCACAGCCAAGACTGCCAAGTCGCCAAACGACTCCTGCTGGTCTTCGAGCGAACCGCCAATATCAATCGAGACGCCTGCGGGCACTGTGTAGCCAGCCAGCATAGTCTGTACCTCTTCAACAACCTCCGAGAGAGCCACGCCATCACCAAGCTGGATAGTCACGGTGACAATACGCTGGCGATTCTCGCGCTCGATAGTGGGGGGCGAGAAGGTCTCCTCGATGGTTGCCAACTCACCAACCCTAACGGGCTGACCCTGCGACGAATAGACTACAATGTTCTCCACATCCTGGAACGAGGAGCGGAACTGCTCGTCGTAGCGGACAACGATGTAGTACTCGTCGCCATCCTCGCGGAAGAGCGAAGCGGTCATACCACTCATACGGTTACGAATCTGGCTCGATACGGTAGCCGAGTTCAGACCGTAGTAGGCGAGTTTGTTTCTATCGAAGCGGATATTATACTCGGGACGCATAGCATCGCGCGAAATCTGCACGTCGCGTGCACCCTCCAACTGCGACGACATCTGGCGCAACTCCTCGGCAATGCGGGTAGTCTCGTCGATATCGTGGCCGAAAATTTTGAGCTCTACGGTGCTGGTACTACCCATAGCACCCATACCGCCCATACCTACGAGCGAGGTGCGAATCTCGGGAATCTCAGCCAAATCCTCGCGCAGAGCATCGACCATAGTAAATACCGAACGCTCACGCTCCGATGCATCGGGCAGACGCATAGTGTAGCTGATAGTAGCCGACGATGAGGAGTTCATCATCTGGTAGGTCGAGGCGTTGGACGAAGCGCTACCTGCGCTGGCACTTGTCGAGAGAATCTCCACCTCGGGGTAGTTCTTGTAGATGATGCTATCAATCTTGCGTGCCACCTGCTCGGTGTACTCCAAGCCGAGAGTCTGCTCCAACTCGATACTTGCGGTCATACGTCCACCATCGGAGGCGGGCATAAACTCGGTCTCAATCTTACTACCGAAGAGCACGAGCGACACCACGAAGATAATCAGAGGAGCAACAAACATAGTCACACGGTGGGCAATCGACTTGCTGAGCAACTTGGCGTAGGCCTCGTCGAGCCAATCGAGGAACTTGTCGATAGGCTTGAAGATTTTGCCCAGACCCTTATATGTGTGGTGATAGTCGTTCTTCAAGAGTAGCGACGAGAGCATAGGTGTCAGGGTGATAGCGGCAATGGTCGATACGGTCACCACAAGCGACACAATCCAACCGAACTGCTTGAACATCACACCTGCGATACCATTTACCATAGTCAGAGGCATAAATACAGCAATCACCGTCAGAGTAGTGGCGATAACCGACAACCACACCTCGTTGGTACCATATATTGCTGCCTCCTTGGGGGTGGAGCCGCGCTCGATATGTTTGGTGATGTTCTCCAATACCACAATGGCATCGTCCACCACCATACCAATCGCAATGGAGAGCGAACTGAGCGAGATGATGTTCAGAGTACCACCCGTCACGTAGAGGTAGATAAATGCCACAATCAGCGACACAGGAATAGTGAGCGCCACAATCAGCGTAGCACGCCAACGACCCAGGAAGAAGAGCACAACCAGCACCACAAATACGAGTGCGAAGAGCACTGTCTCGGCGAGCGAGTTGATAGAGTCGGTAATCGAATCGGCCGAGTCCATCAGGATACCGATTTGGATATCGTTGGGCAACTTAGCCTCAATCTCGGGCAGTTTCTCCTTGATTTTGTTTACAATATCAACGGTGTTTGCACCCGACTGCTTCTGGATAATGATACGCACACCCTTCTCGCCATTGATGCGCTCGTCGAGGTTGCTCTTTTCGAGGGTATCGACAATGTTGGCAACATCTTTCAGCATAATATCCTTGCCGCCAACGCTTGCCAATACTATCGAGTTAAGCTCGTCGCTGGTGTCGAACTCACCGTTGGCCTTGATGGTGTAGTTGTTGTTACCCAGGTCGATAGAGCCTGCCGAGGAGTTGACGTTCTCCTGAGCAATCACACCACCGATAGCCTCGATGGTCAGACCGTAGGCCTCCAACTTGCGGGGATCGACATTGACCTGAATCTCACGGGTGGGAGCACCCATAACACTCACCGAACCTACACCGTCGATACGGTTGAGCTCATTAACAAGCTGGTCGTCGAGGATTTTGCCAAGTGCGTTGTAGCTCTCGTCGGCAGTGGCGTAGAGCATCATCACGGGCATCATCGACGAGCTGAACTTGAAAATCACGGGGTCGCTCACACCATCGGGCAGGAACTCCGAGATGCGGCTGATGATATCGCGCACATCGTTGGTAGCCTCGTCGAGGTTGGTGCCCCACTCAAATTCGAGCGATATCATCGACATACCGTCCGACGAGGTAGAGGTGATATCTTTTAGGTGGTCAACCGAGTTTAATTGGTCCTCCAATACGCGGGTGACGTTGGTCTCAACGTCGGAGGTGTTAGCGCCTGAGTATGTGGTAATCACACTCATAGCGGGGATCTCCATCTCTGGGAATTGATCGATGGCCAAGTTTCTCACCGAGAAAAGACCAAAGATAATCACCGCAGCGAAAATCAGTATGGTTGATATCGGTTTTCGTACCGAAGTTTCGTAAATTTTCATCTTTTATACAATTTTGCTTAGTGCAATTTGTAGCGTTTGGAACTCTTTTTTAAGTATTTGGGCTTAGTTGCGAACATCAACCTCGGCACCATCGGCCAAGCGCGACAGACCTGCCACTGCAACTACCTCGCCTGCCTGCAAGCCACTGAGAATCTCTACCTTGTCGGCTACCTGACGACCTACGGTCACCTTGCGATACTCGGCCTTGCCATCTTTGATTACATAGACAAACTTGTCGTTTACACCAGCCTGCTTAACAATAGCCAGGTCGCTAACCACTACACTCTCGCGGTTACCCATATTGAAGGTGGTGCGGGCAAACATACCCGGACGCAGGGTGGAGTAGTTGTTGGGAATAGTCACCTCCACGTCGAAAGTACGAGTGGAAGCATTTACCGAAGGATAGACCAACGATACCTCGCCCGAGAAGGTCAGGTCGGGGTAGGTGTCGCTATTTACTGTTACCTTCATACCCTTCTGTACCTGAGGAATATACTGCTCGGGAATAGCCACAATAGCCTTCAAGGGGTTAATCTGCATCACCTGCAACATACCCACGCCGCCTGCTGCATTGCCTGCCATCATATAGAGGTCGCCTGCCTCGTTGAAACGACCGGTCACAACACCATCAATCGGGCTGCGCAGTTCGAGGTTCTCCTCCAAGTTGGCAACAGTCTGACGCATAATCTCAATGTTGGTTTCGAGCTCATCGACACTCTGCTTCGAAGCACCGCCACTCTCATAGACAGCCTTCATACGAGCCAAGTTGACCTCGGCATTTTTGAGTTGGAGCACCTGCTGGTTGTACTGATTCTTGTCCATACGAGCCAAGAGCTGACCCTTCTTCACTTTGTCGCCCACCTCTACGTAGATCTCCTCAATACGAACAGCCATCGAGGGAGAGATAAAGTTCTGTTTGTAGGGGCGAAGGTCGGCGGTATATACCTCAGTCTGAGCCACCTGCTGGGAGGTAGCAGCCTCGGTCTTGATGACCACCTTACTCTCTACGGGTGCTACCGCAGCCACCTCTTTCTTCTGACCACCACAACTAACCATCAGTGCGGAAGCGGCAATCAGAGTTGCGAATAAAAGATTTTTTTTCATAGTTCTGTTTTTATTTTTTTTGTTACTCTTTTTCTGTTGGGTTGTGGTCTGCTACTCTGTGCGACCTGCCACACGATTGTACTCGGCAAGTGCCGAAAGATAGTCGTAGATAGCCTGCGAATAGTTCAGGCGAGCCTGAGTGAGCGACAACTCCGATTGGTTGAGCTCCAAGATGGTGATGCCACCCGCTGCATAGCTTGTCTGCGCAATCGAGTATGCCTTCTCGGCCTGACGTACTGTGGTGTCGGTAGCCAAGAGCGACTCGCGTGCGGTGAGGGTGGTGTTGATAGCGTTCTGCATCTGCAAGTTAACGCTTCTCTCCAAATAGTCGCGCTGCAACGAGAGCTGGTCGATGCTGTTGCGTGCCTGCTGCACACGACGCTGGTTGCGCAGACCCGAGAAGAGGGGAATACTAATCGACACACCTGCCGAAATAGGGTGCTGCCACCAGAAGGAGTTCTTGGCAGGAGTGGGGGTAGTCGTTGCGCCACCTGTTGCGCCACCTGTTGTGCCGCCGGTAGTGCCGCCGGTCGTGCCACCGCTTGTACCGCCACCCATCATTGCGCTGAAATCGGGACGCTCCATATCGTTACCGGTAATCATTGCCGAGCCGGTAGCCGCGATGGTCGGCAGACGCTGCGACTGGTAGAGTTCGAGCTGGTCGTGGAGAAGCTGCATCTGAATCTCCAAGTTGCGGAGGTCGGTGTTCTCCGACACGTCGGCGTGGAGTGCATCGGCACTCTCCATAATCTGACCTGCGTAGTCGTTCAGCTCGCCGCTGAGGACAAACTCCTGCTCGGCAGGTAGACCCAGATACATACGGAACATCATCTTGGCGGTGGCAATTGACTGCTCGGTCTGCATAATGGTAGGTTTGAGGTTGCTCAACTGCACCTCTGCCGAGAGCAGGTCGTACTCCGACACCAAGCCCTGGTCGAACATAGTGCGGGTATTCTCCACTGTGCGGGCAATCGAAGCCTCGCTCGAACGCAGTACTTCAAGCGACTGCTCTGCCAATAATATATTATAGTATGCCTTCTTCACCTCAGCCGCCAGCGACACCTTCGATGCGCGCGCAGCCTCCACTGCACTCTCCATCTGAGTGCGGTTCATCTGCAAGGTCTTATAGACCGTGGGGGCAAAGAGCGGAAGGGTGAGCGAACCGTTGGCAGTGAAGGTGTTATCAGCACCAAACGAGAGGCCCTTGGCCATCTCCTGCTTAACGATGCTTCGCTGGTAACTACCTGTGGCAGTTACGCTGGGCAGCAGGTTACCAATGGTCTCCTTGCGTACCCAATCCTGACGCTCAATCTCCAAGTCGGCTACTTTGATTGTCGGGTTTTCGCTCAGTGCAATCTCCAACGACTTGGCCAAATCGAGTACGATAGGCTCGCCGCTCTGCGCTGAGAGGTTACCGCTGATGATCGCCGACAGGGCAACCATCAAAACTGTTCTCCTGATTCTCATTTTCTCTATTCTATCTTTAATAATTGTTTGTCAATAAACTCTCTGCCCTTGTCGGTCGCCATACCGCGCAGGTAGATGATAATCGCCTTGCGGGGGTCCGACGGAACATACTTCTCGGCAGCCGGCAAACCGAAGATGTGGTTTGTGAAGGTCACCGCAAAGTAGTTGAGGTCGAGTTCCGGCAAAATCAACCCTTCGTTAACACCTACGCGCAATTTGGTGTGGTTTAGGTCGAGGGTGTCGTAGTAGTGCTTCTCGCTCACGCGCTTGGCAAGCGCAGGGTAGAGTTTGTCAAGTTCGCTCAGCAGTCGGCCGATTTTGGGCTTGTCGAACGAGGCGCTGAATACCAACCAAAACTCTTCGAGCACGTTTTGTGCCTTGGAGGCTATCTCCTGGTACATCTTGCCAAGTTTGCCCATCATCATCTCGGTACACGATTCGAGAAGTCGCTCACGACTCTCGAATAACTCATATATTGTACGCTTGGACATACTGCAATGCACTGCAATATCGTCCATACGTACCGCCTTAATACCGTTCTCGTAGAAGAGCTTGGCAGCCTCTTCCATTACATAACTCTTTGTGTCCATTGTAGTTTATACTCAGACGGGGGTTATACAGGCTCTGAGCGCCACAAAGGTATGATTGAAAACTCGGAAAACCAAATTAGTTTTCAAATTTTTCAGCACTTTTAACAAAAAATTAACAACCTCTCTAATCTTGTCATTTTGAGAATAAAACGATATGTTTTTGATGATAGTATAGAACAAAATAGTCTTTTAGTCGAATTTTTGTTACTCTTTACCGCTAAGATGGGGAATAGTTAGGGAGTGTTAGGGAATTTAGGGAGCTTAGGGAATAATGAGAATAATGGGAAATATGGGAAAAACCATTTAAAATTGTTTTGTGTAACAATTTTTGTTTTTCGGGTTTAGGGGAACGCCATCGAAGATGGTGCGATAATGAAAAGAGATAGGCTTGTCAAACTTGTTTGAACAAAGCCTATCTCTTTTTAGTATCGTAATAGCCGCAGGCTATCCCTAAACACGCAAACTAAATAGTACAAAAGTTTTTGGTTCCGCTTTTTACAAAAAGCGGAGAAAATAAAACAATCGCTACTTAGCAGCTCGTTTGCGGTCGATTTCGCTGAGTAGTATTTTGCGCAGGCGCATAAAGTGGGGTGTGATCTCCACGTATTCGTCTTCGCGTATGTATTCGAGTGCCTCTTCGAGTGAGAATTTCACTGCGGGTGCTATGCTCACCTTGTCGTCGGAGCCGCTGGCGCGCATATTTGTCAGCTTCTTGCTCTTGGTCAGGTTTATGCAGATGTCGCCGTCGCGGGTGTTCTCGCCCACCACCTGTCCGCAATATACCTCTTCGCCGGGCTCTACGAAGAAACGACCACGGTCCTGCAACTTGTTTATGGCGTAGGCGTAAGCCTGTCCGGTCTCCATTGCCACGAGTGAACCGTTGTTACGCATCTCGATGTCGCCTTTGTAGGGCTCGAAGCTCTTGAAGCGGTGTGCCATCACTGCCTCACCTGCTGTTGCTGTGAGCAGGTTGCTGCGCAGTCCTATCAGACCGCGCGAGGGTATGTCGAACTCCAATCGTGTGCGCTCGTTGCGGCTCTCCATATTGTTGAGCACCGCTTTGCGCTTTGTGGACATCTCGATGGCCTTGCCTGCATACTCGTCGGGCAGGTCTATGGTGAGCTCCTCGACGGGCTCGCAGCGCTTACCGTCTATCTCCTTGAAGATTACCTTGGGCTGTCCCACTTGTAACTCGTAACCCTCGCGACGCATAGTCTCGATGAGCACCGAGAGGTGTAGCACGCCACGACCATATACTATCCACTTGTCGTTGGTGTCGCCCAGCTCTACGCGCAGTGCGAGGTTCTTCTCCAACTCCTTGTCCAGACGCTCCTTGATGTGGCGCGAGGTTACAAACTTACCGTCCTGACCGTAGAAGGGCGAGTCGTTGATTGAGAAGAGCATACTCATTGTAGGCTCGTCGATGGCGATGGGGGGCAGGGGCTCGGGGTTCTCGGCGTCGCAGATGGTGTCGCCAATCTCGAAGCCCTCGATACCTACCAATGCGCAAATCTCGCCACACTTCACCTCCTCGGCCTTGGCCTTGCCCAGACCGTCGAATACCATCAGGTCCTTGATACGGGTCTTGATGAAGGTCTTACCGTCGCGCTTGGCGAGGGTTACGGGCATACCTGTACGCAGAGTGCCACGTGTCACCTTACCCACTGCGATACGACCCACGTAGGAGGAGTATTCGAGCGATGTGATGAGCATCTGGGGGGTGCCCTCCACCACCTCAGGCTCGGGAATATCGTCAATTATGGCATCGAGCAGAGGGGTGATGTCTGTTGTGCGCTCGGTGGGCTTGTGGCTCATCCAACCCTGCTTTGCGCTACCGTATATCACGCGGAAGTCGAGCTGGTCGTCCGATGCACCGAGGGTGAACATCAGGTCGAATACCTGCTCATATACGAAGTCGGGGCGGCAGTTCTGCTTATCGACCTTGTTGATGACTACGATGGGCTTCTTGCCGAGCGAGAGCGCCTTCTGCAATACGAAACGGGTCTGGGGCATAGTACCCTCAAAAGCATCGACCAAGAGCAGTACGCCATCGGCCATATTGAGCACACGCTCCACCTCGCCGCCGAAGTCGGAGTGACCCGGGGTGTCTATGATGTTGATTTTGTAGTCCTTATAGATTACCGACACGTTCTTCGACAAGATGGTGATACCGCGCTCGCGCTCCAAGTCGTTGTTGTCCATAATCAGCTCGCCTGAATTGTTGTCGCGTCCGCGGAGCAGGTTGCCCTGCAAAATCATCTTATCGACCAGAGTGGTTTTACCGTGGTCAACGTGTGCGATGATAGCAATGTTTCTAAGTTTTTGCATCTTTTTCCTCTATTTTTTCGACCCGCAAAGGTAGGAATTATTCATTTAATTTTTCTATTTTTGCTCTACTAATATCGTTTTTATGGAGAGAAAAATCCTCATACCACGTGCCGACGGACTCCGCAGTCAGGTGATTTTCGGGAGTGCTGCCACTCTTTTGGGCGGGCTTATTCCCGAAGGAACGAGGGTCATCGCCATCGTCGATGCCAATATCGACCGCTGCCACGGAGAACTCCTTGAAGCCTATGAGAAGATTATCATCGGACAGGGCGAGAGTGTCAAGACACTCCACACCGTTGAGGAACTGCTGCGCGAATTGGTAGCACGCGAGGCCGACCGCTCTACCTTCCTGCTTGGCGTGGGGGGTGGCATTGTGACCGATGTAACGGGATTTGTGGCCTCTATATATATGAGAGGTGTACATTTCGGCTTTGTGCCTACCACCCTGCTGGCGCAGGTCGATGCGAGTGTGGGCGGTAAAAATGGCGTCAACCTCGACGGATATAAGAATATGGTGGGGTGCTTCAACCAACCCGACTTTGTGGTGTGCGACTCCTCGCTGCTCGCCTCGCTACCGGATAGGGAGTTCCGCGCAGGACTCTCGGAGATGATTAAGGCGGCGGTGATTGGCGATGAGGAGCTGTTCGAGATGTTTGAGGGCCATACCTTTGAGGCGTTCCGCGACGATGCCGAGTTGCTCAGTCGGGCTATCGAACGCTCGGTGAGGGTCAAGGCCGCGATTGTGGAGCGCGACGAGCGCGAGGCGGGTGAACGACGACTGCTCAATCTGGGCCATACGATAGGCCACGCCATCGAGAAGAGCAGCCGACAGATGCTCCACGGTGAGGCTGTGGCGGCAGGTATGGCAGTGGTGGCCCGCTGGGCTGCCGAGCAGGGGGTTTGCAGTGGCGAGTGTGCTGATAGGATATGCTCGGTGTTAGAGCGTTACGGGCTGCCGGTCGACTCGCCCGTTGAGCCGAATGCACTCCGCAAAGCCATCACCCGCGACAAAAAACGCCGAGGTAACAGACTTGCCCTTGTAGTGCCAGTACGAATAGGGGAGTGTAGGATTGAGATGATTGATATGGATTAATAAATAAGGGTGCGATTTTCGCACCCTTATTTATTAATACTTAAACGAACTGCCGCCGACAAATTCGCGGAGGATTGAGGTGGGCGGGATAGCGTCGGGGGCGATGGAGAGGAAGTTGTCGAGGAACTTGAATAGGCGTTGCGCCTCGCCATACTCCTCCACCGTGTCGGGTACGCTATGCAGCAGCGGCAGGGCAAAGGCCTTCAACACGGGAATCTCGTAGAAGAGCGACGAGTTGAACATCACATCGGCGTTCTCCTGATAGGGGAAGATGTGTTTGTCCTCGCCCTTGCGCACACTTGCCCAGCGTTGCAGGGTGGCTGTGGCGTCGCAACCGCGCGAGGCGTAGTCGCGTATCATTCTGCGTAGCAGGCGGTTGTCGGTGGTCGGGATGCGCGACAGGTCGTCCATCGAGATAGAGGTGAGGGCCGAGATATAGACCCTGAATTTCAGGTTCTCCTCCACACCGTCGGTCAGGCGCGGGTTGAGTCCGTGGATACCCTCCACCAGCAGTATCGACTTGTCGTCGAGTTGCAGCGGTGTGTCGTGCCACTCGCGCAGGCCGGTGATGAAGTTGTAGCGTGGCAACACCACCGCCTCGCCCGTAAAGAGGCGGCGCAGGTGGTCGTTGAAGAGTGCGAGGTCGATGGCCTCCAACGCCTCGTAGTCGTAGTCGCCCGACTCGTCGCGCGGGGTCTTGCTGCGCTCTACAAAGTAGTCGTCGAGCGATATGCTCTGCGGGTGGAAACCGAGCACGCCCAACCCGATGCCGAGTCGTTTGCAGAAGGTGGTCTTGCCACTCGACGAGGGGCCTGCGATGAGCACCATACGCACTCCGCGCTCGTCGTGCGCCGAGGCAATGGTGTCGGCAATCTGGGCAATTTTCTTCTCGTGGAGTGCCTCGCCAATCTGTATTAGTCCCGTACTCTTCCCGTCGCTAATCATCTGATTTAGTGAGCCTACGTTCGATACACCGATAATATCGACCCAATCTTTGTACTCACTGAATACCTCGTACATCTTCTGTTGCGGCACGACGTGTTCGAGCTTGTCGGGAGCAGTGCGCTGCGGACAGCAGATGTGGAAACCCTCACCGTAGGGTCGGAAGTCGTAGAGGTGGAGCATTCCCGTCGAGGGGGCAAGTGCGCCATAGAAGTAGCCTGCCATATCGGCCAGACGATAGACCGTGACGTAGAGGTGAGGTCGGGAGTTGATAATCGACACCTTGTCCTCGAAGCCCAAGTTTTGGTAGATGCCGATAGCCTCCTCTTTGAGCATCTTGTTGCGCACGATGGGTATATCTTGGGCTATCAGTTCATCGACTCTTGCGCGTACTTTGGCGGCCACTTCCTCGGTGGGAGTGATACCCTCCAACTCGCAATAAAAGCCCTTCGATAGGGAGTGTTTGATGCGGAAACGGTTGTCGGGATAGAGGTCGTGGACAGCCTTGTGGAGTGTCATAAATAGGGTGCGCTGATAGACACGCATACCCTCGAAGTGGGTGATATCTATGAACTTAACCGTAACCGGCTCGCAGATACGGTAGTCGAGTTCGCGAATCGAGTTGTTAACGTAGGCCGCCAGCCACGGACGCTCTCTGGTCGGGTTGGTAATCATCTTGGCTACATCAGTCAGACGTGTGCCCCAATCAACAAAAATCTCACTTGCGCAATTTGCACATATTATTTTGATAGGCTCCATAAAAATACTCAATTATTCTCTGCTCAAAAATAACTTTTTTTCGTAACTTTGTCAAGTTAATTTGATGTTAAATAACAAAACAATAGATTTTATGTACAAATCGAATATACTATCTGTGGTGGCAAAGTGGGGTGTGGCTCTGGTCTTGGGTGCAATGCTCTCAGCGTGTGGCCCTAAGCAGACTTTTGTCCTTATCTCGACCAACGATATCCACGCCGAGATATCCAAATTCCCCCTGCTCGCCTCCTATGTTGAGGGGGTGCGTGCGGCCGACACTGCCGAGGTTATCCTCGTCGATGCGGGCGACCGTTGGACGGGTAATCCCTATGTGGATATGGCCCCCGAGAGCGGTCAGCCGATGATTGAGTTGCTGAACGCCTTGGAGTACGATGTGGTGACCCTCGGTAACCACGAGTTCGACCGCGGATTGGAGGTGCTGAACAAGCGCAACAGCGAGGCCGAGTTCGAGATTGTCTGCGCAAATATCAATACGGGTACTACCGCTCTGGCTCAGCCTAAGCCATACGTTATCAAGGAGATAGGTGGCGTGAAGTTTGGCTTCGCGGGCTTTGTGACCAACTTCAATAATGGCCACCCCGACGGTGAGGATTATATCTTCGAGGGTACCAATTTCCCCGATGTGTTTGCCACTGCCGCATCGCTCCGACCTCTGGCCGATAGTTGCGATGTGCTGATTGGCCTCTCGCACCTCGGCTACGATATGGAC
The DNA here is from genome assembly GCA_017521965.1 of Tidjanibacter sp. Classification (GTDB taxonomy): domain Bacteria; phylum Bacteroidota; class Bacteroidia; order Bacteroidales; family Rikenellaceae; genus Tidjanibacter. The sequence goes on along the minus strand of JAFXAY010000036.1, from coordinate 7,473 downwards.
CCGCAACTTGTTGAGGCCCTGCCCGAGATGGATATCCTCGTCGGTGGCCACACCCACACCGTGCTTCCCGAGGGCGAGATGATGGGCACAACTCTGGTAACCCAGACAGGTAAGAGCCTGAGAAACATAGGTGTTACCACTATCAAGATGCGTGGCAAGAAGATTCTGTCGATAGATAACCACCTTGTGCCCACCTCGGAGCTTACCCCTTCCGAGAAGTGGCTGCCGATTATCGAGGCCTACTACGACGTGCCGACGATGAAAGAGGTGGTTGGCTCGGTGGCTGTTGCGGCCGACAAAAATGGTGTGGCTAATCTGCTGAGCGACCTGCTCCGCAAGGAGATGAAGAGTGACTTCGCCTTCTACCATCAGGGCGGTGTGCGTGTCGATGGTTTTGAGGCGGGCGATATTGTTCGCGCCAAGGTCTTCGAGGTTGACCCCTTCGAGAGTCGCGGTGTGATGGTTGAGATGTCGTTGGCGGAGTTGAAAACTCTGATTATGAATAAGTTCAACGACACTACCAACCCCAAGGAGTCCCACTCGCGCGACCTGCTGCCTTCGGGCCTGAGTTATACCGTGTTGACCGACGAGAAGGGCGATGCGGTGGATGTTATCTTCGACTACAAAATCTACCCTGCAAAGGAGAAATATACCGTTGTGCTGGCCGACTATATCCACAGCACCTACAACTTCGAGCGTCCTATGCCGATTGGCGTTTCGGAGTTGGTGACCACCATTTTGGAGGAGTATTTCCAGCAGGGCGTGGCCTTTGTGCCCGACAACAATCCCCGAGTTGATATCAGGGAGCGATAACAGATAATTGAGTCATAAAGTACGAGGAGAGTAGCCACTGTGGGTTGCCTCCTCGGTGCTTTTTAATTGGTGCTAAAATGCACTGAGTCAATAGAATAACAAACAATAAAAATGGCGGTAGATAATCTTCGACAAGTTGCCTGTGCGAGTGGGTTGGCCGATATGAATCCGGTGCATCGTTGCTACCTGATGGAGAGGTTGGTGATTGAGCGTCTGCACCGTAAGGCCAACGATATGCTTGCCTACTACGACGAGTGCAAGGATTGGGTACAGGTCTTTCACGTCCTGCTCTTTCGCTACATCGGTAGTGCCGACACGAGGGCGCAGTTGGCGACGATAGCACGCACTGTGACCAGCCGCATCTGCGAGCGCGAGTATGCCGACAGAGGGCATATCGAAGCGATGCTTGTGGGTGCGTCGGGATTGTTGGAGGGTAGGTTGCTCGACAACTATTGTCGTGAGTTGATGGCCGACTATGAGTACCTGCAACACAAATACCAACTCCGTCCGCCACTCTATTACGGAGATTGGCGATACAGCAGCCTCTACCCATCGACTCACCCATTGGTCCGCCTCTCGCAACTAACCGCTATTATCAGTAATAATAATCTGCTGATTGATAGGGTTTTCTCTTGTAGGAAAGCCGACGATGTATATCAGATTTTCGATGTTGCCTGCTCCGACTATTGGGCTGCGTGGTGCAGGGCGACAAGTGCCGATGGAGGTGCTCCGAGGGTGGGGCGCACCAAGGCAAATATGTTGGGCATCAATGTTGTGGTCCCCTTCCTCTACGCCTACGGTCGCGAGTTGGGCAAGCAGCACTTTTGCGACCAGGCTATCGAGTTGCTCGAATCGCTGCGCGCCGAGAGTAACAAATATACCCGATTCTGGACGGGTTATGATGTCCCGATGAATTCGGCAACTGATTCTCAGGCACTTCTGCAACTTTCGACCTGCTATTGCGAGGCCGGCAGATGTGACGAGTGTGAGGTGGGTAAATTCTGTTATGGGAGAAAATAGATAAAAAAGACTCTGTTTAGTAAGAAAGTTTCGAAAAACATTGTGTGAGATCGGATAAAAAAGAGTATATTTGCAGGTTATATTTTAATACTTTACGATATGGACATAGTTTCTAAACTGTTAAAACTCTTCTTTGGTACCAAAAGCGACAAGGATCGCAAGGCTGTTGAGCCCTATGTAGAGAAGATTTTGGCAGTATATCCTTCGATAGATGCACTTTCGCACGACGCTCTGCGTGAGCGTAGTGCTGCACTTCGTCAGCAGATTCGCGACTTCATTCAGGAGGACGAAGACCGCATCGCATATCTCAAAGAGATACTTGAAAAGCCCGAGACCACTCTCGAAGACAAAGAGCGCCACTCCAAGGAGATTGACGACCTTACAAAACGTATCGACGAGAAGATTGAGCAGAAACTCGATCAGATTCTGCCCGAGGCTTTCGCTATTATGAAATCGACTGCTCGTCGTTTTGCAGAGAACCAGACCGTTGAGGTGACCGCTACCGACTTCGACCGCAACTTGGCGGCCACCAAAGACTTTGTCACCATCGAGGGCGACAAGGCAATCTACAAAAACCAGTGGATGGCGGGTGGTAACCTCATCACTTGGGATATGGTCCACTACGACTGCCAGCTCTTTGGTGGTGTGGTACTGCATACCGGTAAAATCGCCGAGATGGCAACCGGTGAGGGTAAGACCTTAGTGGCAACCCTTCCCGTGTTCCTCAATGCACTTGCAGGCAAGGGCGTTCACGTGGTAACTGTGAACGACTATCTGGCAAAGCGTGACTCGGAGTGGATGGGCCCGATGTACCAATTCCACGGTCTGTCGGTAGAGTGTATCGACAACTACCAGCCCAACTCGGCTGCTCGTCGCAAAGCCTACTTGGCAGATATCACCTTCGGTACCAACAACGAGTTCGGTTTCGACTACCTGCGCGACAATATGTCGATTTCGGCAGAGGATTTGGTGCAGCGTAAGCACCACTTCGCCATTGTCGATGAGGTCGATTCGGTGTTGATCGACGATGCCCGTACCCCTCTGATTATCTCGGGTCCCGTGCCTAAGGGCGAGGACCAGCTCTTCGACCAGTATCGTGGCTTCGTGGAGCGCCTCTACACTATGCAGCGCCAGATGGTGAACGACCTCTTGGCTCGCTCGCGCAAACTCATCGCCGAGGGTAATACCGAGGAGGGTGGCATCCTGCTGCTGCGTGCTCAGAAGGGTCTGCCCAAGTATAAGCCACTGATTAAGTTCCTCAGCGAGCAGGGTATCAAGGTGCTCTTGCAGAAGACGGAGGCTATCTATATGCAGGACAACAACCGTCGTATGCCCGAGATTACCGACGAGCTCTTCTTCGTGATTGAGGAGAAGATGAATACCGTAGAGCTCACCGATAAGGGCCACGAGTTCCTCTCGAAGGCAGTGGGCGAAGATGGCTTCTTCATTTTGCCCGATATCGGCTCGGAGGTGGCAGTTATCGAGAAGAGCGAGGCATCGGCAGAGGAGAAGACTGCCCGCAAGGACGAACTTATCAATAGCTACGCTATCCGCTCGGAGCGTGTACACACCGTCAACCAGCTGCTCAAAGCATACGCAATGTTCGAGAAGGATATTGAGTATGTGGTTATCGACAACAAGGTTAAGATTGTCGATGAGCAGACAGGTCGTATTATGGAGGGTCGTCGCTACTCCGACGGTCTGCACCAGGCTATCGAGGCTAAGGAGCACGTGAAGGTTGAGGCTGCTACTCAGACCTTTGCGACTATCACCTTGCAGAACTACTTCCGTATGTACCACAAGTTGGCAGGTATGACCGGTACTGCCGAGACCGAGGCAAGCGAGTTTTGGAGTATCTACAAACTCGATGTTGTGGTTATCCCCACCAACCGCCCGATCTTGCGTAACGATATGGACGATATCCTCTACAAGACCAAGCGCGAGAAGTACAACGCAGTGGTCGATGAGGTTGTCCGTCTGGTAGGCGAGGGCCGCCCCGTGCTGGTAGGTACTACCTCGGTGGAGGTTTCGGAACTTTTGAGCCGCATCTTGAAGATTCGCGGCATCAAGCATAACGTGCTGAACGCTAAGCAGCACGCCCAGGAGGCACAGGTTGTTGCCGAGGCGGGTCGTGCAGGTCAGGTGACCATTGCTACCAATATGGCAGGTCGTGGTACCGATATCAAGCTCACCCCCGAGGTGAAGGAGGCTGGTGGTCTGGCCATCATCGGTACTGAGCGCCACGAGAGCCGCCGCGTCGATCGCCAGTTGCGTGGTCGTTCGGGTCGTCAGGGTGACCCCGGCTCGTCGCTCTTCTTCGTGTCGATGGAGGACGATCTTCTGCGTCTGTTTGGTGGCGACCGTCTGGCATCGATGATGGACAAGATGGGTATCCAGGAGGGCGAGGCTATTCAGGCCGGTATGATGTCGAAGGCTGTGGCGCGCGCACAGAAGAAGGTCGAGGAGAACAACTTCGGTGTTCGTAAGCGCCTGTTGGAGTACGACGATGTGATGAACTCGCAGCGTACCGTAATCTACACCCAGCGTCGTCACGCACTCTATGGTGAGCGTGTGGAGATCGACTTCAACAATATGTTGTGCGACTTTGCCGAGAGCTTTGTTGAGAACAACAAGGGTATCAACTTCGAGGACTTCTCCTTCGAGTTGATTCGTCAGGTGGCTGTTCAACCCTCGTTCGACGAGAGCACCTACAAGAAGGCCGAGGCAGGCGAGTTGGTAGAGTTGGTGATTAAGGATATCACCGAGAGCTACAACCGTCGCGCTCAGGCAGCAGCACAGACCGCAATGCCCGTGTTGAAGAGTATCTACGAGAAGCAGGGTGACCAGATTGAGAATATCTATGTGCCGATGACCAACGGTATCTTGGGTTACAACGTACCCGTCAACTTGAAGAGGGCTATCGAGACCAATGGTGCCGAGGTGTATAAGGTATTTACCAAACTTGTGATGCTCACCACTATCGACGATAATTGGAGAGAGCACCTCCGCGCTATGGACGACCTGCGTACCAGCGTACAGAATGCTACCTACGAGCAGAAAGACCCGCTGTTGATCTACAAACTCGAATCCTACGAGGTGTTCAGCCAGATGTTGGAGAAGATCAACCGCGAGGTACTCTCGGTGGTTGGCAAGGGCTATATCCCCGTGCGCGAGAATCAGGAGGAGCGTGTGAAGCAGCAACAGCAGAGCCGCGCTAAGGTCGATGTAAACCGCCTCCACGCCTCCCGTATGCAGGCTGCTGCTGCGGCAGGTCAGGGCGACAAGAGCAAACCCGCACCAGTACACGTCGAGAAGAAGGTGGGTCGTAACGATCCCTGCCCCTGCGGTTCGGGTAAGAAGTACAAACATTGCCACGGTAAGTAGTAGAGGGTGAAACGTTGGGTTGCATATCTGGTTGTTGCGTGGTCGCTGTGTGGGGCGTTTGCTTCGTGTGGCGAGAGCGACGACTATCTGGTGAAGCAGGAGGAACTGATTGAGAAGTACCTCACCAGCCAGCAACTCGACTACACCAACGAGGGGGGCACCTACAAGGTGGTCCTCGCCGAGGGCGACCAGAGCCGAGTAGCACAGCGTGGCGACTCGCTCACCTTCAACTATGCAGGCTTCCTCTTCGAGAGTTCGCCCAAGGGGTTGTTTACCACCTCGTGGGAGTACCTGCTCTCCGACGACGAGGGACTCAACACCGAGTATTGGTCGTTTGAGCCGAAGCGTGTGAAGTTGGGCGATGGTACTATAATAAAAGGTATCGAAAATGCGTTAGGTAACTGTTGCGAGGGCGACTCCCTGCAACTGTTTATCACCTCCGACCTCGGCTATGGCGACGAAGAGGTGGGTGCTGTGTCAAAGAATTCGGCACTGATGTTTTTGGTGAAAGTTGAAAAAATAGATAAATAGAGTCAGACTATGAAGTTTAAATTACGTACACTCGTTGTGAGTGCTGTTGTGGCGCTGAGTATCTTCTCGTGTGCTCGTCAGGAACTTATGACCTACACCGAGGCGGAGAACATCTCCTTGGCTGCGTGGGTGCAGCAATACGCCCCCAATGCCGAGAAGTGCAACGATAATATGTATATCGAGTGGATTCATCGCAATCCCAACCAGAACGACAGCCTGGTTGAGATTGGCGACTGGGTGAGGGTGAAATATACCACCAAGACCCTGTCGGGTAATGTGGTGAACACCCGCGATGAGCAGGTGGCAAAGATCGAGGGTACCTACACCCCCTTTACCCACTACTCCCCGCAACTCGTCTATATGAACGACCCCAACGTGACTATGTTGGAGGGTCAGTATGAGGCATTGCAGAAGATGCGTCGTGGCGATATCGTGCGCCTCTACCTCTCCTCGACCTACGCCTATGGCGCAACAGGATTTAGCGACGATGTGGGCTATGGCGGCCAGAATAAGTTGCAGGCTCAGTTGCCCGTCATTATCGACAGCTTTACCCTGGTCGATTTCGAGGCCGACCCTATCATCACTGAGCAGAAGGCTGTCGATGACTATGTGTTGAAGAATTGGGGCTTGGAGCCTAAGGATACCATCAAGTCCCACTTCTATATGCAGCTCTTGCCTCCCTATCCGATGTCACGCGACTCGGTGTCGAACCTGCCCGATTCGACCGTTAAAATCTACTACACCGGTCGTTTCTTGGACGGTTTTGTCTTCGATACCAACATCGACTCCGTGCAGGAGAGAGTATATGGTCGTATCATCAATGAGGGCCCGCTGGAACTCAAAGCCTCCGACATCGTGGGCGATACCGTGAGCGTTATCGAGGGCTGGAAGATTGCGGTTAAAAATGCCTGCTTCGGCGATCGTTTCCGCGTAGCTTTTGTGTCGGCCTACGGTTATGGCATTCAGGGTGCTGCTGCATCGAGCAGTTCGAGTAGCGCAACAAGTACCGACCTGTCGTACTACGACTATATCAACTACATCTACTATATGAACGCTATGTATGGCGGCGGCTACGGTGGTGCTTATGGCGGTGGCTACGGTTATGGTGGTTATGGCGGCTATGGCTACGGTAACTACTATAACAACTACTACGATATGCTCTACTACAATAACCTCTATGGTAGTATGGGTGGCGGTAGTTCCTCGACCGAGGATGAGGAGTTGGAGGACGACGGTATTGTAAGTACCGAGATTCAACCCTTCGAACCCCTGATATTCGATATTTATATCGTGCCGAGTGAGGGGGATGCTATTGAGGACTCTAACGACGAGTAAAATAAAAAGATCATCTGGCTGGTGATTTTGGTGTTGAAGGGGCTTGGGAAACCGCTTACATACAGCAAGTATGCTGCGCGGCTTCCCAAACCCCTTCGCCTAAAAATCCCTCAGCCATATGACTTTTTTGGAATTCAAAGTTCAAAATGATAAAAAAGAGCAGTTCGATACTGCTCTTTTTTTGTAGGGAACTTAGGGAGTGTTAGGGAACTTAGGGAGATTAGGGAATAATAGGAATTATGTGAGTTATGGGAAAAATAAGAGATGCCATTTAAACTTGTTGTATAACATTTTTGTTTTCGGGTTTAGGGGATACTCTCGAAGAGAGTACAAATGAAATAGAGATATGGAGTTGTCAAGTTTACTTGAACAAACTCTATATCTCTATTT
>JAFXAY010000007.1 GCA_017521965.1 Tidjanibacter sp. | reverse complement strand
GGGCACGAGCAACTCGCCACGTGCCGCCATCTGGTAGAGACGGTGAACACCTGTGGTGGTCTCCTCCGACACACCTTTCCACTCCTCAACCACCTTGTGCCACTTACCGTTCTCCTCGGCCAAGCAGCGACGCAGGGTATCGACCACCACGCTCTCCTCGTAGGAGGAGGTGGGAGCGTCGAGGGTAGTGGCATCGTTCTCGGCAGCATATCCCTTGTGAATCAGCAGGGTAGCATCGCCACCATCGTCCACGATGAGGTGGGGACCCTTACCTTCGGGGAAGGAGAGTGCCATAGCGGTGCACCACCAATACTCGGGCAGCGACTCACCCTTCCACGCAAATACCGACACGCCACGCTCAGCGACAGCGGCTGCGGCGTGGGCCTGAGTGGAGAAGATGTTGCAACTGCACCAGCGCACCTCAGCACCCAACTCAACGAGGGTCTCGATGAGGACTGCGGTCTGGATAGTCATATGGAGCGAGCCCATAATGCGTACGCCTTTCAGGGGCTTCTGCTCGCCATATTTGCGGCGGAGTGCCATCAGTCCGGGCATCTCAAACTCGGCAGCCTCAATCTCCTTGCGTCCCCAATCGGCGAGCGACATATCGGCTACCTTATACTTCAAAGTAGTATCCAAAAATTTTTCCATTTTTTTACGTTTATCTATTTACAATTTATTGACAAATTGGGAGATGTAGAGCATTTGCGCAAGATCGCGGTCGGCGGCAATCTGTGCCACCAACTCCTCGCGCGAAGAGAATTTCCGCTCCGAGCGCAGAAACTTCAAGAGGTGCAGTTCCACTCTTCGGCCATAGATATCACCACGGAAGTCGAGGATATGAGCCTCCACTCTGCGTCGGCCGGCCAACACCACCGAGGGGCTGCGACCTATGTTGACCACCGCACCGTGGCGCACGTCGTCAACCACAATCTCGGCCATATATACACCGTCGGGTGAGGTAGGCTCAACGAGGGGCTCGATGTTGGCTGTGGGGAACCCAAAACCGTGTCCGAGTCCGTTGCCACGCACCACGCAACCCTTAATAATCTCCATCGGTTGATACATCATCTCTATCACAAATAATTTCGCGACAAAGGTAACATTTTTTATAGTTTGTGAAAAACCCAATTTTTCTTTATCTTAGCGCAAAATATCCTCACGCTAATGAAAGATATAGTACACGCCAAAGGCAAACTCTACTACTCGATGGGCGAGGTGTGTGAGATTTTCGGTGTAAAGCCCTCACTCATACGCCATTGGGAGAACGAGTTCCGCATCTTGCGCCCCTCGCGCAACTCGAAGGGCAACCGTATGTACACCCCGAAAGATGTGGACAACATCAAACTTATCTACCACCTTGTCAAGGAGAAGGGTATGACCCTTGCGGGTGCCGACAAACGTCTGCGCCAAAATCCCGACGGTATTATGCGCGAGGCGGAGGTTGTGGAACACCTGCAACATATCCGCTCGATGTTGGTGGAGCTGCGCACTCAGCTGGGTGGCGAAGAAAATGTGGTGGCCGAGTTCGACGAGGCTGACGACTACGCTATTGAGGAAACTATCACCGCTCAGAGAGAGATAGATACTATGATTGAGGAGTTGGTTGCAGAGAGTCTTGCAGAGGAGGATATCGAAGAAGAGGTTGCCGAGGAAGAGGAGATTGAGGAGGTAGCTGAGCCAATCGCCGAGGAGGCCGCTCCCGCCGAGGAGGAGGCAGACAAGAAGCCCAAGTTTGTGGAGGTGGCGATGTTCCCCGAGGAGGAGATTGCCCCCAAGACGGAGGTAAAAAAGGAGGAGAAAAAGTCTGAACGACGAATTGTGGAGCAGACATTGTTCTAAAAAAGAGTACCCGATATGACACGCGTAAAAGATATTGCAGCCGCTATCGAGGAGGTGGTACCCCTGCGTTGGCAGGAGTCCTACGACAATGCAGGGCTGATTGTGGGCAACCCCGAGGCGGAGATTAGTTCGGCGCTCCTTTGTGTAGATATCACCGAAGAGGTTGTCGATGAGGCCATTGCGTTGGGTGCGGGTATGATTATTGCCCACCACCCCATCATCTTCAAGGCTATCAAGCGCCTGACGGGTAGTTCGTGGGTGGAGCGTGTGGTCACCAAGGCCATCAAGCACGACATTGCCCTCTACGCCTGCCACACCAATCTCGACAGTGCACCCGAGGTGGGTACAAGCCACTACCTCGCCCGACTGCTCGACTTGAAGGTGGAGGCCACCCTGCAACCCAACCCCGAGAGCGACGAGGTGGGTATCGGCGTGGTGTGCACAACTGCCGAGCCGATGGAGCCTATCGAGGTGTTGCGCAAGTTGAAGGAGCGTCTGGGGCTGGCTGTGGTGCGCCATAGCGACCTACACTCCGAGCCTGTGAGTCGCGTAGCAATTTGCAGTGGCAGCGGCAGTTCGTTGATGGAGCAGGCACGCCGAGCGGGAGCACAGATTTACATCGCTTCGGATTTCAGTTATCACCACTTTGCCGACGCCGACAGGGAGCTGACAATCGCCGATATAGGCCACTTTGAAAGCGAGTATTGCGCAATTGAAATTTTATTTGATATAATTAGAAAAAAAATAACTACTTTTGCCCTCCATAAGAGCAACAGTTCCCGAAATTGGATTAATTATTTGATATAAAGATATGGTTACAACAACTAAGAAGAGTAGCGATAGTGTAGATTTCACTATGAAAGAGAAGATTACTGCTCTCTACGACTTGCAGAAAATCGACTCGAAAATCGACGAAATCAACAAGGTTAAGGGCGAACTTCCTATGGAGGTTCAGGACCTCGAAGACCAGGTAGCAGGCCTGCAAACCCGCCTCGACAACATCAACTCCGAGATCTCCGAGCTCAATATGCTCATCAAGCAGCGCAAGGAGGAGATCGAGCAGAACAAGTTGATGATTGCCAAGTACGAGGAGCAGCAGCGCAATGTACGCAACAACCGCGAGTTCGACTCGCTCTCGAAAGAGATTGAGTATCAGGACCTTCAAAACCAGCTCTGCGAGAAGCACATCAAGGGCTACACCGCCGAGATTAAGGTGAAGAAGCAGCTTGCAGCCGAGGCTGAGGAGACCCTCTCCGAGCGCAAGGCCGACCTCGACGTTAAGCGTGCCGAGTTGAATAGCATCGACGCCGAGACCGCAAAGGATATCGAGGAGTTGGAGGCTCAGGCAGCAGTTGCACGCGAGCGCATCGACGAGCGTCTGCTCACCGCCTACACCCGCATCCGTGGCAACGTGCGCAACGGTTTGGCTGTTGTTACCGTTAAGCGCGACGCTTGTGGTGGTTGCTTCAACCGCATTCCTCCCCAGCGCCAGTGCGAGATTCGCCAGAGCCGCAAGGTGATTATCTGCGAGTATTGCGGTCGCATCCTCGTTGACGATCAGGAGCACTCGGCAGAGTAACGCCCCATAGGACCACCTGCGGTGGTGTAGCGCCCTGACCGAACATTTTTTTCGAAAATATATTATGGTGATTTACAGCCAAATAGTGTTTTGAAGAAAATTTTTGCATATATTTTGCAGCAAAATGTTTGGTAGTTTCAAAAAAAGTATATACTTTTGTGCTACACAACTGAGATAAGTGGTGGTTAATGCTCCATTCGTCTAACGGTTAGGACAGCAGATTCTCATTCTGCAAATACTGGTTCGATTCCTGTATGGAGTACGATAGAACGAAGCCGAAAGGTTTCGTTCTTTTTTTTGCTATAATGCAATGTTATGATACTATCATTAATTCTTATACTATTTGCAAATATAATAAGGTTGTATTATTTTTGTTCAGTGAGATAACATTAGTAACCTTTCAAAATATAGGATGATATGAGAACTATTATGATTAGTCTGTTTTTCTTAGCTGGTCTTGTAACCGGTTGCAATAATAGAGGATATGATTCGCTCAGCACAAAGGAGTTTGCGGCGGTAATTGCCGAGGAGGATGTTCAACTTATCGATACCCGCACTCCCGAGGAGTTTGCCGAGGGGCATATTCCGGGCGCAATCAATATCGACATCAATAGTCCCGACTTCGACGAGCGCATATCATCGCTCGATAAGTCGCGCCGCGTTGCGGTCTATTGCCGCGGCGGACGACGTAGCAAGGAGGCCGCCGAGCGAATTATCGTCGATGGCTACGAAGTGGTGGAGTTAAACGAAGGTTTTATCAGCTGGGAGGGCGATGTCGAGCGATAGCGGCATAGCAAAATAGAAATAGGCGTGGATAGACAAAGTTTGTCCACGCCTATCGCTTATTAGTCCACCCCCTGCCTTCGGATTAGAAGAAGAAACCAACCGAGTATTGCACCGTGAAGTCTTTGGTCGTACGGACAGATTGGGTCTGATTGTAGCGGGAGTAGAGAGCGGTGGGATTGTCGCGGAAGGTGGTGTAGCGGATATCCACAAAGAACTGCTTAGCGTCGAGTCCTATGCCCGCCACGAGCGCCACATCGCTATCGTCGAAAGCCACGTCGAGTCCATACATATTCTTCAAATTGGTCTCCTGCGACTGGCTCAGGATAAAGACGGGCCCAGCAAAGAGGCGCAGTGGGCCGAGGTTGACACCAGCAGTCACCGGCATCTCCAACCGCTTGACAGCCACCCTACCGCGCGGATAGATGCCATCGGGGCCATCGATAGTGAAGTCGTAGTCGCGCGACGACACATTAATTTCGGGCTGTATGTGTATCAGGTTAGGCACGGTCAGCCTCAACACCAAGCCGAGTTGATAACCCATCTGGCTACCGCTGACAGGGCGCACCAACAGCCCGTCAATCATCTCTTCTTCAAACTGATAGACGCTTGTCACAGCACCGCCGCGCAAGCCGAGCCGCACCTGACCCAAGGCATTGACGCCCACCGAGGCGAGGAGCAGACAGAGGAGGATATACTTTTTCATAATAGCAGAATTTTGTCGCTGCCCGACATTGGGCAGGGGAAAGAGAGGATATCATTTATTGTGCCTAAACTCTCGGGAAAAGCACCCACCAAACACCCTCTATGCACTATCTGTTTGGTTACAATAGTGTTGTATATGGGTAAAAATTTGGTATGTTTTGAAAGTTTTCTTAGATTTGTTTGTACGTAAGCCCCACCTCTAATGAGGGCGCAGAGAGGAAGATGATTATTCTGCAAACCATACTATCGGTAATCTATCTCTCGGTGGCACTCTTCACCATCGTAGCGATTATCCACGACCGTCGCGACCCTGTCAAGACCCTCGCGTGGATTTTGGTGATATGCCTAATCCCCATCGGTGGTGTGGTGCTCTACGTGGCAGTGGGCCGCAACCACCGCAAGGAGAAACTTTTCAACCGCAAGGAGATAGAGGACTTGGTGCAGATAGACTCGCTATGCAACACCCAGCTCCAATATCTGGCCAATCCCGAATACAATGTAGGCGAAACAATTGCACGCAATAAATCCTTCATCACCTTGTTGCTCAACAACAACAAGTCGATGCTCACACTCCACAACAAGGTCGATATACTCAACAATGGCCAAGCCACCTTCGAGGCGCTCTTCGAGGCGATACGCTCGGCCAAGGAGTCGATACACTTGGAGTACTACATATTTGAGTACGACGACATCGGCTCGCAGATGTGTAAGTTGCTTGCCGAGCGTGCTGCGGCAGGCGTGGAGGTGCGACTAATCTACGACGATGTGGGCAGTTGGAGCCTCAAATATAAGCGTGTGAAGCAGTTGCGCCGACAGGGCATTGATGTGCGTCGCTTTATGCCTGTATTCTTCCCGTGGTTCAGTAGCAAAGCCAACTACCGCAACCACCGCAAGATAGCCATCATCGACGGTAAGATAGGATTCACGGGCGGCATCAACGTGGCCGACCGCTACATACACGGTACGAAGATGGGACCGTGGCGCGATACTCACCTCCGTATTGAGGGCGAGGCAGTGACGAGTATGCAGTTGCTCTTCGCCACCGATTGGTACTTCGTGAGTGAGCGCCAATGGCTCAAAGACCCCAAGTACTACCCGAAGCCGACCGTCACCGACTCTTCGCCATTGCAGATTATCCACTCCGGTCCCGACTCCGACTGGGCGGCGATTATGCAGTCCTACTTCGCGGCGATTGGCAGTGCGCGCAAGTCGATATATGTGACCACACCCTACTTCCTTCCCAATCAGGCTATTCTCACCGCCTTGAAGGTGGCATCGCTCAGTGGCAAGGATGTGCGAATCATCTTGCCGAGTCGCTCGGACAGCAAGCTTACCTATTGGGCAAGTCGCTCCTACGTTGGCGAGCTCTTGGAGGCTGGCGTAAAGATATACTTCTACGAGAAGGGGTTCAACCACTCCAAACTCATCATCATCGATGGAGAGTTCTGCTCCGTGGGCTCTGCCAACCTCGACATACGCAGCTTTGAGGATAACTTCGAGGTGACAGCACTGATGTACGACCCGAAGATTGCCGAGGAGTTGACCGGCTACTTTATGGCCGACTTGGAGGATAGTCGCCCCATCACACTTGATATATGGGAGGCTCGTCCCGACCTGCACGGAGTCTATGAATCGGTGGCTCGTCTGTTCAGCCCACTGCTCTAAGCGGTTGTGCCCGCCGAGAGCAAAAAAAGAGGCAAAAAGTTTGATTTTCTGAAAAATAGTGGTACCTTTGTTGTGTAAAACAAATGCGAGGGTTCCGGCTACACGGTCGGGATTCTTAATTTTTTTGCGTTATTAGAAAACAACATAAAGAGAGATATATGGAGACCGTTTATCTGACCAAAGATGGTTATAACAAACTGAAAGCAGAGTTGGAGTATATGCGTGCAGTGGAGCGTCCGCGCGCTGCCGATGCTATTGCCGAGGCACGCGACAAGGGCGACCTCTCGGAGAACGCCGAGTACGATGCCGCCAAAGAGGCACAGCGTAACCTCGAAGCCAAGATTGCACAGATGGAGATGACACTCGCCAACTCGCGCATACTCGACGAGAGCCGCGTGGACACCAGCCGCGTGCAGATTCTCAGCCGCGTACACCTCCGCAACGTGGCCACCAAGAAGGAGGTGACCTACACCCTTGTATCCGACCAGGAGGCCAACCTCAAAGAGGGTAAAATCTCGGTGGGTACCCCCATCGGCAAGGCACTCATCGGCCACAAGAAGGGCGAGACCGTTGATGTGGTTGCTCCCGCTGGCGTGATGAAGTTTGAGATTTTGGATATTAGTATCTAAGCCAAATCGTATCTAAACAAACGCCGAGTGACAGTGTCACTCGGCGTTTGTTTTATGGTATCTGCCACAACTACTTCTGTTTCACAATCTCGCGGCACTCCTCCAATGTAAGCGACACGGGGTCTTTCCCTTTGGGGAGGCGGTAGTTCTTACCCTTGTAGGCGATGTAGGGACCATAGCGACCGTTGAGCACCTTCAAGTCGGGCTCCAAGTCGAAGGTCTTGATAGGCTCTTTGGCGGCCTTGTCGCGTGCAGCCTTGTTGTTCACCAACTCCATAGCGCGCTCGAAGGTGATGGTATAGGGGTCGTCGCCCTTTTCGAGCGAGGTAAAACCACCTTTATAACGCACATAAGGACCGAACTTACCCACGCCGATAACCACCTCTTCGCCATCGACACTACCCACCGTGCGGGGCAACGAGAGGAGCGAGAGCGCCTCTTCGAGGGTGATGGTTGCAATGAGTTGGTCTTTGCGCAGGCTGGCAAAACGTGCCTTACTACCCTCATCACCACCTATTTGTACCATAGGGCCGAAGCGACCGATGCGGGCTATCACACGCTGACCCGTTGCGGGGTCAATGCCGAGGTCGCGCTCACCGTGGCCCTGCTTGGGCTGGGTGCCGAGTGCCTCGTTTACGGTATTGTGGAAAGGCGAGTAGAACTCACCGAGCATCTCGGTCCACTGCTTGCCACCCGAAGCAATCTCGTCGAACTGCTTCTCGATGTTGGCGGTGAAGTTATAGTCCATAATATCCTTGAACTGCTCGGCGAGGTAGTCGTTGACCAACATACCAATATCGGTAGGGGTCAGACGACCCTTTTCCTTACCATAGCTCTCCTGCAAAGTCTTCTCTGCTATCTTATTGCCAACCAAGGTCATACGACGGTAGTTGCGCTTCGCACCGTCGATGTTGCGTTTGAGCACATAGCCACGGTTGATGATGGTGGTGATGGTGGGCGCATAGGTCGAAGGACGACCAATGCCCAACTCCTCCATCTTCTTCACCAGCATAGCCTCGCTATAACGATAGGGGGGCTGAGTGAAACGCTCGGTAGCGGTAATCTCGCTATACGCGAGGAGTGCGCCCTCGGCAAGTACGGGGAGCAAACCACCCTCTGCTCCCTCGACCTCCTCATCGGTGGTCTCGGAGTAGAGTTTCATAAATCCGTCGAAGCGAACAACCTCGCCCGTAGCCACAAAGCGCTCAGGCTGACCGCCAATAGCGATGGTGATAATGGTCTTGTCTATCTTGGCCGATGCCATCTGCGATGCCACCGTACGTTTCCAAATCAACTCATAGAGGCGCTTCTCGGCGGTGCTACCCTCAATCTGAGTGCGGTCGATATAGGAGGGGCGAATTGCCTCGTGAGCCTCCTGAGCACCCTTGCTCTTGGTCTTATAGTTACGACCCTTATAGTACTCCTCGCCAAAATGTTTAAAAATCTCACTCTTGGCGGCAGCCATAGCCTGCGAGGAGAGGTTTACCGAGTCGGTACGCATATAGGTAATAAAACCGCTCTCGTAGAGTTTCTGCGCCACCGACATAGTCTGCGATACCGACATACCGAGTTTGCGACCCGCCTCCTGCTGCAAGGTGGAGGTGGTAAAGGGGGCTGCGGGGACCTTCTCGGCAGGTTTCATCTCGCTGCTCACCACACGGAACTCGCCACCCGCTACTCGCGAGAGGAAGTCACGCGCCTGAGCCTCAGTATCGAAACGCTTATCCAACTCGGCACGGAAGGTGTGGCCCTCGACATCAGTAAACTGAGCCACCACGCGATAGTAGGAGGTAGTCTTAAAGTCGATAATCTCGCGCTCACGCTCCACGATGAGTCTTACCGCCACACTCTGCACACGACCGGCCGAGAGTTGGGGTTTCACCTTCTTCCAGAGCACAGGCGAGAGCTCGAAGCCCACCAAGCGGTCGAGGACACGACGCGCCTGCTGCGAGTTGACCAAGTTCATATCCACAGTGCGAGGATTCTCGATAGCCTCCAAAATTGCCTTCTTGGTAATCTCGTGGAAGACAATACGTTTGGTGCTGTCGAGTGGCAGGCCGAGCACCTGAGCCAAGTGCCAAGCAATGGCCTCTCCCTCACGGTCCTCATCGGATGCGAGCCACACGGTCTCGGCAGCCTTGGCAGCCTTTGCCAGGTCGCTCACCACTTTGCGTTTCTCGTCGGGGATAATATAATGGGGTGCGAAGTTACCATCGGTGTCGATACCTAAGTCCTTCTTGTCCAGGTCGCGGATATGTCCGTAGCTGGACGTCACCTTAAACTCGTCGCCCAGAAATTTCTCAATTGTCTTTGCCTTGGCAGGCGACTCTACTATAACTAAATTTTTGCGCATATCTTCTCTTGGGGCTCACTCTCTTGGGGGAGAAAGAGTTGCCATATATTCGTAAAAAAAGGTTCTATCTCAATTAAAATGGCCTATCCAATAAAAGGAAAAAACCAAAAGGGTTACTTTTGGTTTGATTTCTTATAGAGTGTATAGGTCAGAGCCAACTGTATTGGTCTTTCACCTCCCGTGCCGCTGAGTTCAATCTCGCCGCCACGGAAGATGTGGTAGGCAGGCATTCCGAAGGTGATGCGGGGATTCTTCTTATTATCTGCCGCCAACACTCGCTGGATATAACTTGTTATGTCGGCCTCGTAGATACCGTGCGAACGACTCAGGTAGCCACCATAGTTGATACCGCCACCATACTCATTTTCGTATGCCCAATCGTAGTCGATAATACCGACCTTAGTTGCGTAGTGCACGTATGCTCCTACCCTCTCGGGTGCAGCATTATAGACTTCGGGAGTGCGGAAAGCGGTAGGCATAATCAACTTAGCCTTGTTAATCATAACGTTATAGCCCTCGGGGACAATATCGTTCAGCGCTGCAAGGAAGTTCTCGTCGAACTCGATGGTGGTTGTCACACCAGCAAAGCCCTGCACTGCCACCTTATCCGAAGGGGTACCCAACGACTCCTCCCAATCGCCTACGGGTTGCATATTGGTACCTGTGTAGTCGTGCTCAACGGTGGTCAGCGACACACTCTGCGAGTACTCTACATTGTCGTAGAAGGTGTAGTAACGCAAGATGGTATCCTGCGGAATTGTGGGATACTGAGCGTCGTAGTTGTGGGAGAAGAGGGCGAGATAACTATCGTTATCGTCCAGACCCAGACCCATCATATAGACAGCTGCATTTTTCACCGACTCATCGGCAGGTGCAATGTACAAACCTTTCAGCTTGGAGAGCCACAGCGAGTCACTCAGGTAGTAGGGTTTCTCCATAGCCATCAGACGAGCCAAGAAGTTGTCGGCCTTCTCCTGGTTGACAACACGCATAACGAGGGTGTCGTAGGTATTAACAGCAGGCTTACCCACCATATCGAAAGCGAAGAGAGGGGTCGGGTCGATATAGTCTTCAACAGCGAGGCTGGTGAAATAGGTGCTATCGTTATGGAGATTTCCGGTCACCTCATAGACGTTGAAAGTCTGCTTGCGCATAGTATCGCCAGCCACATAGCTGAAATTACCCACAATCCACACCGAGTCGGCAGTCTCGCGTATGCCACCCGTTTCGAGGGTATCGGTACGATAGGTAGGCAGATACTGCACCAGCGAACCAATTTTGGTACGACCAAATGTCTTGCTATTCAGACTACCCAGATAGGACAGACCCATATTGCTCGAAGGTATCGAGTCGGAGTAGGTGAGGTAGGTGTTGATACCGGTAGTGATGGTATCGAGCTCCACCTGCAAGGTCTGGTAGGGCGGAATAAAGTCGATACCCAACTGGTCATCGACCTTCGAACAGCAGGTCAGTGTAGCAAAGAGCGCCACAACCAAAGTGCCGATAGAGAGTCTTCTCTTATTTAAGGATTTCGTCATAAAATTTTCGGTAGTTATCCAAATAATCCGCGCTATCTTTCTCCATATAACCCAGCACGGGGAGGTTGGCAGCGGCAATGTGGTCGGTGATTGAGGCAGGTACATTTGCACTCTCCAATACCACACCGTCTGCGTTATCAATAACGAGTTTTATCAGGTTTTCGTATGAAGGTGTCGCAATTCCGGCAAGTTTTTCGCCATCGGCACCCTCCTTCACAAGTTTCTCGGCCAACTGCGCACTGAGCGGCTCTTTCAAATCCTCATCGTAGATGGTATAGACAATCTTCACATCTTTGAAGAGGGGGTCGTCCGCAAAAATCTGACGCAGGTAGATAGGGGTAATCGCCGAGAACCAACCGTGGCAGTGGACCACGTCGGGCTTCCAGCGCAATTTACGCACAGTCTCCAACACACCGCGAGCAAAGAAAATCGCTCTCTCGTCGTTATCATCAAACTCCTTGCCTTGGGCATCACGCAAGGTGGCTTTACGCGAAAAATAGTCGTCGGAGTCGATGAAATATATCTGCACTCGGGCAGAGGGAATAGAGGCCACCTTAATAATCAACTGGTGGTCGTTGTCGTCGATAATGAGGTTCATACCCGACAGGCGAATTACCTCGTGCAACTGGTTACGTCGCTCATTGATAACACCATAGCGGGGCATAAAACTCCTTATCTCACCACCTCTCTCCTGCATTGCTTGCACAAGCGTACGACAGAGTGTCGATATAGGACTCTCCGGAAGATATGGGAATATCTCCTGACACACATAGAGTATTTTCGGCTTTTCCATCTATTTATTTGGTTGGAACAGAGTACAAAGGTAATAAAAATTTCCCGTTTTGTCCAGAAACTCGCTTAAAATTCAATCGCTTTCGCCCCAAACGGAGCAAAAATAGAGTTTTATAGTATCAACATTGCGTCACCGTAGGTTCCGAAACGGTAGCCCTCTTTGATAGCCTCGTCGTAGGCCGCCATCACCAAGTCGTGACCACCAAACGCCGCAACCATCATCAGCTGAGTGGAGCAAGGCAGGTGGAAGTTGCTGACCATAGAGTCGGCCACGCTGAACTCGTGGGGACAGAAGATGAACTTGTTGGTCCAACCATCGAAGGGTTTGAGCATACCATCGGTCGATACGCTACTCTCGATGGTGCGCTGTACGGTAGTGCCGATGGCACATATACGGTGACCCGCTCTCTTTGCGCTATTGACCTTCTCGGCAGCCTCGTCGGTGACGATGATGCGCTCGGAGTCCATCTTGTGCTTGGTCAGGTCCTCAACATCTACTGCACGGAAGTTACCCAAACCAACGTGGAGAGTCACCTCGGCAGCCTCTACACCCTTGATTTCCATACGTTTGAGCAGGTGTTTGCTGAAATGCAGACCGGCAGTCGGAGCAGCCACTGCGCCCTCCTCCTTAGCAAATACGGTCTGGTAGCGCTCCTCGTCGATAGCCTCAACCTTCTCCCTCACCCAACGGGGCAGAGGGGTCTCACCCATACGGTGGAGCACCTCGCGGAACTCGTCGTACTCGCCATCGAAGAGGAAGCGGAGGGTACGACCACGCGATGTGGTATTGTCGATTACCTCGGCCACAAGTTGGTCATCTTCACCGAAGTAGAGCTTATTGCCAATGCGGATTTTACGCGCGGGATCTACGAGCACGTCCCAGAGTTTGAGTTCTTTGTTGAGTTCGCGGAGGAGGAAAATCTCAATCTCGGCACCTGTCTTCTCCTTGTTGCCATAGAGGCGCGCGGGGAAGACCTTGGTATTGTTGAAGATAAAGGTGTCGCCCTCGTCGAAGTAGTCGAGAATCTCTTTGAACATACGGTGCTCAAATTCACCCGTTGCGCGGTTCACAACCAGCAGGCGCGACTCGTCACGATTGTCGGCGGGATACTTGGCCAACATATCGGTCGAGAAGTTGTAGTTATACTGTGAAAGTTTCATATAGTTGGTATTTTTCTCAATTATTCTCTAACACCATAATCTGTTGTCTGCAAACGAAAAAGCAAACAACAATCTTAATTATTACGCAGTGATTACGATTTTGTTTCAGTAAAGGTAGATTTTTTTGAAAAAGGGGGTTGAAGGGAAGATAAGGAGGGTTAGGGAGTAATGGGAATAATGGGAATAATGGGAGTTATGGGAGTTATGGGAAAACCAATTAGACTTTTTGTGTAATAATTGTGTTTTCGGGTTTAGGGGATACCCTCGTAGAGGGTACGATGAAAAAGATATATGCAGATGTCAAGTTCACTTGAACATCTGCATATATCTTTTTTGTCGTAGTTACTGCAAAGTAACTCCTAAATCCGCAAACTAAATAGTACAAAAGTTTTTGCGGAGCTTTTTACAAAAAGCGACAAAACAAATACACTACTCCTTTTTCAAGCTTTCGAGGATGCGGATAGAGTCTTCGACGCTTATGCCTTTGTCTGTTGTATAGTCGCCGCTGCGTGTTCTGCGGAGTGAGGTGAGGTGTGCTCCGCTGTTGAGTGCTTCGCCTATCTCGCGTGCGAGTGAGCGTATGTATGTACCTTTGCTGCAATCCACGCGTATGCGTATGTTGGGCAGGTTGCAGTCGAGTAGTTCTATACCATATATATTAATATGTGCTCTTCGCATCTCTACCTCGCTACCTTCGCGGGCGTACTCGTATGCACGTCGCCCCTCTATCATCTTTGCAGAATATACGGGTGGTATCTGCTCACGCTCGCCGCATAGGCTCAGCAGGGCCGCTTCGACGCTCTCGCGTGTTATGTGCTCCCACGGGTATGTGGCGTCTATGGGGTGTTCGAGGTCATAGCTTGGTGTTGTCGCTCCGAGCTGTACGTCGGCTATGTACTCTTTGCGTCCCGCTTGCAGGGCCTCTACCTGCTTTGTTGCGCGCCCTATGCATACGAGGAGTACGCCTGTGGCGAGGGGGTCGAGGGTGCCGGCGTGCCCTATCTTTATCTTACGGTAGCCTATGCGTCGGAGTATGTATTTGAGCTTGCGCACCACATCTGCCGACGTCCAATTTAGAGGCTTGTCGATGTTGAGTACAAGCCCTTCGTGAAGGTCGCAGTCGGGTGTCAGTTCGGTGATGTTATACATATTAGAATATGCACGAGAATATGGATATCAGACCTACTATGGTGCAGTAGATGGCGAAGTAGATGAGCTTGCCGCGGTTGACGATGCGAATCATCGTCTTGCACGCCAGACAGCCCACTATGAAGCTGCTGAGGAAGCCTGCCACCATAGGCCACAGACCCACGCCGCCGGCTGCCAGACCGCCACCGATAATCTCCAAGAAGCTCTCGCCGATGATGGGCAGGAGCACCATCAGGAAGGAGAACTCGGCCACTACTGCGCGCTTGTTACCCAAAATCAGACCTGTTGCGATGGTGGTGCCCGAGCGACTCAGGCCGGGCATTGTGGCTACTGCTTGTGCAGTACCAATTATTGCTGCATCGCCCCACGATATGCTCTCCTTGGCGCGCGGCTTGGCATACTGCGCAAAGGTGAGCAAACCTGCTGTGAGCAGGAGCATAGCACCCACAATCAGCAAGATGTTGGGCGAGGCAAGCATAGCGTTAAAACTATCTTTGAGCAGGAAGCCCACGATGCCGACGGGTATCATCGAGAGGATGATTTTCAGCGCATAGGTCATATCGGGACCCTTGCGGAAGGAGAAGAAGCCGACCACTACGCGACGCACCGCACTCCATAGTACGACAATAGTGCTCAGCACTGTCGCCAAGTGCATCATCACGTCGAAGGCGATGTTGTCGGTAAGTTCCACGCCCAGCAACTCTTTGGCAATCTGCAAGTGGCCGCTACTGCTGACGGGCAAAAATTCGGTCAGTCCTTGTACTGCGCCAAGGATTATCGCTTCAAGAACGGAGATCTCTTCCATCTGTATATTCTGTTTGGGTTGTTACTCTTATTTGTCGAACTTCTTCATAATGGCGTATATCTCGAAGGCAAAACCTGCCAATACGACGATTGGCGCGAGGGTTATGCGGCGGAACGAGAACATCGCGTAGTTAAACTCGTCGGGCGAGTCGCTGCCACCACCTGCCATCAGCAGGAAACCGATAACGATAACCACAAAGCCGATGAGCATCAACATATAGTTGCGGCGGCTGAAAGGCATCTTCTCCTCACCGCCCTGCTGGGGTTTGCTCTGAGGAGTGCTCTTCTTGGGGGTATTATTCTTTTGTGCCATAGGTTGTTACATTAATAAAGGTGAATCCTTGCGGAGTTCATATTGATAAATTTGTTGAGCGCAAAGGTAGTAAATAAAAGCGAAATCACCACTCCCCCTGCCATCATAGCACCAACGATGTAGAGCAGTGGCATATTGCCCGCCAACATCATCACGTCGGGCAATTTACGGTTCAGACCTGCAATCATAGCGATGAAGAGGGCGGTGGCAATCAATCCCGCATAGAGCCCCTGACGCACGCTATCCCACAGGAAAGGCCTCATTATGAAACCCTTAGATGCTCCTACGAGTTTCATCGTGTTGATAAGGTAACGCTTGGAGAAGATACTCACACGGATAGTGTTGTTGAGCAGTATGAGCGATATGACGAGGAGTGTGCCGCCAAAGAGGAGGAGCACCAGGTTGAAACTGCGGATATTAGCACCAATCTGCTCCACCACATTTTTCTGATAGACCACCTCATCGACACCCTGCCAAGCCATTGCCGCCTTCTCGAACTTCTCGACCTCGGCACGCGTGGAGTAGTCGGATTTTAGGCGTACCTCCCACGAGTCGGGCAGTGGGTTATATTCGAGAAACTCCTCGAAATCCCCACCAACATATTGTTTAAAATCCTCGGCAGCAGCCTCTTTCGATACGAATAGTGCATCGCGCACCTCCTCCATAGCCCTCAGTCGGGTGCCTATGGCATTGGCGTCATCGGCCGACACTTCACTGTCGAGCATCACATAGATTGTCATACTCTCCTGCATCTGCTCGGTGGCGCGCAGGGCATTCATAATGAGGTAGCCCACACTGCCGAGCAGGAAGAGCACCAGCGCGATACTCACCGTTGAGATGAGGTATGAGTTGCGTACTTTGCGTTTAAGCCTCTTGTTCTCCTGTTGTGCCATCTTCTTTATTGGTTCTTCGTTTATCTCTAATCATCAGCACCACTGCCACCACTACGCCGGCCACGATGACCCACGAGAAGGTGAGGGTGATGCCCGCCACGAGCGGATAGTGAGGTGCGCGGAATCGGAACTCCACGGTGTGACTGCCTGCGGGTAACTCCATAGCCCTCAGCACATAATCGGCACGGAAGTAGGGTGCCTCCTCGCCATCGATGTAGGCTGTCCAGCCCTTGTCGTAGTATATCTCCGAGAATACCGCCACGCCACCCTCGTCGGAGGTGTAGTCATAGACCAAGCGGTTGGGATAGTACTCTGTGAGCGCTATCTCGCCATCGCCCATCGGGCCACTAACCTCGGAGCGGAAACGCTCATCGGCCACCGCCACACGTTTGTTGTCCATCAGGCCCAAGTGCTCAATCTCGGCACCTGCACCCTTCACCCAATCTATCGACTCGACAAACCACGCTGCGCCATTTGCCTCGGGGTTGAACATAGGCTCAGGCTCACCTGTCTGCTCGTTGGGCACGATGAAGTACTTGGTGTTGAGCATATTGCAGATGTCGGTATTGAGCGACGAGAGGTAACGGTCTATAAGGTCTTGGTAGCGCGAGAGTTTGGCACCGTGGTAGCCACCTACCGAACGGTGGAAGTTGCTCGTCGTACCGTCGTTGAAGGTGCTCACCGCAAGGTTGGCCACACGGTAACCGAGTTCCTGATCCTCCATAATCGCCAAGTCGGCCGCTGTCGGCTCGATGGTCGCTGCCGATGCAGGCTGGAAATCGTCGTGCGAGAGGAAACGCAGGTCAACGGGTATCATATCGGCACACACGAGCACCGCCATTATCGCCACAAGGCCTCGGCGACCAATTTTTTCGCGCGAGAAGGCCCACACGGTAGCCGCACTGAGGAGCACGAAGAGGAGCGAGCGCCACGCATCACCACTCATCATTGCTCGGCGCTCGGTGCGCATAGCCTCCGCCACATCGGTCGGCAGTTGGCTATCTACCTGTGCCGAGAAGCCGAAGATAGAGCCACCGAAGAGGATAAAGAAGAGCGCCACGCCACCCAGCGAGATGGTTGCCCACTTCAAACCCTTGTCCAGTCGGGTGCGCTCCACACCGCCTCGCCACAACTCCGCCAAGAGCAGTGCCGCAAGCACGGGGAGTGTCCACTCCAAGACAACAAGAGCCATAGATACGGTGCGGAACTTGTCGTAGCCCGGGGCGATGCGGAACATCAGTTCGGTGAACCACATCATATTGTGTCCCCACGAGAGGAATAGCGCCAATATGCTGACTGCCAGCAGCCACCATTTGCGCCTACCCTCCAAGATGATGAGTCCCATCACTGCCAAGAAGAAGACCACTGCACCGATATAAACGGGACCCGATGTCATCGGCTGCGGACCCCAATAGGCGGGGAGTGTCTGCGCCATAGAGCGCGCTCCGTAGCGGGTGAGCGACTGAGCCACAGCACCGTCGGCCTCGAAGCCACCGTCGGAAGCACCACCCATCAAGTTCGGGATAAACATATTGAAACTCTCCATCTTGCCATAACTCCAAGCGGTGGCATACTCCAAGTCGAGACCACTGCTCTCCACCGAGCCTGCCTCGGCAAGTTCGGAGCCGCCACGAGTTGTCTCGGGCGAGTATTGCATTGTGTAGTAGAGTGTTGCGAAGTTAGAGCCTACTGCCAACATAGCCGCCATCGCAAGTACTGCGGTCGCCTTCCAAAAGGCTTTAAGGGTCTTTCCCTTATATGAATAAAAGAGTTCGCTAAGCCAGAAGGCGGCAATCACCAGACAGAAGTACCAGGTAATCTGGGGGTGGTTGTAGCCGAGTTGTAGTGAGGCAGCGAGTGCCGCCACCGAGCAGCCGAAGAGCTTGTTGCCTCCGCGCAGGGTATAGACCACCGCACCTATCAGTAGCGGAGCATAGGCCAGCGCCCACATCTTGGATATGTGTCCCGCCCCGATGATTGTCATAAAGTAGGTCGATAGTCCGTAGGCGAGCGAGGGGATAATGCCGAGCCACGGGTTGACGCCCCACATCAGGAGCATCAGCCAGAAGCACAACATAGCCATCATAATCATCACCGTAGGCTCACCCATAAAGGCGGCAAACTTGTAGCTTGCGCGGGTAATCTCCTTAGGGAAGCGGACATAGTTCATATAAGAGGGCATACCGCTAAATGCCGCACCCGTCCACTGCGGGTCTTCGTCGTAGAGTGCATTGTGCTCCTGCACATCGCGACTCATACCGTCGAACTGCACCATATCGTGCATCACCAGCACCTTGCCACTGTATTGGGGTACGAAGTAGAGTGCCGAGAGGCCCCAGAAGAGCACCACAGCCACAATGTAGGGGAGTGCTTTGCGGAGCGGAGATGATGATTTCGGGGAAATGGGAGTTGTTTGGTTATCTCTTTTAGTGGTCATAAACTCTTAATTGCAATTATCAGGTAGCAAAGTTACAAATTTTAGCGAAGTATTCCATTATTTTGTCTATATTTGTATGTTATACTTAGACATTATTATGGATACACTTTCACAAATAAGAGAATTACTGTCGGACGACCTTAGACGCTACGAGGATTTTATCCGCCAGGCCTTCAAGCACGAGGAGGATTTCATTGCGGAGATGCTTGACTATCTCATAGAACATCGCGGCAAGGGTATCCGCCCCATATTGGCACTGCTGATGGCCAACATCCACTCCCGCACAGGGGTAGTCACCCAGAGGGCATATCTGGTGGCGATGATGGTCGAGATGCTCCACACCGCCTCACTCGTCCACGACGATATTATCGACAAGGCCGCCATACGCCACGGAGCCGACACTATGAACACCCGCTACGGTAGCCACTCGGCAGTGGTGATTGGCGACTACATCTTGGCTAAGGCTTTCACCTCGGGTATGGATAGCGGGCAGTACGACCTCGTGAGCTACATAACCCGCTCTATCAAAGCACTCTGCGAGGGCGAACTCATTCAGACCAACGTGAGCAACTCGCTCGATATGACACGCGACAAGTACTACGACATCATCTATCGCAAGACCGCCACACTGCTCGGCACTTGCTGTGGTGCGGGTGCGCTCGCCTCGGGTGCCGACCACTCGGCAGTGGGCGTGGCACGTCAGATTGGCGACAATCTGGGTATGGCGTTCCAGATTAAAGACGACCTGCTCGACTATGCTCCCTCGTCGCAGACGGGTAAGCCCACCTGCGGCGACCTGAAAGAGCACAAGATTACTCTCCCACTGCTGATTGTCCTCGAACAGGCCTCGCCCGAGGAGCAGAGCGCAATCAAGGAGCTTGTGCGCAACATCACCGCCGATGGCGAGGGTATCGACAAGGTCTATGCACTTGTCGAGCGCGCCGATGCAGTACGACTGACGACCGAGGTGATGGACAGCTACATAGCCTCCGCACGCTCGATGATCGACACCTACCCCGACTCGCCCTACCGCACAGCGCTCTACTCGCTTTGCGACTACATCGGCAAACGCTCTTTTTAGAATTTCAAAACGATTAAAATAGTACGACAATGAAAAATATGGTAAAACGATTGGCACTGCTCTTGGTGGCAGGCTTGGCAATGGGAGCACTGATGACCTCCTGTTCGCTCGACGATGGCGAAGATTATTTCGACGAGGAGTTTCTCTATGGTCGCTGGAAAAACGGTACTGAGTACTACCGCTACGACATAGGCGGCAGTGGTGTAACTTGGGACACCGCCGACGATGTGAGCGAGAGTGAGGGTCAGCGATTTACCTGGACCCTCACAGGCGACGAGCTCAAACATATCCACATTATGGTGATGGGTGGCAATGTGCCCAAGGTCTATACGGTGACAACGCTCACCGCCTCCACACTCCGCTATCACGATAGTTTCGGGAAGATTTTTACTTTTTCCAAAGTGCAGTAGCACAACCTGTTAGCCGCTAACATCTGCCTACTATGAAGAAGACCTTAAAGATAGCGGGCATCACCCTCGGCTCGCTGCTCGGAGTGCTGATTGTGCTCCTTGCCTTGGTGTGCTGGTTTGTGCTCACCCCCGCACGATTGACCCCGATACTCTCGGGGCAGATGGAGAAGATAGTCACCGCACCCACCTCGCTGGGCGGGGTCGATGTGTCGCTATTCTCGTCGTTTCCCAATGTGGAGTTGCAGGTTGATGACTTTGTAGTCACCAATCCGATAGCGGGTGCTCCCTCCGACACACTCTTGGCAGTAGGCAGGCTGAGTGGTGCGATAGACCTCCGCGCATATCTGAAAAACAAGGAGATAGTACTCCACGACCTCACTCTGAGCAGAGGCAGAATCAACATCTACACGAGCGAGTCGGGCGAAACCAACTATGCGATATTCCCTCCGAGCGAGGAGAAAGCAGAAGAGCCCTCGGAGTTCGACCTCGGCAAGTTGATGAGTGCTGCCGACCTCAAAAAGATAGCACTCGAAGATGTTGATATCAAGTATATTAGCACTCCCGACACCCTTAGTGCCGAGCTCGCCGACGTTGGTCTGCGTCTGAGCGGTGCGATGCGTGGCGAGAGCCTGAGGGGAGAGTTGAATTTGGCGGTAAGCGCCATTTCGCTCACCACCTCGGCAGGCCCGATGGCCTCGGAGTGGCCTCTGTCGCTCGACGTACCCTTCAAGGCCGAGGCAGGCGTGGCGACACTCAACGGAGCGACTCTCGCACTTGCCGACCTCATTGAACTCGCAGTCGAGGGTACTGTGTCCAAGGCAGGCGAGGCTATTGATACCGACTTGACGCTCAATCTCAGTGAGTTAGATTTGCAAAAGACACTTGCTGCACTCCCCGAGTCGTTGAAGGAGATGGTGAGCGACATCACCGCTTCGGGCCGAGTGGGGGCAACCATCAAGGCACAAGGGCGATTGGCCGAGGGCCAGCTGCCACTCATCACCGCCACCCTCAACATTGCCGACGGAGCGGTGCAACACCCCGCCATACCACTACCTATCAGCAACATAGGTGGCAAACTGACCGCTACTGCCGAGCAACGTGCAGGCGAGGAGATGCGTGCCGAAGCACTCATTGAGTCGCTATCGCTCCACACTCCTCAATCTACTCTGTCGCTATCGGGCAAGGCCGACAACCTGCTTGCCGACCCTGTGGCTGACCTGACTATGACTACCCGTCTGTCGCTCCCCGAGGCAGCAGGGCTACTCCCCGACACACTGCCAATGGCGGCCGAGGGCACTCTCAGCGGCACGATAAAGGCTGCGGGACGACTCAGCGACCTCACCGCCGGCGCATACGACAAATTGAGAGCAGATGGCGACCTCGCGCTGAACAACCTGTCGCTCCACTACGACACGCTACACGTTGCAGCTCAGTCGCTTACGACCCACATAGCACTCCCCAACCCCCACCCCTCGGAGAACACCTTCGCCCACTTGGCACTCGGCTGGGAGGAGTTGTCGGCATTTGCGGGCAACCAGATGCACGCACTACTCGCCAAGGGTAGTGGTGATGTGGATATGGCCAACCCCACCGAGCGTTTGGCAGCCAATCTGGCCCTCACAATCGACAATGTGCAGGGCACGATGCAGGAGTACAAGGCGAGCATCACACGCGCCACGCTCAGTGGTCAGATAGACCACCCCGCAGGCGACACCGTCACCATACCATCGGCCACCGCGCGCATACTCTTCGACAGCGTCACTGCCGACGCTGCTCCTATGGCGCTTACGGGTGATAATCTGGGTGTTACGGTGGCTATGCGTGCCGACCCCGACGAGCCTACCCGCCCCGTGGTGACACTCCACTACGACAACTCTGCACTCGACGCCACACTCGGCCCCGACCATAGAGCATCGCTCGGCGAGGTGGAGATGTTGGCAACGATGATTATCCACAACGAGGAGGAGAATCCTCTGCTACGTTTCAACCCTACGGGTAGGGTATCTATAAATAATGTAACCTACAACAACCCCACCCTGCTTGTGGAGGGCGAGCCTATGCCTATCGGGATACCCGAGATTTCGCTCACCTTCACCCCCGAGCGTTTCGACATTGTCGATAGTCGTGTGGTGGCTGGTCGCTCCGACTTCCGATTGGAGGGTGTGTTGGACAACCTCACCTCCTTCCTACGCAATGATGAGTTGTTGCAGGGTCACCTGAAATTCTCGTCGCAGCAGACCGATATCAACCAGCTGATGGCACTCACCAGCGGTATAGGCTACACCGAGGAGGAACTCAACGAGGGTGGCAGTGGCAACACCGCACCTCAACACGCTGCCCCACCCCTCACCGAGGAGACTGCGGAGGAGGCTATGCCATTTATGGTGCCCAAGGGTGTGTCGCTCCGATTGGACGTTGATATTGCCGATGCGCTGATTGGTAACGACTCGGCGCGAGGCGTGAAGGGCTCGGTGAGTGTCGAAGATGGCACACTCGTCCTCGACGACCTCCACTTCACCACCTCGGCTACCGAGATGCACCTCACCGCTATGTATCAATCGCCCCGCCCCAACCACCTCTTTGTGGGTCTGGACTGCCATATGCTCGATATAGAGATTGGCAACCTGCTCAACCTCTTCCCCGCTATGGGCGAGATGATGCCGATGCTGCGCTCGTTTGGTGGCGGTGGCGAGTTCCACGTTGCGGCAGAAACATACTTGGATAGAAACTACAAGCTGAAACCCTCGACAATCCGTGGTGCTGCCTCGTTGCGTGGCGAGGACTTGGTGCTGATGGACGGTGAGACATTTACCGAGATTTCGCGCCTGCTCCGATTCAATAAGCGCACTGAGAATAAGATTGACAGTCTCTCGGCCGAGTTTACCATCTTCCGCGAGGAGATTGATATCTACCCCTTCCTGGTGGTGATGGACGAGTATAAGGCCATTGTGGGCGGTCGCCACAATCTGGATATGACGATGGACTACAACATCTCGCTGATACACAACCCGATACTCCCCATACGATTGGGTTTGGATATAACGGGTAGTATCGACGATATGAAGTTCCGCCTGGGCGATTGCCGCTATGCCGACCTCTACCGCCCCGCAAGTCAGAAGGTGGTCGAGACCTCACAACTCGCCCTGCGCGAATTGATTCGCAAGGCCCTCACACGGTCAGTCGATAGCGAGTCATCGGAACCAGAAGAAGAAAAAGGTGGAGAGAGTTAATCTCCACCTTTTTTATTTTGCCTATACTCGGTTGGCGTAACCCCCGTAATCTTTTTGAAAGTTCGGTTGAAATATGGCAAGTCACTAAACCCAACCTTATAACATATCTCCGCCACAGAGTTACTTGTGCGCGAAAGCATATCACACGCCATATCTATGCGGAAATGGTTGAGATAGTTGAAGATAGTCTGCCCTGTGTGGTGTTTGAAAAAGTTGCAGAGCGACGAGCGGCTCATACCCACATGTTGCGCCACATCGTCGAGAGAGATACGACGCTGGTGAGAGCAAATCAGGTAGGTGCTAATTCGATTCAAACGCACCGCATCATCATCACACAACGCTCCACCAATCGGGCTACTACCCTCTCCCTCAACCAGCAGGGGCAATATCTGCAACAAAAGCCCTACGCGCTCTGCGTCACTCTTATCGTGCATCGCATAGAGCAGGGCTGTGATACGCTCACGCAACTTCCCCTGATAGAGGGTCGCCTGACGGATACCCTCCAACGCCTCAACCACATTAGCAAACTCAGGAAACAGTGAGGCACACGCCGCAAGGGTCTGAGGATGGAAGATGATTGTTGTGTTAGATATCTCTCCGTGCTCATCCACACATTGGGGGTCAAATTTCCAACAATGGTTCATATCGGGAGGCACCAGCACAACATCCCCCTGCTCAAATGGCTCTGTACAATCATCCATTGTCCGTTCGCCTCGCCCTACCATCACCCACGACAACTCCCACATATCGTGACTATGCAACCCCATCTGGTCGGCAGGGAGCAGAGTGACGTAGTTATATATAAAGGAGTGGACTCCACCCGCAGGATTAAAGGCCCGAATTATGCTCTTTACCATAAAGTAGTTATCTTTCTTCGCAAATATACGACAAATAATATAAAATATCCGACAATATGAAGATGTTTATTTGTTCTAAATTTGTGTTGGATAATATTCGTCTTTATTTTTTTTGAAAACAAACCACTAAAATAGTATGGCAAAAACTGAAAATGTCTATTTAGCCTCGAAACCTCGTTATGAGATTCTCGATGGACTGCGTGGTGTGGCCGCACTCTTAGTAGTCGCCTTCCACCTCTTCGAAACCTACTCAAAGGGTACACCCTATCAGATTATCAACCACGGTTACCTGGCTGTCGATTTCTTCTTTGTCCTCTCGGGCTTTGTGATTGGCTACGCCTACGACGACCGTTGGGATAAGATGACTCTTGGCGGATTCTTCAAACGCCGACTCACCCGCCTGCAACCTATGGTGGTGCTCGGCACGATTGGCGGCCTGCTGATGTTCTACTTTGGTGCTGACGCATTTAGGCTGATTGGCGAGGCTCCCGCTTGGAAAATCGCACTCTGCTTTGTGCTCGGTATCTTTATGATTCCCGTGGGCCCCAAGATGGATATCCGCGGCTGGCAGGAGAGTTACCCGATTAATGGCCCGCAGTGGACACTGATGTTGGAGTATATCGGCAATATCCTCTATGCCCTCTTCTTCCGTCGTATGCCTAAGTGGCTGTTGGCCTGCTTCGTCGGCCTCTTCGCACTGCTCACCCTCAACTTCGGTCTGGGCTTGGACGTATTCGACACCTTGGGTCGCTTCTCGGGTCGCTTTGCAGGTGGCTGGTCGATTACCGAGCAGCAGTTGTGGATTGGCTTCACTCGCCTGCTCTACCCCTTCTTCTGCGGTCTGCTTATTCAGCGTATCGGCAAGTTTATCAAGGTGAAAAATGCCTTCTTGTGGTGCTCGCTGATACTGATTACCGTGCTGAGCGTGCCGAGAATTGGAGCTGCCCCCAGCTTCTCGCGTGAGGCTGGCTTTATGCCCGGCGGCGTATTATATAATGGTATCTACGAGTCGGCTGTTATCCTCGTGGTCTTCCCGCTGCTGGTGCTGATGGGTGCAGGTGGCACAATTAAGGGCAAGTGCTCAATGAAGTTCTGCAAGTTCCTCGGCGAACTCTCCTATCCGCTCTACATCACCCACTACCCGATGATCTATGCCCAGATGTCGTGGAAGGCTGTCCACCCCGACGCTCCAATGGGTCAACATATTATGGTTGCCATCGGCTTCTTCGCCCTCTCAATACTCCTCGCTTGGGCCTGCTTGAAGTTCTTCGACGAGCCCACCCGCAAGTGGCTCACCGAACACTGGCTCAAAGGAAAGAAAAAAGCGGCATAAGCAACCTACTCAAAATAGACAACAACCGAGATTAACTATTAATCTCGGTTGTTGTTTTGAAGGGAAGATAGGGAGTGTTAGGGAGTTTAGGGAGTTTAGGGAGTTTAGGGAGTTTAAAGAATTTAGGGAATAATGAGAATAATGTGAATAATGTGAAAACCAATTAGACTATTGTGTAATAGTTTTGTTTTCGGGTTTAGGGGAACGCCATCGAAGATGGTGCGATAATGAAAATATATAGGCGTGTCAAGTTTACTTGAACACGCCTATATATTTTT
>JAFXAY010000035.1 GCA_017521965.1 Tidjanibacter sp. | reverse complement strand
GGCGACCTGTTGCTGCACATTGTCTTCTATTCGAAGATGGGTAGCGAGGAGGGCAAATTCGATATTGGCGATGTGTGTAACGCTCTGTGCGACAAACTTATCTATCGCCACCCCCACGTCTTTGGCGACGTAGAGGCCGATGGTGCCGAGCAGGTAATCCACAATTGGGAGTTACTGAAAATCAAGGAGAAAGCCAAAAAGGCACGCAAAGCCGAGCAGGGCGTACTCTCGGGCGTACCCCGCAGCCTGCCCGCTATGGTCAAGGCATTTCGCGTAGGCGAGAAGGCAGCCTCGGCAGGCTTCGATTGGGAGCAGAAGGAGGATGTATGGGCCAAGGTGAAAGAGGAGGTTGCAGAGGTCGAGGAGGCAATCCTCTCGGGTAACAGCAAGGATATGGAGGGCGAGATTGGCGACCTCTTCTTTGCGCTGATAAATATGTCGCGCCTCTACGGTGTCGACCCCGAGAACGCTTTGGAGCGCACCAACCTAAAATTCATCGAGCGTTTCCACCACATCGAGCGTCAGAGCGCACTCATCGGTCGTCGTATGGCCGATATGTCGCTTGCCGAGATGGATGCTCTGTGGGACGAGGCAAAGAAAAAAGAGTTAAACAAGTAAAAAAATAAATAGGTATGGCATTAATTAAAACAGTAAGGGGCTATACTCCCGAGATTGGCGAGAACACATTTGTAGCTGACAACGCTACTATTGTTGGAAATGTAAAGATTGGTCGCGATTGCGGCATCTGGTTTGGCTCGGTGATTAGAGGCGACGTGAACGCCATCACCATCGGCGACCGCACAAATATACAGGACGGAGCGGTAATTCACACCCTCTACGACGGGTCGCCCTCGCCTTCGCAGACCCACATCGGCAACGATGTATCGGTGGGTCACAACGCCATTATCCACGGTGCTACCATCGAGGATAGTTGCCTCATCGGTATGGGTGCCACAGTGTTAGACAATGCAGTTGTGGGCAAAGGTTGCATAATTGCTGCAAATGCATTAATTTTGTCACGCAGTATTTTGGAACCCTACGGTGTATATGCGGGAGTGCCGGCCAAACGTGTGAAAGATATCACTCCCGAACAACAGAAGAACATTGTCGAGCGTACAGCAAGAGATTATATGCTCTACGCCTCGTGGTTCAAGGAAGAGTAATCTTGGGCTGACCCTCTATTGGGGTTTGCTCACACTACACCATTATCAGTAAAGCAATGAAAAAAGGGTCCAAAAAGTACAGAAACATCGTCGTCAACCTGATTATATCGTTGGTTGTCTGTCTGATTATTAACTTCTCCTACCTCGTATCGCTCACCTTGGAGAATCGTATGCCTGAGCAGACTCCCCCACCCGCAGTGCAGCCCGAAGAGCCTAATCACGGCCGCGGACGACACGAGCGCAGCGATATGGAGGAGTACCTGCGTCGCACCCAGCGACAGGCAGAGCGCGTTGTGGAGGACTTTGTGGAGAGTATGAGCGACACCACCCGTATGCACCTCGACTCGCTCAACCAGAGCATCGAGGCGATACGCCAACACTGGGAGGTGCTGGCTGCCGAGGCCCGCATTCAGGACTCGCTACGCGTGGCACTTGCCGACACACTCGGCAGCAGCACGATGACAAACTATGTGCGCGAGGACTTTTGGAAAGAGCAGTTCGGGGGTATGCACCCTGCGGAGTACTTCCGCCGCCAGAACAACCTGCTGATGATTTTCGATGTGCTCTTCTATTTTCTTGTCTGCTTCCTGATGCTCACCATCGCAACACTCGATGTGGACCGCAAGCGATTTGGGTTTATCAAGCGTGTGGCGTGCTGTCTGGCACTTTGCGTAGTGGCCTACTTCACCGCACCGCAGATGACTTGGGGCGGACGCATCATCATTCAGTTGCAGTCGTTCAGCCTGATGAACGCAATGCTGCTCTTGAAACTCTCGATTGTATTGGCCATTGCCATCTTCTATTGTAAGGTATATGACCTGCTCTACCAGAAACAGAAGATGGAGATGGAGAACGAGATGCTCAAAAACGAGAACCTGCTCTCGCAGTACAACGTGCTGCTGACTCAGGTCAACCCTCACGTATTGTTCAACTCCCTTTCGTCACTCTCGATGTTGATACGCGAGCAGAAGAACGACTCGGCAATTACCTATATCGACCGTATGTCGGACACCTTCCGCTACATCTTGCAGAACGGTCAGACGAGTATGACCACCCTCGGCGACGAGTTGGACTACATTGAGGCTTACAAATATCTCTTTGAGATTCGCTATGCGGGTAAATTCTTTGTCGATATCGATGTCGATGAGAGCCTGCGCTCACGTCGCCTGCCCACCCTCTCGTTGCAGCCGCTGGTGGAGAACGCCGTAAAGCACAACACCATCACCAGCAGTCGACCGCTCCACATCAAGATTACGGTCGAGGGCAACAATGTGGTGGTATCCAACAAGATAGCACCTAAGGTTGACCAAAGCAGCACAGGCATCGGTCTGAGCAATCTGGACAGCCGCCACCGACTGCTCACCGGCAAGGGTATAACGGTACTGAACGACGGTAATACCTTCACCGTTAAATTGCCACTTTCAAAATAGTAGCCTATGGGAGAGAAAATTATGAAGGTGGTCATCATCGAAGATGAGACTGCTGCCGCACTGAACCTTCGCTCACTGCTCGGCCACGAGTTCCCGGGTATAGAGATAATGGCAATGTGTGAGAGTATTATGGAGAGCGTGGAGTGGTTTGCCTCGGCGGAGGTGATGCCCGACCTTGTATTTATGGATATACACCTGGCAGATGGCAACGCCTTTAAGATTTTTGAGCGCACAGAGATCTCCTGCCCTATCATCTTCACCACAGCCTACGACCAATACGCCCTCGAAGCGTTCAGGGTCAACAGTATAGACTATCTGCTCAAACCTATCAAGGTGGCCGACCTGCACCGCGCAATCAACAAATTTGAGCGACTGAGCGGCTCGGAGCGCACCGACTATACCGATAAGGTGCACCGTATGGCTCAGTCGAGTGCGGAGCAAGCACCTGCCACTCAACAGAACTTCCTGATACACGTCAAAGATAAGATTGTGCCACTCTCGAAAGAGGATATCGCCTTCTTCTACACCTCACAGGAGCGAGTGTCGGTCTATACGAATAGCGGCGAGAGCTACCCGATGATGGGGTCACTCGAAACCATTATGAGCCGACTACCCGAGGGAGAGTTCTTCCGCGCCAATCGCCAGTATATTATTTCGCGCAAGGCGATAACCGATATATCGGTCTGGTTTGGCAGCCGACTGAGTGTAAATCTTGCGGTGGCAATACCCGAGAAGATTATCATCAGCAAGGCCCGCGTGCCCGAGTTTAAGGCTTGGCTGGCAGGCGAGGCAGTGCAGTAACGGGTAGAGAAAAAGAGTAATTACAGAGCAACACAAACGTAATTTGGGGCGCAATTGGGCGACAGAAAAGTCAGTTCGCCGAAAGCAGTGGTCGCTTCGCCCCTCAGTTTGGTCGTTTCACCCCCAAAGGTGTTTTTATCACACTTTTGGGGGTTATCTTTGCAATGTCGAAGAGTGGGTTTAATGCTCCCACTCTACGACGAAGTACTATAAGTACAAAGAGTAAATTTTGGGGTTAAATTTACGTCAACAGGGAGCGGCGAGTTCCGCTCCCCAACTTTGGGAAAAAATTATTAAACTATATTAAACACAAAAAAGGAGTTATGAAAAAGTTTATCTGTCTGACAGCAGCATTCGCACTCTTCACACTCTTCGGTGCCTCGGCACAGAGTGGAGGTATCAAGGCGGTTATTATCGACGCCGAGACACAGGAGGTTGTTAATGGTGCCGAAGTAGAGTATTTCAACACCAATTCCCCCAACAGTAAAAAGTATGAGGTATCGGCAGGCAACGGTAATGTCAACATCAAGTCGTTGCGCTCGGGTACCTACCAACTCAACATCCGCTTCCTCGGCTACAACGAACTCTCCAAGGAGGTCCGCGTAGGCTCGTCGGTAGTAGATTTGGGCAAAATCGAGCTTACCAGCGATGCTCAGCAGATTGAGAGCGTAGCAGTGGAGGTACAGGCAATGCGTACCTCGCAGAAGGGCGACACGGTGGTCTATAATGCGGCTGCATTTAAGGTTACTGCCGATGCCGACGCTGCATCGTTGCTCTCGAAGATGCCCGGTATCACCGTCAACAGCGACGGTAGCGTAAATGCTCAGGGTGAGCGCGTAGGTCGCGTATTTGTCGATGGCAAGGAGTTCTTCGGCGAGGACGTGGCAACCACTCTGAATACTATCCCTGCCGAGATGGTAGGCCAGATTGAGGTATATGACAAGCTCAGCGACCGCGCCGAGTTTATGGGTATAGACGACGGACAGGGCTACAAGGCTATCAACATTGTGACCGCTGCCGACAAGAAGATTGGTATCTTCGGTCGTCTGTCGTCGATGTATGGCTACTCGGACAAGTACTACATCGGTGGTAACGCCAACATCTTCGATGAGAAGCAGCGTGTTTCGGTAACCGCCAACTTCAACAATATCAACCGTCAGGACTTCTCGTTCAGCGATATCCTTGGTGCTATCGGTGGCGGCGGTGGTCGTGGTGGACGTATCGGTGGCCAGTCGGGTCTGAGCACTATCCAGTCGGCTGGTGCCAACTACTCGACCGAGACCGATAAGATGGAGTTGCAGCTCAGCTACTCGTTCAGCAATATCCGCAATAAGAACTACACCACTCGCGACTCGGAGAACTTCACCAATAGCGAGGTAATCCAGCTCGTGGAGTCGGTCAACAGTTCGGCTTCGCGCAACCAGAGCCACTCGATAAGCGGTCTGTTCAACTACAACTTCAACTCGCGCAACCGTCTGCGTCTGCGCCCCAACTTCTCTATACAGAACAACGAGTCGAACTCCTACTCGACCAGCAAGACTCAGAACAAAATAGGTACCCAGGCCCCCACTCTGGTAAACGAGCGTCTGACCAAGGGTAACAACAATGGTTTTGGTCTGTCGGGCTCGATGACTGCACTCTGGATGACCCGTCTGTCGGACAAGGGTACCACCCTTACCATCGACGCTTCGATGAACATCGGCGACAACCGCTCCGATGCTCTGCCCGAGCAGTATATCTTCAACACAGAGCAGGATCTCGACAAGCTGATCAATGCAAATTACGACGTGATTAGCCCTCTGGCATCGTTCATCTACAACCAGAAGAACGACAGCCGCAACAAGAGTATGCGTCTTGGTTCGAACCTCTCGCTCAACCACCCCATCGGCAACAAGGTGCAGCTCAGCTTCGAGTACCGTTTCAACTACAACAACTCCGACAGCAAGCGCAACAGCTATATGTGGTTGCCCGATAAGCTCGACTTCAACCCCAACATCGACCCCGATTTGAGTAATATCTACCTCAACCGTAACTTTACTCACAACATCGGTCCGAGCCTCCGAATCAACACCGGTATCGGTAACATCTCGGCAGGTGTCACCTACCAGATTTCGGATATGCACTCCGAGCGTCAGTATCCTCAGAGTTCGCAGGGCACCATCGAGCGTACTTTCCACGACTTCTCCTACAATGTCAACGCACGTCTGAACCTCAACCGTCAGAATATGCTTAATGTTTCGGCAAGTTCCTCGACCAGCAACCCCTCGATTACCCAGTTGCAGGACGTTACCGACGTATCGAGCCTCTCGAACATCACCAGCGGTAACCCCAACCTGAAACCCACCTTCTCGAATAGCGCAAGAGCCAACTACGTATATTCGAACATCGCTGGCGGTCGCACATTTATGGTGTCGGCGAACTACTCCAACACCCTCAACTCGATTGTTGACTCGCTCGTCATCAACCAACCCGACTTCATCATCCCCGCAACCGGCGAGAAACTGGGCGCAGGTAACCAATTCGTGAAGCCGGTCAACTTGGACGGTCGTTGGAGCGCATCGGGTAACATCAGCTACGGTTTCCCCGTAAACTTCATCAAGAGTAACTTCACCATCAATGGCGGTGCCTCGATTTCGGAGAGCCCCAGCATCATCAATGGCGATGTGAACACTATGCAGACTGTAACCTACAATGGTGGTGTGCAGGTGGGTAGTAACATCAACGAGTTTGTGGATTTCACCATACGCTACAACGGTTCGTACAGCATCAGCTCCAACAGCAGCGAGCTGCGCGCACGCAACAACAACGAGTATATGAGCCAGTCGGCATCGGCGCAGTTGCGCTGGATATTCTGGAAGGGTATCACCTTCACCGGTAACGTAAGTTACTCGCAGTACAAGGGTATCACTACCGACTACAACACCGAAACCACTCTTATCAACATCTACTTTGGTAAGAAACTCTTCAAGAGCCAGCGTGGTGAGTTGAGCATTGGTGTAAACGAC
Organism: Tidjanibacter sp.; assembly: GCA_017521965.1. Classification (GTDB taxonomy): domain Bacteria; phylum Bacteroidota; class Bacteroidia; order Bacteroidales; family Rikenellaceae; genus Tidjanibacter. Next base: position 11,643 of record JAFXAY010000035.1, on the reverse strand, counting down.
CTGCTCGACCAGAACAAGGCATTTAGCCGCTCGGTGAGCGCAACCTCGATTAGCAACTCGACAAGTATGGTTATGGGTCGCTACGTGGCTGTTCAGTTCATCTACAACCTCCGCTCGTTCCAGGCTTCGTCGAGCAACGGTAGCCGCTTCCAGATGGGCGGTCGTGGCGGTCGTGGCGGTGGCTTCGACAATATGGGTGGTGGTCGCCCGATGGGTGGCGGTGGTCGTCCCGGCGGTGGTCGTCCCTTCTAAAAAAAAAGGCAATGAGGTGGTGGGGTCTAACCCACCCCACCCTCAACGATAAATTGTCGAGGCGAGTCCTCTGACAATTCATAGGCAATCAAGTGTGATCCGAGTAAGCCGAGAGGTTTGCTCGGATTTTTGTATGGGTTTTTGTACAATTTCATTTTTTCACTACTTTTGTGAAACGTAGATGAGATACATCTACTGTTAATATGATGATATTCGGGCTGTTGGTTTGCAACGAAAACGACCAATTTTACTAGCAAAACCACCAACAAGCACTTCGGATGTCCTCGCCTTTGGCGTGGGCTATGCTTGTGTTTTGTGGGTGCTTGGTCGTACCTCGTTGCAGTAAGTGTGGCTCACGCCCTCTGTTTCAACCAATCCGAATCGGATATCATCTGCTAAGGCAGACAATACAACCAACACAAATTTATACTATGATTCGGAAAGACAGAGCACCTCTGAGTGCCGATCGACAACTATTGCGAAGATTGATTAAGGTACGTCACATCGAGGATGGGCTGGAACTACTCTCCACCGAGGGACTACGCCGCAGAGCAACATTAGACGAAACCGTAATCTTTGAAGGCCACCTCTTCGGCCAGCCACACACACAGATAACACTCTTTGCCGATAACTATGGGAGGATAGAGCAAGTGATGATTGTAGTGCCGACCGACAACACTTGGCAGACAATCAAAGAACAATACCTTGCGCTGCGACGACTCCTACACCGAACAACACTCCTTCGCATAGCCTCAATGACCACCTTTGCCCCACCCTACCGCGAGGGCGATGGGAGGGAGATTGAGGCCATCGGCAAAGATCTTTGCTACTACTCGGCTCTCTTCCGTTACTGCCACTCACTTGTGGGGCTCTTCGTCGGCCACGAGAAGGGCAACGCCAAACTGCTTATCACAATAAAACACGCCCAATAGAGATAAGAAAAACTTATACGGGTGTAGGAAAAATCAATTTGACTTATCGCGGTTTTGTCACTATATTTGCATAGGAAACATTAATAACAGATAAACAGATACAACTATGCTAAGCACTAAACTTCACAACGCAATTAACGACCAGATTAACGCCGAACTGTGGTCGGCATATCTCTACCTCTCGATGTCGCTCGACGCCGAGGCTAAGGGGCTGAAAGGCGTAGCCAATTGGTTCTATGTACAGTGGCAGGAGGAGCAGGACCACGCTCGAATCCTGATGAACTACCTCTCCTCGCGCGATGCTAAGGTGGAGTTGAAACCCATTGCCGAGGTGCGCACCGAGTGGGCTTCGGTATTGGAGATGTTCACCGAGACCCTGCGCCACGAGAAGGTTGTAACGGGCCTGATTAACAATCTGGCAAAAATCGCTGCCGAGGACCACGACTACGCCTCGACAAATATGCTGGTGTGGTTTATCGACGAGCAGGTCGAGGAGGAGGAGTCGGCACGCGATATGATATTCGCCGCCGAATCCGTCGAGGGCAACAAATATGGCCTCTACCAACTCGACAAAGAACTCGCCTCGCGCACCTACACCCAAGCCTCACCCCTGGCAAGTTCGGGAGAGTAAAGAAACAAAATAATAAAGAAAAGAGCAGTTCGACACTGCTCTTTTCTTTTATAGGGAGTGTTAGGGAATTTAGGGAGTTTAGGGAGATACCATTATAAACTATTTAGTAATAGTTAGGTTTTTCGGGTTTAGGGGATACTCTCGAAGAGAGTACAAATGAAATAGAGATATGGGTTTGTAGAGTTTACTCTAACAAAACACATATCTCTATTTTGTTTGTAGTTACTGCAAAGTAACTCCTAAACCCGCAAACTAAATAGTACAAAAGTTTTTGGGGAGCCTTTTTACAAAAAGGCTCGAAATAAACTACCTGATACCTGCTCTGTTGAGGGCGGCGGCGTAGCGGCGGGCGTTGCGGTTATGTTCGCTGAGTGTGCGTGCGAAGTTGTGGTAGCCTGAGAAGTCCTCTTTGGCGCAGAAGTAGAGGTAGTTGCTCTCTTTGTAGTTGAGCACTGCTTCGATGCCGCGTATGGAGGGCATACATATTGGCGAGGGTGGCAGTCCTGCGTATTTGTAGGTGTTGTATGGTGAATCCACTTCCAGGTGGCGGTTGAGTATGCGTCGCAGTGTGAAGTCGCCGAGTGCGAATTTCACTGTCGGGTCGGCTTGTAGGAGCATACCTCGGCGCAGTCGGTTGATATATACACCCGCCATTGTGGGCATCTCGTCGCCCATCTGTGTCTCTTCGCATATTATGGAGGCGAGTGTCGATACCTCTTTTTGTGTCAGTCCTGTGCGTTCGAGTTTGGCTTTACGCTCTTCGTTCCAGAAGTTGTCGTACTCCTTTTTCATACGGTCGGTGAGTCCTTCGGGGGTTATTGTCCACCACACCTCGTAGGTGTTGGGCAGGAACATACCTATCAGCTCTTCGGTGGTGAAGCCATATTTCGCGGCCACCTCGGGCGATGTGAGGTGGTTGAGCAGTGTCAGGGAGTCGGGCTCTATCTGCTCTGCCAGACGACCTGCGAGTTGGGGCAGAGTGCGTATATTGTTAAAGGTAAGGCGTACGGGTGTTTGCATACCGCCACGGAGAGTGCCCACCACCTCGGCGGCGCTCATACCCTCGCGGAGCAGGTAACGCCCCGGGCGCACGCTCTTGTGTAACCCTTTGAGCGATGCCACACGCTCGAAGCGTGCCAAGTCGGTGATTATGTCGCCCTCCTCGCCGAGCAGGGTCAGCAGGGCGTCGTAGTCGGAACCTGTGGGCACGAAGAGTTCGTGCTCAGCCTCGACAATGGGGCGCGAGGAGAATGCGGGGGATATGTATATGGCAGCCACTGCGCCCAAGAGCAGGCAGACTGCACCTCCGATAAAGAGAAATTTCTTCATAAAAACGCTTTACGAAATAAGTTTTTTCATATTTTTTGCAAAAGTACGAAAAATTTGTAATTTTGCACCTCGGGTAAGTCTTATACGACCAGCTCCTGCTGAATCCCCCAGGCTTGGAAGAGAGCAAGGGTAGGTGGTTGTAGCGGTGCGATATAAGTAGCTTACCCTTTTTTTGTAACTATTATTTGAGGCTATGTTGCTGAAAATCTATGAGAACAACCCCTCACCGCGTGAGGTGGCGCGAGTAGTTAAGTGCTTGCAGGACGGTGGTGTCGTCATCTACCCTACCGATGGTGTCTATGCCTTTGGCTGTTCGATGCAGAGCAGTAAGGCGGTGGCACGACTGAAACAGATTTGCGGCAAGAGCGACGACAGGTTGACCGTGGTGTGCAGTAGCCTCAGCCAGATATCCGAACTCGCACGAGTGGACAACCCCCAGTTCAAAGTGCTGAAACGTAACCTCCCCGGCCCCTTTACCTTTATCCTCGAAGCGTCGAGCCGCGTACCCGACAAGATACTCGGCAAGCGCAAGACGATAGGTGTGCGTATGCCCGACAACTCTATTGCGCAGGCGATACTCGCCGCCTTGGAGTGCCCGATGGTCTCGGCCTCGGTGAAGGACGACGACGAGGTGGTGGAGTACACCACCGACCCCGAGCTCATAGAGGAGCGCTACGACGGAGTGGTCGATATGGTGGTCGATGGCGGCTATGGCTCGCTGACACCCACAACGCTGGTTGACCTGACCGACGACGAGCCCGAGGTGTTGCGCGAGGGTGGCGGTGAACTGATTTGGTAACAAGCAGAAAATTAAACACAAAGAAATATAATGGACAGAAAATTATTTTGGTTTGAGGCCCTCAAAGGTGGTACGATGATTGGACTTGTGCGCTCGGCCTTTGCGCTGTTGCAGCAAGCACTCATCGACGGTGAGAAGACAAAGTTGGCCTCGATAGTCGGAATCATCAGTTTTGTGGCATTGGTATTGTTGGTTTACGCTTTTTGTCGCAAGGTAGCCTCCTATGCCAACCCTGCACAGGGTTTCAGCTACGGTAAGGGTATGAGTTTTGTATTTGCGATGATGCTCTTCACGGGTGTTATCACAGGTCTTTACTCGGCCATCGTCAACAACTTCTTTATGACCGACCAAATCTATGACCAGATTAACGAGATGATGGTGGTCTATGAGAGTATGTTGCCCGCCGAGCAGGTAGATACCTTCTACGACTCGATGGTGGCTTCGATGATGAACCCCATCACGCTAATCCTTTCCAACACCTTCGCCAATCTGCTGGTGGGTGGTTTTGTAGGTATCTTCGTATGCTCGCTCACTATCCGTCGTCCCGACATATTTGCAGATGCGACAGTGGTAGAGGAGAAGCAAGAGGCTCAAAATGAGAGTAATGAGTAACAAGTTAGACATATCGGTTGTTGTACCCACCTTCAACGAGGAGGAGTCGCTGCCCGAGTTGGTGGCGTGGGTAGCCCGTGTGATGGCCGCCAATAACTTCCGCTACGAGATGCTCTTCATCGACGATGGCAGCAGCGACTCGACGTGGGAGGTGATTGAGCAACTATCGGCCAGTAGCGACACCATACGCGCCATACGTTTCCGTCGCAACTATGGCAAGAGCGCCGCACTCTACGCAGGCTTCGAGGCTGCCGAGGGTGAGGTAGTGATAACAATGGACGCCGACCTGCAAGACTCGCCCGACGAGATACCCGCACTCTACCGTATGATAACCGAGGAGGGCTACGATATGGTATCGGGCTGGAAGCGCAAGCGTCACGACCCGCTCGGCAAGCGACTGCCCAGCAAGTTCTTCAACGCCACCTGTCGCGTAGTATCAGGCATCAAGCTCCACGATTTCAACTGCGGACTCAAAGCCTACCGCAAAAAGGTCATCAAGAGCATCGAGGTATATGGCGAGATGCACCGCTACATACCCATCTTAGCAAGCCGCGCAGGCTTCAAGCGCATAGGCGAGAAGGTGGTGGAGCACTACCCCCGCAAGTATGGCCACTCCAAGTATGGCCTGTCGCGTATGCTCAAAGGCTACCTCGACCTGATCACCGTGAGTTTCATATCGCACTTCGGACGCAGCCCGATGTACTTCTTCGGAGGTCTGGGAACCCTGATGTTCCTGCTGGGCGGTGTGGCAACAGTGTGGATAATCGCCGACAAGCTCATCAAGCAGGCACACCACCTGCCCTTCCGTGCGGTGGCCGACATGCCGCTATTCTACCTCGCGATACTCGCTGTGATGTTGGGCGCTATGCTCTTCCTCGCAGGATTCCTCGGTGAGCTGATAAACCGCAACTCGCCCGTGAGGAACAACTACCTGATAGACGAGAAAATAGAAAACAAAAAAGAATAACTAAAACTCGAAACACAATGTTACAAAGAATACAGACACTCTACCTGCTCATCGCCTCGGTGCTGATGGCGCTGGTGACACTCCTCCCGATGGTGACCTTCACAACAGCCACTGGCGAAGAGGTACTCAAAGCATTCGACCTCATCTACATAGGCGCACTGCTCACCATATGCACACTGCTCCCCTTCGTAACACTCTGGCTATTCAAGAACCGTTGGCTCCAAATACGCCTCTGCTTCGCTGAGCTCGTACTCCTCGTAGGAGCACAGATATTCACAATAGTATACTCCGCACGAGTGACAAACGGTATGCGCGAAAGCCTCACCGGACTGGTGGCCGACAAAAGCATAACAATCATCTTCCCCGCAGTGGCAATGGTACTCGTAGCACTCGCCATACGCGGCATAATCAAAGACCAACAACTTATCAAATCCCTCGATAGGATTAGATAGTTATTTGGGTCGCTTTTTGTAAAAAGCTCCGCAAAAACTTTTGCCATTATTCCCTAAGTTCCCTAACACTCCCTAATCTCCCTACAAAAAAAGAGCAGTATCGAACTGCTCTTTTTTTGTCTATTTTGAATTTTATTTCAGCTCGGCTAAGCAGGCAGTGACGTTCTGCTCGATGCGGGCCAAAATATCGTCACCCTCGGCTTTGACGAACTTCTCGCCGGTGATATTCTCGTAGAGCTCCACATAGCGCTCGGTGATGCTGCTGACAACCTCGTCGGTCATCTCGGGTACCTGCTGGCCCTCCTGGCCCTGGAAGCCATTAGCCATCAGCCACTCGCGCACAAACTCCTTCGAGAGTTGTTTTTGGCGCTCGCCATTAGCCAGGCGCTCCTCGTAGCCCTCGGCATAGAAATAACGCGAGGAGTCGGGAGTGTGAATCTCGTCCATCAGGTAGATAGTACCGTTCTTCTTGCCAAACTCATACTTGGTATCTACAAGGATAAGGCCCATCTTGGCAGCAATCTCAGTGCCGCGCTGGAAGATGGCACGGGTATAGGCCTCCAACTGCTCATAGTCCTCGCGGCTGACGATGCCCTGAGCGATAATCTCCTCCTTGGAGATATCCTCGTCGTGACCCTCGTCGGCCTTGGTGGTGGGGGTGATGATAGGCTCGGGGAACTTCTGGTTCTCCACCATACCCTCGGGCATCTCCACGCCACAGATGGTGCGGCGGCCCGCCTTGTACTCTCTCCACGCGTAACCCGAGAGGTAGCCACGGATTACCATCTCCACCTTGAAGGGCTCGCACTTGTGGCCCACGGTGACCATTGGGTCGGGCACAGCTATCTTCCAGTTGGGGAGGATATCGTTGGTAGCGTCGAGGAACTTGGCGGCTATCTGGTTGAGTACCTGACCCTTAAAGGGAATACCCTTGGGCAGTACTACATCAAATGCCGAGATACGGTCCGAAACAACCATCACAAGGTAGTCGCCCTCGATGCTATACACATCGCGCACTTTTCCCACATAGTGGCTCTGCTGGCCGGGGAAGTTGAAGTCATTTTTTACGATTGCTTTCATAGTGGTATGTTGATAAAAAAATTATATTCCGAAACACAAAGTTAACTCTTTTCTTGGTATTGCCACACCCCGAAAAAAGAAAAACGCACAATTTCACTGCGGAAATGTGCGTTTTCGGGTGCTCGGAACGGGAATCGAACCCGTACGGCCATTTCTGGCCACAGGATTTTAAGTCCGGCGTGTCTACCTATTCCACCATCCGAGCCTTTTTCGGGTGCAAATATAACATAAAATTCTGAAAAAAATTTGTCAAAGGTGAACGATTGTCGGTTTTTATCGCTATATTTGAATTTGGATTTATTTTAAACACTACAAATAATGTTACAAGATATTGCAAGTTTGTTGATGCCCGAGGTCGATACTGCTGCGCTGGCGCAGATTGAGCAAATCGACTTGGCTGCCAAGAGTGCCGAGATTGTGGAGGTTGTTAAGAGTGGTGGTATTGGAGCGCTTTTGGAGAGGTGGCTCCCCGGTATCATCAAGTTTGGGTTGAAACTATTGGCGGTTGCCCTTATCGTATTTGTAGGTAAGTGGCTGATTGGCAAGATTGACCGTTTCTTGGGTCGCATATTTGAGCGCCGCGGAGTGGAGATATCGTTGGGCGGTTTCCTCAGGAACATTGTCAAGGTTGTGCTCTACATCTTTATGTTCCTCTCGGTAATCAGCACACTTGGCATCAAGACCACCTCGTTTGCTGCTATTCTGGCTGCGGTGTCGCTGGCCATTGGTATGGCACTGAGCGGCACGTTGCAGAACTTTGCGGGTGGTGTAATCATCTTATTGCTCCGTCCGTTCAAGGTGGGCGATTATATTCAGGCTCAGGGTTTTGAGGGTACGGTTAAGAGTATTCAGCTCTTCAACACACTGCTCAACACCACCGACCACAAGACAATACTGCTCCCCAACGGTGCGCTCTCGACAGGCAGCATCAACAACTTCTCCTCCGAGACTCGACGCAGGGTAGATATAAAAATTGGTCTGTCATACGGTAACAACATAGCAGAGGCACGACAAGTGATAATGGGTATTATCAACAGCGACAGCCGAATACTGAAAGATACCGAGCCAGAGATTGTGGTAAGTTCATTGGGCGACAGTGCAATCAACGTCGATATCAAGGTATGGGTTGCCAAGGAGGACTATTGGAGTGTGTTGTTCGACCTCAACGAGGCAGTCTATAATGCAATTATGGCGCACCCCACATTGGAGTTCCCCTTCCCGCAGTTGGACGTACACATCAAGGGCAAAGAGTAGAAAACAACACAACAAACAATCATACAGAAACCTAAATTAAGAGTAAAAGATATGGAAAAAGAGTTGAAATTGAAAGACATTTTGGCCATTTCGGGTCAGCCGGGCCTCTTCAAGTTTGTGGCACGCAGCAGCAATGGTGTTATAGTGGAGTCGCTCAGCGACCACAAGCGTATGAACGCCACAGGCACTGCAAAGGTTAGCTCGATGGCCGAGATTGCAATATACACCTACTCGGAGGATATGCCTATCAATAAGGTATTCGAGGCCCTCTACACCCACACAGGCGGCAAGGCTGCCATCAGCCACAAGTCGGAGCCTCAACTGCTCAAAGCACTCTTCGCCGAGGTGATGCCCGAGTACGACCGCGAGAGAGTACACGTTTCGGATATGAAGAAGGTGGTTATGTGGTACAACGCTCTGGTAGAGGCAGGTATGAGTGACTTCACCATCGACGAGCCCGAGAGCGCAGAGCAAGAGGCATAGCCCCACACACACCCACACCACACCTACACCGCACAAGAATCAGACAACAACAAACGATGAAAGAACATACGTCAATGAATAGCATTTACAAATTACCAAAGGAGGGTGGATTAATCACCTCGGCGGTACCGCGCGATATCATACATCGCTACGAAAAGATACCCACATCGGTCTTCGACAACGAGGAGAGCGGAGTGCAGTATGTTGCTGACAAGGTTGTTGCGGCAATCAACAAGCACAACGAGACCTACTCGTCGCGTGAGATTTTCGACGACTCGCAACCCTTTGTATTGGGACTAACCACGGGTCGTACCGCAATTGGCCTCTACCGTGAGCTCGTACGTCGCTACCAAGAGGGCGAGGTATCGTTCAGCAATGTGGTGGTATTCAGCCTTGACGAGTTCTACCCCATCGCTGCTGACGACATACTGAGTCGCAACTACCGCATACGCCACGAGTTCCTCAACCACATCGACATTATGCCCGAGAATATCCATATTCCGAACAGCAATGTGCCGATGGACCGAATCTCGGAGTACTGCGCAGAGTACGACAAGCGTATCCACAAAATCGACCTGATGATTGTGGGTATGGGCGAAGATGGTCAGATAGGCTTCAACGAGCCCGGCTCCTACGCCACCTCCAAGACCCGTCTGGTGCAACTCACCTACAACACCCGCCAGACCCAATCGGCAAACTTCTACAACTTGGAGAGCACACCGAAGATGGCTATCACTATGGGTCTGGGTACGCTGCTGCGTGCCGACAAGGTGGTGCTGATGGCTTGGGGCGAGGAGAAGGCCTCGGCAGTACATAAGGTTGTCGAGGAGCCTGTAACCGACCAAGTACCTGCATCGCACCTGCAATCGCACCCCAATGTGGAGGTGGTCATCGACAGCAATGCTGCCCGTATGATGACCCGTGAGCAGGCACCGTGGCTGGTAGGCCCCTGCGAGTGGACACCCAAGTTTATCCGCAAGGCTGTCGTATGGCTCTGTGAGAGAGTGGGTAAGCCTATTCTGAAACTGACATATCAGGACTATATCGAGAACTCGCTCAACGGTCTGTTGGAGCAGGGCAAGGAGTACGACAAAATCAACATCGACGCCTTCAACGACCTGCAACACACCATCACCGGCTGGCCGGGAGGTAAGCCCAATGCCGACGACTCTACTCGTCCTGTGAAGGCTACCCCCCACCCCAAGCGCGTCATCATCTTCTCACCCCACCCCGACGACGACGTAATCTCGATGGGTGGCACCTTCAACCGACTGGTTGTGCAGGGTCACGACGTTCACGTGGCCTACGAGACCTCGGGTAATCTGGCTGTCCACGACGAGGTGGTGCTCCAAAATGTGGATACTGCCCGTGAGTTGGGTCTTGGCAACATCTTCGAGGAGGCCGAGCAACTCATCGCCACCAAGCGAGTAGGAGAGCCTGAGCCACCACGCCTATTGGAGATAAAGGCCGCAATCCGTCGCGCCGAGGCGAGGGCTGCGTGCCGACTGCTCGGACTCAATGACCGCACCCACGCCCACTTCCTCAACCTCCCCTTCTACGAAACGGGAGGCGCAACAAAGGGCGAGCTGACCGAAGAGGATATCAACATCATCGTAGAGTTGCTGCGCGAGGTGAAACCTCACCAGATATATGCCGCAGGCGACCTGAGCGACCCGCACGGTACGCACCGCAAGTGTATCGAGGCGATACTCCAAGCTATCGAGGTGGTCCGTGGCGACGAGTGGATGCAGGAGTGCCACTTGTGGCTCTACCGCGGTGCTTGGCAGGAGTGGGAGATTGGTATGGTCGATATGGCTGTGCCCCTCAGCCCCGACGAGATGCTGCGCAAACGCCATGCCATCTACCGCCACCTATCGCAGAAGGATATTGTCCCCTTCCCGGGTAGCGACAAGCGTGAGTTCTGGCAGAGAGCCGAGGAGCGCACACAAAATACAGCCAAGAGATACGACAAACTCGGTATGGCTGAGTATCAGGCAATGGAGGTATTTGTAAAACTGTTCTAAAATACAGTATTAGATACAAAAACACTAATTGTACAGACTTATGAGAGTACTGATTCACCCAAACGACGACGAGGTCGCACGTTGGACCGCCCACTATATCGTGGACGAGATTAATAAGAAAGCTGCTTTTACCAGCGCACCTTTTGTGTTGGGCCTGCCCACAGGTGGCACTCCCATCAAGACCTACCGCGAACTTGTAGCCCTCCACAAGGCTGGCAAAGTTTCGTTTAGCAATGTGATTACATTTAATATGGACGAATATGTGGGTCTGCCCGAAGAGCACCCCGAGAGCTACCACTCGTTTATGTGGGAGAACCTCTTCCAGCACATCGACATCAAACCCGAAAATGTGAATATCCTCAATGGTAACGCTCCCGATTTGGAGAAGGAGTGTGCCAACTACGAGAAGAAAATTGCCGAGGCAGGCGGCATCGACCTCTTCCTGGGCGGCATTGGCGAGGATGGCCATATCGCCTTCAACGAGCCCTTCTCGTCGCTCGGCTCACGCACCCGCATCAAGACACTCACCCCCGATACTATTGCGGTCAATGCCCGCTTCTTCGGTGGCGACGAGAGCCTTGTGCCCCGCCAGGCACTCACCGTGGGCGTTGCGACCATTATGTCGGCTGAGAAGGTGCTGATTATCGCCACAGGCCCGAAGAAGGCCCGCGCTATCCGCCACGGTGTGGAGGGCGGCTATAACCACATTTGGACCATCTCGGCACTCCAAACCCACCGCCACGGTATCATCATCTGCGACGAAGACGCCGCCGGCGAATTGCGCGTCTCGACCTACAAATACTTCAAGACAATCGAGGGATTGTAATC
>JAFXAY010000034.1 GCA_017521965.1 Tidjanibacter sp. | reverse complement strand
TTGTTTTGCCCCTTTTTTGTAAAAAAGCGGCACCAAAAAACTTTTGTGCTATTTAGTTTGCGGGTTTAGGAATAACTTGCAGTTATTACAAACAAAATAGAGAATAGGGCTTTGCTCAAATAAATTTGGCAAGCCCTATTCTCTATTTCATTTGTACTCTCTTCGAGAGTATCCCCTAAACCCGAAAACCTAACTACTCTACAAAGAGTCTAATTGTTTTTCCCTAACACTCCTTAACACTCCTTAACACTCCCTAAGTTCCCTAACACTCCCTTCAAAACAAAACCTGAGAAGAACATCGAGTTCTTCTCAGGTTTATAATTTGAGGTACAGCGGTCGTGCCCCTCTCTTATTGTCCTGATGACATTAGTACGGAGGCAACCACATCACTGTCCCCTCTCTTATTGTCCTGATGACATTAGTACGGAGGCAACTACATCACAGTCCCCTCTTTTATTGTCCTGATAACATTAGTACGGAGGCACAGCGGTCGTGTCCCCAATTACGTTCTTCAATGTTTAAAAATCTTCGACGACGTCGGCGTCGGGGGCATTTTTCTTTACGGACTCGATACCGTTCTCGCAGGCTGCTGCGCTGGAGTACATCTCGCTTTTGCCGATTATCTGACCGTTGCCTGCTTTGAGGTTGAAGAAGGGGGCACCGTTCTTAGCCTCTTTGCGCTCGAAGCGTGCGTCGTCTGCCGAGTTTTTCTTTACGGACTCGATACCGTTTTTGCAAGCTGCGAGTGTGGTGTAGCCTTCGCTGGTGAGGATTACCTGACCGTTGCCTGCTTTGAGGTTAAATTGGAACTCGCCATTGGCGCGTTTGGTGATAACAAATTTTCCCATAGTAGTAATTCTTAGGTTAGATTATTAAATAATGGTTTCAGTTTCGTTGTATAAAGGTATGAATTTTTTCTAAACAATCGCCATTTTTCGACGATTATTACTCAGTTTATGTTCGATTTTTCGAATTTAGTAGTCGTTTTTCCTTTTTTTATTGTCGTGCGCGCTCTATGAGTGCTCCGAGGTCGGCGAGTGAGTCGATGGTGAGGTGTGGTTGTTGTGCGGCGGCGCGTGCTGTGGCGAGTGTTGTTTCGCCCGATAGGGTGAGTATGCCCATTGCGCCGGCGTTGTGTGCGGTCTGCACGTCGGTGTAGAGGCGGTCGCCCACCATTGCCACACGCTCCACTGCCACTCCGTGGCGGTGTGCTACGCCGCGCAGTATGTCGGGGTTGGGCTTGCCTATGGTGATGTCGGGCTCACGTCTTGTGGCTGTGGCGAGGGCGGCGCAGAGGGAGCCGCAGTCAACCAGCACGGTGGGTAGGTTGGTGGGGCACACGCGGTCGGGGTTGGTGGCTATGTAGGGCTTGCCTTGCGCTATCCACCACGCTGCGCGACACAGACGGTCGTAGGTGAGGGTGGTGTCGAATGCCACGAGTACCGCGTCGGGCTCGTCGTCGGCGCTATCGGCGGTGGGCACGAAGCCCGCCTCGCAGAACTCGCGTGTCATACTCTCGGTGCCGAGTATGAATAGCCTGCGCAGCTCGGGACGGTCTGCTTTGAGGTAGTCTATTGCCCCCATCGCGGTGGTGTATATCTGGTCGGGTGCGCACTCCACGCCCATCGCTGCCAGACGGGCTATGTAGTCGTCAGCGCTCTTGGTGGGGTTGTTGGTGAGGAAGGAGTAGCCGATGCCCTTGCTGCGCAGCAGTGCGAGGAAGGGGAGGGTGCACTCGAAGAGGTCGGACCCCATATATATTGTCCCGTCCATATCGAGCGCTATGTGCTCCAACTCGGCAATCCTGCTGAGCAACTCCTCATCGCCCATCGGCGAGGAGTAACCATTATCGAGATATTTTTCCATAGTCCAATCAATAGCTCCCTACAAAGATATAAAGAAAAATGATGCAAAGCGCAAAAATATGGCCCTAAGAGTATTTCGATTTATTAAATCCTATTGGGCCTATCGGGCCTATTGGGCTTATTATGATAGGCCCAATAAGCCTAATAAGCCCAATAGGCAAGAGGGAGTTTAGGGAATTTAGGGAATTTAGGGAATTTAGGGAGTTTAGGGATATTCTTTATATTCTCATTATTCTTATTATTCCTATAATTCCTATAATTCCTATAATTCCCTAAGCTCCTTAACACTCCCTAACACTCCCTAACACTCCTTAACGCTCCCTAACACTCCCTACTCTCTTTGTTCCCTTTATTCTCTTCAACTCCCTCTTTCAATGGCCATATCGCCACGGGATTCGAACTCCGTCAGGAGTCGCGGGCGATACCTATAAAAGAAGAGGCGACAAAAGTGATTTTGTCGCCATCATATACTCATATCGCCCGCAACCCCCGCTTTTTAATTCGAATTCCTCTCTTTCCGCCTGCATTGGCAGGGCGCAAGTTTGCGCTTTTTGTTTGTAGGCGGCATTGGGGAAAGTTCTTTACGCAAATGCCGCCTACAAACAAAAAAAACGACAGAACTTTGTTCTGTCGTTTCCTGCCAATGCAGTGCGGAAAGAGAGGGATTCGAACCCCCGGACCCGTGAAGATCAACGGTTTTCAAGACCGCCGCATTCGACCACTCTGCCATCTTTCCAATATGTATGCCGCAGGGTAGTCCCATTAGGCGCGACAAAAATACGACCTAATTTCAAAATTTGCAACGCCCCGAGTCGCTATTTCTCCGTTGCAGCCTCTTTTTCTGCCGCCTCGGCGTCGGTCAGGCAGTCGCAGAAGTGAAATTGCTCCCTCGCCCTCTCCTGCGGGAAGATGAAAAAGCTGCACACCACCTTGGTACACTCGTCGCCATTGCCATCGAAGAGCACAGCCTCGACCTCTATAAAGTTGCGTTTCTGGCCGACAACGTGGGCGCGCAGTGTCACCTCGCCTGCCGATATGCGCACAGGTTTCAGGTAGCGAATCTCCATACGCGAGGTGACACCCGCAGTCTGGAACTTGCGGGAGATGACCCAGCCGCATATCTCGTCGGCGAGTGTGGCCTGCACACCTCCGTGGAGTGTGTCGAGCCACCCCTGCACATTGTCGTGGGGTTGCCACTTGGCGACAACATCGTCGCCATCTTCGTAAAACTCCATATGGAGTCCTATCGGGTTGTGGGGTGCACAGCCGAAGCAGTTGTAGCCTTCGAGTCCCACATAGGGATTTTTCAGATGTTCCATAGTCTGTTACCAAATTTTGGGCAAAGGTAACAATTCTGTCGGAACTCCCCGATACGGAAATGTTGCAAAAAGAGTTCTATTAGATTGTACTCTGCAATTTCCTGCTATCTTTGCAGAAGATAACGAGCATAATTATTCCGACAATGACTGTACCAACCATCGAAGAGGCTGTGGCACTGCTCCGCAGTAGCGACTACACCATTGCTATCATCTCCGCCTCGGGCGAGAGATTTACCTCCCGCGAACGCGGGGTGGCCACTCTTATGCAACTGCTCGCCGAGCGACCGGCGTTGCTCCGTGGGGCGGTGGTGGCCGATAAGGTGGTTGGCAGGGCGGCTGCCGCACTCTTGGTGGTGGGTGGCTGTCGCATGCTGCACACTGCGGTGCTCAGTCGCGGTGGCGAGCAGATGTTGCGTGGCTCAGGGGTGGAGTACTCCTACGACACCCTGACCGAGGCTATCATCAACCGCCGAGGCGACGGGCTATGCCCAATGGAGCTGGCGACCTCCTCGGCCCAGACTCCCGAGGAGGCATACGCCATACTCAAAGAGCGACTTGCCAAACAGTAGTTATTGCTTGGCGATATATTGCTTTTTGGAAATGTATTACTATATTTGTAGTACACCAAGCAAAATCTAAACTTCTTAACAATCATACATTATGGAAAGAACCTATTCACTTTCGCTCCGTTCGGCTCAGGCTTGGCTGCTTGCGGGGCTCTTTGTGGTGGGCAACATCGCTCTGCCACAACTCTGCCACCTCGTTCCGCAGGGTGGTCTGATTCTCCTGCCTATCTACTTTTTCACACTGATTGGCGCCTATAAGTATGGCTTCGGCGTGGGTGTGGTGACCGCGGTGCTCTCGCCCGTTATCAACTCGCTGCTCTTCGGTATGCCCGCAGCAGCTATGTTGCCCATCATCCTCATCAAGTCGCTCCTGCTGGCTGGCGCTGCTGCGCTGATGGCAAGCCGCACAGGTCGTGTGACACTGCTGTCGCTCGTGGCTGTTGTGCTTGGCTATCAGGTGGTTGGCTCGTTGGCTGAGTGGGCAATTACCGGCTCGCTGGTGGCTGCTGTGCAGGACTTCCGTCTGGGCTTGCCCGGTATGGCATTGCAGGTGTTGGGTGGCTACGCTGTCATCAAGTACCTCCTGAAAAAGTAGTTTTTTTAACGTTTAACTTGTAAGAAAATGGCAGAATCGAAGGTATATTTTACCCGCGAAATCACTCCCGAGTCGCTGGTGAAGATGTATAAAATTTTGGGCCGCGAGGCCAAGGGTAAGGTGGCTGTGAAAATCTCGACCGGTGAGCCGGGCGGCAACCACTACCTCAAACCCGCATTTATCAAAGACCTTGTTGAGTTGGTCGATGGCACTATCGTTGAGTGCAACACCGCCTACGGTGGTGGCCGCGACAAGACCGAAGACCACCTCAAAGTGGTTGAGGCACACGGTTTTACCGCTATCGCTGAGGTCGATATTATGGACGCCGAGGGCGAGATGAAATTGCCCGTCAAGGATACCAAACACATCAAGTACAATCTGGTGGGTGACCACCTCCCGCGCTACGACTTTATGATCAACCTCGCCCACTTCAAGGGTCACGTTGCAGCAGGTCTGGGTGGTGTGTTGAAGAACCAGTCGATAGGTGTCGCCTCGTCGCACGGTAAGGCATTGCTCCACTCTGCCGGTCGCACCGAGGACACCAAACTTGTCTGGAAACTCGAGGAGGAGCAAGACGGTTTCTTGGAGTCGATGGCCGCTGCTGCGCAGAGCGTAGCGGAGTTCTTTGGCGATAACATCGTCTATATCAACGTGATGAATAATATCTCCATCGACTGCGACTGCGATGCTCACCCCGCACCTCCCGAGATTCAGGACATCGGCATCCTCTCCTCGCTCGACCCCGTGGCTCTCGACCAAGCCTGCTTGGAGATGATCCACGGAGTGAAGTGCGACGAGCATAACAACAACAAACCCCTCTTGGAGCGTATCGCCTCGCGCCACGGTGCCCACACCATCGACTACGCCGAGCAGCTCGGTATGGGCTCCAAGGAGTATGTGCTCGTTGAGGTGGAGTAGCACCACATTAGTGCGGATTACTTCCTTATAGTAATAATCACCCCCGCCGGAATTGTCGGCGGGGGTAGAAATGGTTATTAGAACCAATCATTAATATAGTTGCCTAACTCTACACCCATATCATAGAAATAACCTCGTGATTCTTGCACAATACTTTCAGGCTCAGACTCCTCTCCGTCTGTATTATACCATGAGGTTGTGCCATTGTGATGTTCTACTTTGAATCTGTTGCGAGTAAACGACACTTCACTGCCTCTATCAATGACAGATACTTTACGGGTAGCAAAATCAAATCTTAAAAGAGCGCACTCATTACCCCAATCTGTTTCGCCACAAAAGACCAAGCCCGAATCATCCCAAGTAGTATAGATATGACTTCGCTCATTGGCGCCCATCACAAAATCAACACTCTTCCCATCAGGCTGAGTAAAACTATCTATCACAACCTCCTCACCTGTATTTCCATCATAATAATATAAATTTACAGAGGATATCAAGTTGTTGTCATCATTAGCAATATAGCACAAAATGTTATTATTATAAGATTCTGCAATTATGTTACCTGATGGCAACCCTCTATGTTGTGGCCAACCGTAAATGGTCGGGCACTCTTTCTTTACATTAGCATAAAGGTTATAAATTACAGCAGTATTAACATCTTCTTCGGTAATTATTACTATTTCATCTTTTGCCATACCTACTCTAATCATATCGGATTGACAAAGTTTTCTTAATAAGCCATCTTCTCTCTCGAAGTTATAGTAATACAGATATGAGGGGACATCAAGATACCAATCTTTGGGTTGTAAAATGATTAACAGTCCATAGTGCCCCACAACGGTTGATAGTGCATAATCTTCCTTGAATTCTTGGGGAATATCACTGAATTTAACATACTTTGTTGTTAGATCTGCAATGTTGTACTCTATCAATTTTTCATCGCAACTCTGTCCCTCGTACTCATTATAGAAAAACATACTATGATTGTAGCCACCAACATAAGTCTTTCTATAACCATTGTTGTTGTTAATGCAAACCTCCTCATTGGCTCTTAAATCACGACGAAATACGTTTCCATATGTATCAATATAGAATATATCTACCCCACCTAAATAGCAGTTATTGCCAAGATATGTATGAGTCCCTTCCTTTATTTCAAAAATCCTGTGACTATTTTCTGTCTCAATATCGTATTGATAATAGCCTCCATTACTCTCCCAATAGACATACGCATTCTCTTTGTCTATATCTTGAAACAGATACTCTTGGTTACCATTTAAATCCTTGATAAAACGCTTTGCTTTGTGTTCATTCGAGCAGGAACACATCACAAATGACATTACACACATTAAAAGTGCTTTGCGAAAAAAGTAAAAGTCCATACTAAAAATAATTAAGTTAAACAAAAGGTTTCTTTGCCTCAGATAGCAACCGTTTAACTTAAAAATAAGAGAAGCGTGGTTATGCTTAATCACGGAAGGTACGACCAAGCACCCATACGAACATAAGCACACCCACGCATACGATACGTGAGCATTTAATGTGCCTATTGTCTGTTCGTAGTATATAATTTGGTCGTTTTACCGTGAACACAATAGCCTAAATGCCATCAAAATAAATTGCGTATTCCGCAATTCACCTACAAAGTTAGGATTAATTTTCTAAACTCAAAAGATCCCTTTGTGGATTGTAAATAATAACTCAATAATTTACCCCGCAAACAATGTATATTTAGTGTGCTATCAGTTCCCGATGGCTTCACAGGTAGCAATTTTGCTACCCGCGTATGTGTGGGGCTGTGATTGGTTGTTTGGGGCTGCTCAACGGTTTCTCGGGTAGCAAAAATGCTACCCGCGTATATGTGGGGCTGTGATTGTTTTTGTAGAGGGGGGATTGTTTAATGGTTTCACGGGTAGCAAAATTGCTACCCGTGTATGTGTGGAGCTGTGATTGTTTTTGTAGAGGGGGATTGCTCAATGGTGTCACGGGTAGTAAAATTGCTACCCGCGCATATATGGGTCCTTGATTGTTTTGTGGGGGATTGTTTAATTGCTTCACGGGTAGCAAAATTGCTCCCCGTGTATGTGTGGAGCTGTGATTGGTTGTTTGGGACTGCTCAACGGTTTCTCGGGTAGCAAAAATGCTACCCGTGAGTATGATGTGGAGAGTTGTGTGTGTTTAGTGTGGTATTTGTGTTTAATGGTTTCACGGGTAGCAAAAATGCTACCCGCGTATGTGTGGGTCTGTGATTGTTTTTTTGAGTGGGATTGCTCAATGGTGTCACGGGTAGTAAAATTGCTACCCGCGTATTTGTGGGGCTGTGATTGTATTTGTTGAGTGGGATTGCTCAATGGTGTCACGGGTAGTAAAATTGCTACCCGCGTATTTGTGGGGCTGTGATTGTATTTGTTGAGGGGGAATTGTTCAATGGCTTCACGGGTAGCAAAATTGCTACCCGCGTATGTGTGGAGCTGTGATTGTTTTTGTAGAGGGGGATTGTTCAATGGCTTCACGGGTAGTAAAATTGCTACCCGCGTATGTGTGGGTCTGTGATTGTTTTTGTAGAGGGGGATTGTTTAATGGCTTCACGGGTAGCAAAAATGCTACCCGTGAGTATGATGTGGAGAGTTGTGTGTGTTTAGTGTGATATTTGTGTTCAATGGCTTCACGGGTAGTAAAAATGCTACCCGTGTATGTGTGGGGCTGTGATTGTTTTTGTAGAGGGGGATTGTTCAATGGCTTCACGGGTAGCAAAATTGCTACCCGTGTATTTGTGGGGCTGTGATTGGTTGTTTGGGACTGCTCAACGGTTTCTCGGGGAGCAAAAATGCTACCCGTGTATGTGTGGAGCTGTGATTGGTTGTTTGGAACTGCTCAACGGTTTCTCGGGTAGCAAAAATGCTACCCGTGTATATAAGAGGCTGCAATTTGTTGTATAGGAACACTCAATGATTGTGTGGGTAGTAAAATTACTACCTTGGTATACAAAAGCCTTGCATAGCTTATCTGAAATCACTATTTTTGTGTAAAATGAAAGATTATGGAGAGTAATAAACCTATGTTCATTGACGACTACCCAGTGGTAGCTCTGTTTCGTCAATTTCCCGAATTAAATATTCGTCAAGTAGCGCAATCGATGGGTATTAGTGAGAAACTTTTACAGCACTATGCCAACGGTAGAAAATATCCATCGCCTGAACGTATGCAAGAGATTGAAGAGTTTCTTCATCAACTTGGTAGAAAGTTGCAAGAGGTAAAACTTTAATACTTAATGCCACTTCTATCACAATCATATTGCTGGGTAGCATCTTTCCTACCCGGCAACATAATATGTCTAAAAGAAAAGGTATTAGTGTACCTCATTGTATTCACGGGTAGCAATTTTGCTACCCGTGAGTGTTTTGTGTGCTATATCAAGTTGGAAAAGATAGAAGATGGGTTTACGGGTAGCAAAATTGCTACCCGCGAGTATGGTGTAGTGCATTGTGTGTATGTTTAGCTTCATTTCAGTATTCAATAGATTCTCGGGTAGAAAAATTACACCCGCGTATGTGTGGGTCTGTGATTGTTTTTTGAGTGGGATTGCTCAATGGTGTCACGGGTAGTAAAATTGCTACCCGCGTCTTTGTGGGTCTTTGGTTGGTTGTTTCGGAGCGCGCAGTGGCTTTGTGGGTAGCAAAATTGCTACCCGCGCATACGTGTGGAGAAATAGGTTGTTTGGGAACGCTCAAGGGTTCCACGGGTAGTAAAATTGCTATCCGCGTATTTGTGGGTCTGTGATTGTTTTTTGAGTGGGATTGCTCAATGGTGTCACGGGTAGTAAAAATGCTACCCGCGTATACGTGTGGATAAATAGGTTGTTTGGGAACGCTCAATGGTGTCACGGGTAGTAAAATTGCTACCTGCGTCTTTGTGGATCTTTGGTTGTTTCGGAGCGCGCAGTGGCTTTACGGGTAGCAAAAATGCTACCCGTGAGTATGATATAACAATGTTTTCTGTGACTGGCTGGAACTATAATTTTCGAGAAGCTTATATTTTTTTTGGCATTTTCCCTGTACTCGTAACATTTCTCAGGTTAGCCTCATTACTTGCACTCCTCTTGCCTCTTTTTGTTATTCTCCTTTTTTCTTTCTACTTTTGACAGAGAAACAACCCCGATAGTAATACAATCAATAAATACCAAAGCAAAATGAAGAGATTTTTTATCGTGTTGATGGCGGCTGCGCTGATGGCCCCCATCGCAACTCACGCTCAGGAGCAGGAGCGACGACTGCTCACAATGGAGGAGGCGGTGCTCGGCACAGGCGTAGCTACGCAGAGTCGTTCCTACACTTGGCGCGACGACAGTTCCGCCTACACCTACGTCGAGGGCAACACCCTGAAAGCGACATCGCCCAAAAATGGCAAGACAACCGACATCATCACCACCGAGCGTCTGGCCGAGATTACCGGCTTGCAGCTGCGCTCCTTCCCCCGTTTCGCGTGGAGCGAGGGTAATCTGGTCTTCAATGCCGGCGGTAACTACATCGAGGTAGATATCGAGGAGGGCAAGGTGGCCTACAAGTGGGCTACTCC
The DNA here is from genome assembly GCA_017521965.1 of Tidjanibacter sp. GTDB lineage: Bacteria > Bacteroidota > Bacteroidia > Bacteroidales > Rikenellaceae > Tidjanibacter. The sequence goes on along the minus strand of JAFXAY010000034.1, from coordinate 10,807 downwards.
CCGCGAGGCCAACACCACCGCACTTGGTGGCGGTCGTTATGCCTACACTCGCGACAACAACCTCTATTGGGTTGACGCTGAGGGCAATGAGAAGGCTATCACCAACGACACCGACCCCAACTTCGTGAGTGGCCAGAGTGTGAGCCGCAACGAGTTCGGCATCAGCGGCGGTATCTTCCCCTCGCCCGATGGCAAGAAAGTGGCCTTCTATCGCAAAGACGAGAGCCGCGTGACCGACTTCCCGTTGCTCGATATCACCACCCGCACCGGTACTCTCCGCGAGATTAAGTACCCGATGAACGGTATGCCCTCCGAGCACGTGCAGCTCGGCATCTACGACCTCGCAACAGGCTCGACAGTATGGGCCGAGGTGACCGACTTCACCGAGGAGCGTTACCTCACCAACATCACTTGGAGCCCCGAGTCGGACCTCATCTATATTCAGGTGCTCGACCGCTTGCAGAAGAATATGAACCTCAATGCCTACTTGGCAAAGACCGGCGAGATTGTACGCCGCCTGTTCAGCGAGCACAACGAGAAATATGTGGAGCCCCAATATCCGTTGGTATTCCTCAACGACGACCCCAAGCGCTTTATCTACGCTACCGACAACCGCGACGGTTTCTGGAACCTCTACCTCGGCTCTGTCGAGGGTGGTGAGCCTCAGCGACTTACTAAGGTTGATGCCGATGTGGAGTACCTCTGCCAGACCAAGACCCACATCTACTACACCTCGCGCGAGGTCTCGCCCGTCGATAACCACCTCTGCCGCGTGGAGTTGCGCACAGGTAAGATGGAGCGCCTCACCGTAGCCGAGGGCGTACACAGCTGCTCGGTAAGCCCCGACGGTAAGTATTTTATCGACACCTACTCGTCGCTCAACGTGCCCCGCGTTATCGAGCTCGCCTCGACCGATGGCAAGAAGCGCACCGAACTCTTCCGCGCACCTCACCCTGCACCCGACCACAACTACCTCCCCGTGGAGATGGGTACTATCAAGAGTGCCGATGGCGAATATGACAACCACTACGCACTTATCCGCCCCATCGACTTCGACCCCGCGAAGAAGTATCCCGTAATCGTATATGTATATGGTGGCCCTCACACTCAGTTGATATCCAATACCTTCCTCGGTGGCACCAGCCGCTGGGAGATGTATATGGCGCAGCGCGGATATGTGGTATTCGTGATGGACAACCGAGGCACACCCTACCACGGTGCAGCATACGAGAAGGAGACACACCGTCAGCTCGGACAGGCCGAGATGGCCGACCAGGTGAAGGGTATCGAGTGGCTCACCTCGCATCCGTGGGTCGATGCCGAGCGTATCGGCGTGCACGGTTGGAGCTATGGCGGCTTTATGACCATCTCGCTGATGACCAACTACCCCGACATCTATAAGGTAGGCGTGGCTGGTGGCCCCGTAATCGACTGGAAATGGTACGAGGTGATGTATGGCGAGCGCTATATGGAGAACCCCGAGATCAACCCCGAGGGCTTCGAGAAGACCAGCCTTATCAACAAGGCGGCCGACCTGAAAGGCGACCTGCTCATCTGTCAGGGTGCAGTGGACGACGTGGTGGTATGGCAGCACTGCCTCAACTTCATCTACGAGTGTATCAACAATGGCGTACAACTCGACTTCTTCACCTATCCCACTCATCCTCACAATGTTTCGGGTATCGATAGAGTGCACCTGATGCACAAAGTGACAAACTACTTTGACCTCCACCTCGGCAATGAGCCCCGATAACCAAAGACGCGTGGAGAGGGCTGTTGAACTCTTCCGCCAAGGATATAACTGCTCACAGAGCGTGGTGGCGGCCTTTGCCGACCACTACGCCCTGAGCGAGGAGCTGGCTCTGCGCCTCGCCTCACCCTTCGGTGCAGGCATAGGGCGTATGCGCGAGACGTGTGGCGCAGCGTGCGGTATGTTTCTGCTCGCAGGATTGGAGTGCGGCAACACCGCACCCACCGCTGCCGCTAAGGGGGCAACCTACGAGGTGGTGCAAGCACTCGCTGCACGCTTCCGCGAGATAAATGGCTCGACAAACTGCGGCGTGCTCCTCGGACTGCGCAAGCCTGCCGAGCAACTCCCCTCCGAGGCCACACAGACAACCCCCGAAGAGCGTACCCCGGAGTACTACAAGAAACGCCCCTGCACCAAGATGGTCGAAAGCGCCGCACAGATTTTTGCGGAGTACCTGGAAAGTCAAAAATAGAACTTTTTTAGGGAGTTTAGGGAGTGTTAAGGAGATTAGGGAATTATGAGAATAATGAGAATAATGGGAATAATGAGAATAATGAGAATAATGTGAAAACCAAATAGACTATTGTGTAATAGTTAGGTTTTTCGGGTTTAGGGGAACGCCATCGAAGATGGTGCGATAATGAAAAGAGATAGGGATTATCAAGTTTACTTGAATAAAACCTATCTCTTTTTATTGTCGTAATAGCCGCAGGCTATCCCTAAAACCGCAAACTAATAGTACAAAAGTTTTTGGTTCCGCTTTTTACAAAAAGCGGAGAAATCTACAACTTCAACTTAATCTTCATCTTCGACAATGCGCCGGCGATCCATACGCAGAGCAGTGCGAAGATGAGTGCGCGGAAGAATCCGGGTGCTCCGTGCCAGAGTGCTGCGGGGTGGGGTATTCCGAGTAGTGAGTCGAGTCCGTACCAGAGGTAGGGTATCATATAGCAGGTTAGTGTCGCGCTACCTGCGGGTGCTATCCAGCGTGGTATGTGGTGACGGTCGCGCATATCTGTCAGTGCGTATATGAGTGCTGTTGCGGGCAGGAATATGGCGAGGCATAGGCAGAGCCAGGTGGGTGTAGCCTGTATCTTGGATATTATCCAATGTGGGTGGCAGAGGAGGTATCCGACGAACATCGCTACTGCTGCGCCAAAGAGTGTGCAGATGAGTATCTTGGGGTCTTTGCCTTTCTCGTTGAGGTGGCGCAGGAGTACGCTGACGAGTATGCCTGAGGTGCCGAATGCGTGGAGTGTCCAGTCGCTGGGCACAAAGCGGAGGGGCGATATGCCGGAGTGTTGCAGGAAGGCGAGGAGGAGTACTGCTACCCATACTACTGCTGTTGCGAGTAGTGAGCGACGGGTGAAGAGGTAGAGTATGGCGCATACGAGGTATGTCCACCCTATGAGGCCGAGTATGCCCCACCAGTGCTGCTGGAAGGGTGCTCCGTCGTGTCCCTCGTAGATTAGGAAGAGGGTGACAAGGAGTGCCACGCCTACGCCGCGCAGTACCCACCATAGGGTGTTACGCGCAGGCTTGTCGCTGCGGGGGTAGTCGTTCCAGATGAGGAAGAAGCCGACGATCATCAGCACCTCCCATAGGGGGTAGGAGAGTGGGCCGCCACCGAAGTTTTCGAGGTTGACGGTGAATAGTCCCATCACTACGAGGGCAAGGCTGCGGAGCAGTACGTGGCCTGCGGTGCGGAGCAGCCCGTCGCCACGGTCCAGACGCTTTTGTAGCGCGAAGGGTATGGAGAGGCCGAGGGCGAAGAGGAATGCGGGGAATACGATGTCGGATATGCCGAGCATATCCTCGTTCGATGCGGCGTGGTAGAACCAGTGGGGTAGCCCGCGCACTCCTGCGTAGTCGTTGACGAGCAACATCAGGAGCATCGTGGCACCGCGCAGCAGGTCGATTGTGGTGAGTCGGCCGCTGGTGTTGGTGAGTGTCTTAGGGGTCATAGTGTGCTATTTTATGTGGGTTGCGGCGGCTATTGTTTCGGGCGAGAGGAGCGATGCGGCATCGCTGTCGATGAGGAACTCGCAGGCAGGGTGGAGTTGGAGTACCGATGCGGGAAGGTCCTCAGTCACGGGGCCTTCGAGCATCCCGCGCACCATCTCGGCCTTGTGTATCCCCTTGGCTACGAGCACTATGCGACGCGAGTGCATAATGTCGGCAATGCCGAGCGTCAGCCCGCCGAGGTAGTGGTCGTCGGCTACGCCCGTTTCTTGGCGCACACGTGCCTCGAATATGGGGTCCATCGGCGATACCCACACTCGGCTGCCAAAGGGTGTACCGGGCTGGTTGATACCGATGTGGCCATTGGTGCCGAGGCCCAAGATTTGTAACTCGATGCCACCGCGACGCTCCAACTCATCGACAAACTCGCGACACTCGCGCTCGTAGTCGTCGCTGATGGTCTGCGGCATTATGAAGTTCTCCTCGGGCACGTTGAGTGGGTCGCACACCTGCGCCTTGATCATCGTGTAGCAACAACCGTCGTAGGAGCGGGGGAGGTTGGTGAGTTCATCGACGTTGAAGAGCGTAAGGGTGTCGGTCTTAAAGGGGTTTGCCGCATAGTCGGCTGCCACGAGGGCGTGCATATTCTTTGTGGTCTGACCTGTCGAGAAGCCGATTACGGAGTTGGGATTCGACTTCATCTCGGTTAGAATACGGTCGGCAGCCACACGGTCGAATACCTCTTCGTTGGCTGCGATGGTGATGTTGAGTTTCATTTTGTTTGGGTGTTATTGTGGTTGATAATTATTTATTGCTCAGACTGTTGCATCGCTACTGCTGCCGCACCTATCAGGCCAATGTAACGACCGTCGAGGGTGGTACGGGTGGTGCCGAGCGTCACGAAACGCATTGTGTGAGCACCGAGTAGCGAGGTTATCTTGGTGAATATGTGCTCGTTGGAAGCAATGCCACCTCCGAGCACTACCGCCTCGGGGTCGCTTACGCGCACCAAGTTCATTATGAGGTCGGCGGCTGCCTGCGCGGCATTGTCGATGAGGAGTGTGCAGAGAGGGTCGCCCTGCTCGGCCAGCGCCACCACCTCGCGCACATCGACACGACCCTCGGCGGGGAGGGTGAGGGGTGAGTCGGGATATTGGGGTGCGAGGAGGCGCGCACAAGCGTCGAAACCCACGCCTGCCGCTATCAGCTCGGTGCAATCCTTGCGCTCGCAGATGCACTCAATGCCGAAGTGTATGCCCGATGAGGTGTGGCCCACCTCGCCGGCGTTGTGGTGACTGCCACGTATCATACGCCCGTCGGTGACTACGCCCGCGGCTATGCCTGTGCCGATGTTGATGTAGATGAAGTCGCGTGTGCTGCGACCTATGCCGAAGAGCTGCTCGGCGCGTGTGGCGCACTTCACATCGTTGTCGATGTAGCAGGGGAGCGCGTAACGCTCTCCGACCATCGCCGCCAGAGGCAGTGGAGCGGTGCGCAACGAGTCTATCTGACACCAGAGGCCAGCGGGCGAGTCGATACGACCCACCAGACCGATGCCTATTGCGGCTACTCCGTCGGGATTTTTGATACCCACCGTGGCGAGATAGTCATCGACCGAGGCAAAGATAACCTCGGCAGCGCGCTGCTGGTCGATTGGGCCTGTGGGATAACTCTTTGAGGAGATGATTGTGCCATCGGCAGCTACTTCGCCGACAAGCAATTTGGTCCCTCCAAGGTCGAGGGCGAGATATGATTTCTGCATTTTAGGTGATGTTTGGTTGCTAACTACCTACAAACTTAATCTTTTTTTCGCAATAAAGCAAACCACAAATAGAGAGCCGAGGCGGAAACTCTCTCCACCTCGGCTCAACGTATGAGAATTTGTGTCGGCCTTTTCGCCTATTTCAGAGCAAATGCTACGGGCAACATAAACTTGGTGCTCACCTTGTTGCCGCTCTCGTCGGTTGCGGGAGTCCACTTGGGAGCCTTGTTCATCAGACGCATAACCTCGTCGGAGAGCGACTGGTGAGGCGAAGACTCAACCTTTGCATCGACTACACTACCATCTACATCTACTACAAACGAAACAACTACTCTGCCCGAAGCCTGAGCCTCTAATGCATCGGCGGGATAGATGACGTTCTGCTGTATCCACATCAGGAAACTCTCAACACCGCCTCCATTGAACGATGCGAACTGACGTCCCTCCCAAGCTGCCTTGACCTCCTCCGAGGCGGGGCGCGACTCACCCTTGGTGGCAGCAGCAGCCTTGGTCTCAACAATCATAACTCCATTTTTGGCCTTCTCGCCATAGCGTGCAACATAATCCTCCAAACCCTTGCTGAGAAGTGTTACCGAGCTGATAATGTCGGAAGAGATTTCGCTCATATCTTCGCATACCTCTCCGTCAACAAGTATCAACCTGTCGATAGCCTCAGGGCTATCTTCGGTGTCACCATAGGTGACAACCACAACCTCTTCTAATTTCTCGTTAGCCTCTTGGGTCTCCTGCGCATCGGTGCGGGTGCAACCAAAAGCGGCGATGAGCAGCGTTGCTGCGGGGACGATGGTCAGGGCGCGCAACAGGCTACCGCGACCACTCTCTCTTGTTTTAGTCATCATAATAAATCGTTTTTTGGTTAATGAATTGCCCAACCCGCTGGCTATATCCGGATTACAGCCAAAAAGTTGTTTTATAATTAGTTTTCTGTATTCTGTCAGGTCCTCGCCTCTGTCGAGTAGTTCTCTGTCCACCTCAAACTCCTCCACCTCACTGAGTTGACGTTGCGCCAACCAAATGAAGGGGTTGATCCAGAGCAGCGCCCTCAGTAGCCCCATCAGCAGTCGCTCCACCGAGTGATGGTGGCCGATGTGGACAGTCTCGTGGAGCACTATTATTCGGCGCTCCTCGTCGGTGAGCCCGTCGGGAAGATAGAGCGAGCAGAAGAGCGAGTGGGGCGACAACACCTTCGATGAGGTGTAGATTTTTATCCGCCCATCGGTGGCGCTCTCGGCTCCGCGCTTCTGTCGGAGAGTCTTTGCAATTTCTACTACAATCATCACCACGCCAACCACTATACCTATTATGTAAATAGCTGTGGCAACGTCACTTATCGAGATGCGTGAGGCTCGCTCGGCTATCTCCATCACCTCCAATGTGGAGGCCTCGACAACCGGCACGTTGATAAATACCGTCTGCGCTGGCCATAGTGGTATGGCTAACAGGGGTATCACTGCGGCGGCGATGCTCGTACCGACCAGCCATAGACGCTCTGTGCGGTAGGTGGTGCGACCACGAATGACGGTGTGGTAGAGCAGTGCGAAGAGTCCGCTGCACACCAGCATCTCGAATAGGTATTGTAGGCTCTCTTTCATAGCACGAGGTGTTGAGTGTTACTACTTTTGTTCGTCGCGACGGAGGATTTCGAGTATCTCGTCCATCTCGCCGGTGGAGATGCGCTCCTTCTCGGCGAAGAACGATACCAGACGCGATAGGGAGTTGCCGAAAAAGTTGCTCAGCACACCGTTCATAAATACTCCTGTGTACTCCTCGCGACTCACCAACGGGTGGTAGCGGAAGGAGCGACCCTCGGAGGTGTGGGATAGGAAGCCCTTCTTTTCGAGGATTCGGATGATTGTCGAGACGGTGGTTGTGGCGGGCTTCGGCTCGGGCATCTGCTCGATGACCTCGCTGACCAGCGCGTCGCCACGCTCCCAGATGATTTGCATCACCTCTAACTCTGCGCGCGTGAGTTCTCTGATTGTCTGTTCCATTTTGTCTATCTGTTTTTGTTGTACAACTTTGCTCTTTTGGTGGGGCTAACCCGCAACCCTTTTTTGGGAGGGTGGGTAGAGTTTTAGTTTATTTCCCACTGCAAATATAAAACTAAAATTTTAGTTAAACTAATTTTTTAGTTAAAATTTTCAAAAAAAATGTTTTTTAGAAGGGAATTTAGGGAGTGTTAGGGAGCGTTAGGGAACTTAGGGAATAATGGGAATTATGAGAATTATGGGAGTAATGGGATAACTGATAAGACTCTTTGCGTAGCAATTTTGTTTTTCGGGTTTAGGGGAACGCCATCGAAGATGGTACAAATGAAATATAGGTAAGATTAGTCAAGCTTGCTTGAACTAAAATTACCTATATTTTGTTTGTAATAGCCGCAGGCTATCCCTAAACCCGCAAACTAAATAGCACAAAAGTTTTTGGGGAGCCTTTTTACAAAAAGGCTCGAAAGAAAAAGCGACAAAACAAAAACAACAAACAGTAACCTTTTTGGGGTTACTGTTTGTTGTTGAGCCGCAAGCGAGACTTGAACTCGCGACCTCTTCATTACGAGTGAAACGCTCTACCAACTGAGCTATTGCGGCGTTGATTCGGTGGGCAAAGATACTTGTAGTTTCGTTACTATCCAAAATTTTTGTTCAATTTCGGTGTGGGGTGGTGGGTAATCTCGTCTGTTTTCCCTAACTTCGTGGTCGAATAGGCTTTTTGCCATAAAGTGATGTTATTATGCGACAAATCCGATTTATACCCACCGAGCCCGGCCTCTACGGTGTGGAGTGTGATGGGGGCCTCTCTTTTGTGGGCACGTTGCGTGCTGCTGCGCAGTGCGAGAAGGCGGGCGAGTTCGATAGGGCGTGTGCCCTGCGCTTCGATGCGGTGAGTGCTCTTGCCGATGCTCTGGGCGACGAGGAGCAGGAACTCGACTACCGCGATGACGAGGCGCGCGCTGCTGTCGATTGCGCTGCCGCCTCATCTGTTGACCTGCTCTTGGCGGGCGAGTGGGAGCTCTCGGCGGCTACTGCTGAGCTGACACTCTCGCTCGATAGCGAAGACCATAATGGGGTGACCCAGACACTGGCGTGGGCCTACCTCGCGCTGGGCGATATGGAGTGCTACCACGATATAGAGATAGACCTCGACGAACGTAGTGACTATAAGGCGGTTATGAACCTCTGGGCGGCACTTATCGAGAAGAGGGCTGAGGCGGTGACGAGTGCTGTGGCCCACCTGCGCTCGCGCTTCCCCGAGGTATATGATGAGTTCCGCGCCGATGAACACCCCACTACCGAGGCCTACGCTGCTGACTTGGAGAGTGAACGACCATCGCGTGCTACACGTGCGCGCCGCCTGTGGCTCGCCACCGAGGTGCTGTGGAGTGCCTTCCCCGATGTTGTCAATACCCTAAAAGGCTTGTAGTCAATGGCTTGTGCGGAGTGCATATATCCGTGGGGCGATGCTCGTCGCTACAACTCCTACTCGCGTCACACCCGCGAAATGTTTGGTGTGCGCGTGCAGAAGGTGGCGGTGAGCGCGGGCCTGACCTGCCCAAATCGCGATGGCAGGGTCGGCACGGGAGGGTGTACCTTCTGCCTGAACGACGCCTTTACCCCCGCCTATGCCGATGCCACCAAGAGCATCACCGCACAGATTGACGATGGCGTGGCGTTCCACGCGCGACGTGCGGCGGCCGACACCCGACACTTTGCCTATTTCCAATCATTTTCAAATAGTTACGCCCCCATAGGTCACCTCCGCGCGCTCTACGACGAGGCGGCCGACCACCCCGCAATATCGGGCTTGGTCATCAGCACCCGCCCCGACTGCGTGAGTGAGGAGTGGCTCGACCTGCTCGACGACTACCGCCGACGTGGGCTCTACGTGGCGGTGGAGTATGGTGTGGAGAGTGTTCACAATCAGACCCTTAGGCTCGTAAACCGTGGCCACGACTTCGAGTGCGCCCGACGTGCCATTGCCCTCACCGCCGAGCGGGGCATACCTGTCGGCGCTCATCTTATCCTCGGCCTGCCCGGGGAGAGCAGGGAGATGATGGTAGCCTCGGCCGAGGTCATCAACTCGCTGCCCATCACCTCGTTAAAGCTCCACCAGCTCCAAATCTTTGCCGGTACGCCGATGGGCAACCACTACCGCGAGCACCCCGAGGCGTTCCACCTCCTCGCCCTCGACGACTACATCGAGTTATTGGTGGACATTGTTCGTCGCCTACGCCAAGATATTGTCATCGAGCGACTTGCGAGTGAAGTGCCACCCCGCTACCGCATCAACGAGGGGTGGGGCATAGCGGGTCACGACAGGCTCATACAGTTATTCGAGGAGCGTCTATCCCATCTGTGCGCCCACCAAGGCGACCTCCTAAACCCCAAAACGACCGACACCGATGAATAGTTACAAGACCGAGGCGATAGTCCTCCACACCATAAAGTATGGCGACAGCTCCATAATAGCCTACCTATACACCGAGTTATACGGTCGTCAAAGCTATATAATTCAGGGCGTTGGGCGGAGCGGTGCTAAGCGCGGCAAGAGCAGCAAGGCACCCCTATTCCAGCCTATGTTCCCCCTCGAAGTGGTCGGCCTATCCTCCTCCAAGATGGAGCTGCACCGCGTACGCGAGGTGCGCCTCGCCGAGCCGCTATCCTCGCTACCCTTCGACATAGCCAAGAGCACAATGGCGCTATTTATGGCCGAGGTAATATATCGACTTATCAAAGAGGAGCAGCCCGACCCTGAGCTATTCCAATACATACGCTCCACAGTGGTAGCACTCGACGCCGCCACCGAGGGCGTGGCCAACTTCCACCTCCGCTTCCTCGCGGGGCTCAGCCGACACCTCGGCTTCTACCCCACAAACAGTTACTCGTCAGGCGACTGGTTCGACATACCCGAAGGACAATTTGTGCGCACACAGCCACTCCACGGACTCCACTTCTCGCAAGCCGACAGCGCACTGCTCGACAAAATGCTCAACACACCACTGACAGAGATGAACACCATACGACTGTCACGCAACGAACGCTCCACATTCCTGAACGCACTGCTGCTATACTACGGATTCCACCTCGACACCATAAACCAAGTGAAATCCCTAAAAGTCCTCTCCGAGATTTTCTAATATATATTTAAAGGTATAGTATAAGGATTTTTGTTTTGCCCGCTTTTTGTAAAAAGCGGGACCAAAAACTTTTGTACTATTAGTTTGCGGATTTAGGAGTTACTTTGTAGTAACTACAAACAAAATAGAGATATAGAGTTTGTTCAAGTAAACTTGACAACTCCATATCTCTATTTCA
>JAFXAY010000033.1 GCA_017521965.1 Tidjanibacter sp. | reverse complement strand
TGGTTTAGAGCATCTGCCTTACAAGCAGAGGGTCGGCGGTTCGACTCCGTCAACTCCCACTTAACGAAAAGCCACTCAGAAATGAGTGGCTTTTGTTTTGTATCTCTGTCTGCTTTCGTGAGCGAGCTCCCGAGCAGACAAACATCCAAACCAAGCCCCGCACCTCAGCGCGGGGCTTTCTCGTTTCTTGCAGTTGAGAGTTTAGGGTGATGGTTGCAGGTGATATTGTAATTATCGCGGCAGGGCCGCTGACTTCCATAGGTATCACCTGCGACTCCTTCGGAGTTCGACTCCGTCAACTCCCACAACACGAGAAGCGATTGAGTAATCAATCGCTTTTTTTTGTTTTACAGAGCGGTAAGCAAAGGGAGTGTTAGGGAGTGTTAGGGAGTGTTAGGGAGTGTTAGGGATTTTAAAGATTATCACTAAACTCACGAAATTCCCTATTGCCTATTGGGCTTATTAGGCTTATTGGGCCTATAATAATAAGCCCAATAGGCCCGATAGGCCCAATAGGATTTTCCTATTAAAAAAACCTGAGAGCAGTTCGATATTGCTCTCAGGTTTAATTCATTTTGAATTTTGGCGTCACAGACGCTTTTCCATTTAAACCCACAACCCAAAAAAGTCATATGATTGAGGAAATTTTGTGCTTCGTGCAGGGAGCCAAAGCGCAGTTTACTAATAGTAAATGAGCATTTGGCTCACAAGGGAAGTGCAAAATTTACCAATCAGATGGCTTTTTTGTAGATGGTAATGTCGTCAGGATCATCCATCGCCTCCCACTCCATCTCCGTTTCTGTCAGACGAGTGACGATGTAGCGATGGTTCCACTCGCCGGCTCCGTGGTCGTAGTTGCCACGAATCACTGCGCGACCGTCGGTGGTGTCGATGAAAAAGCGACCCGTAATCTCGCGTTCGGGGGAGCTATCGATGTTCTGCCACATAGTATATGTGCGGTCGGTGTGGTCGAAGTCGATGCGCACATAGTTACCCTCAGCCAGCGGAGCGCCCATCCAGGTAAAGAGCTCCCACTCGCCCGCGATATTATAGGCGGTCACATCGAGCAATACCTCCTTCTCGCCATCGTTCTCGTTGTCGCACGCGGCAAAGGCAAGGCACGCAATAGCCATCAAAGATGCAAATAAAAATCTCTTCATATCTATCTATTTTTCTCTCTTTATCAACTCTATTTTACTCTGTCGCGGGGCGATGTTCAGACCTTTGAGGTAGATCACCCCCTCTTCTATCGTCCTGTCGAGGCGTACCACCAAGTCGCCCTCGCTCTTAGGGGCAAGTGGCATCGGCTCTGTCGTCACACTCACGCCCTCGGTGGTGAGCAGCCCATCTGCCGACAGGGTCAGCGCCACGTCGCCCGCATTGTAGCACGCCACACGCACCACACCCGCGCCATCGACCTCAACCCTATCGCTGCGCAACATCAGCGCTCCTCGCGAGTAGGGATAGTCGCCCGCACGATTGGCGGCAGCCACCACCTGTCCGACAAGTTCGACTATCAGTGTCGGCTTGGTGTCGGAGAGCGAGGTATAAACCATAACCCTCTGACCTACAACGCCTATCCTGCCACGCGGGTTGAAGGTCAACTTCAACTCCACGCTCTCACCCGCCTTCACCTCGCGCTCCGCAGGCTCAGCTCGCAAACAGCCGCAGGTAGTGGTCAGTCGAGTAATCACAATCGGGCGGCGACCCGTGTTCTGCAACACTGCCACCCCACTCCACTCGCCGCCATCTTCGGCGATGCGGCCCATCTGCACGCTCTTACCACCCGCAAGCAGCAGGGGTGAGTCGGCAACGGTGGTCGGGTTGTTGATACTATCGCGCACACTCTGCGGAATCAGCACCATCTGTGCCGATAGTGCGCCCGACAGCAGGAGCGACAGCAGAAGTATGGCAACTCTTCGCACCACTCTGGTTATCAATAAATTATTACAACCAACCACTATCGCCCGCCAAGGCGCGCACGGTGATTGTAAAGTTATGTACGGTACCATTGGAGGCGGTCACCGAGCCTGTGGTAACGCCCGCTTTCAGACCGCTAAACACCAACTTATCGCCACTCGATGCGCAAGAGGCAACCGACGTATCGGCAATCGACACGGTGTAGGTAAGGCTCTCGCCACCAACAAAGTAGCGCGCAGGTACAACAACCACACTGCCCTCGGTGGGGATATAGAGGTTGGGGAAGCGCATATCCTCGCCACCCTCAGCGATAGCCGAGAGGAGCGCAGCAGCACTCACCTGACCGCTACCCATACCGCCTTTATAGTCGGGCAGGTTGATGTTCATAGGTTGCTGAGGGCCAATATCAGCCACATAGCGGGTATAGAACTTCTTACCCACCATATATTGGTCGATAGGCACAGCAGTGCTGATAACCATATCGCGAATCTCGTCGGCTTTGAAGTGGCGACGCAGGTCGGCAGCATAGGAAATACCTAGCGCCACAACGCCCGAAACGTGGGGACAAGCCATCGAGGTACCCTCCATATAGCCATAGCCGCTGGGGCTGATGTGATATGGGAGGGTGGAGAGGATACAACCCACCTCACCGTAGTTGTGTTCATCGTCAACGTAGTCCCAATAGTAGTCTTGGTCGCCACCGGGGGCCGATATCGAAGTGCCGGGGCCATAGTTGGTATATACCGCGGGGGTAAAGTCGGCAGCAGTAGCCGCTACCGAGATATAGTCGTCGGAGGCTCCCGGGTAGCCCGCCATAGGAGCCGACTCGTTGCCACCGGCAAAGACTGCCACACCGCCATCGATAGGTCCATTGGGCGAGCCTGCATTGTGTACGAAGTAGTCGAGAGCATCTTTCTCCAACGGAGCACCTGCCTCCCAGGCCTCCTGACTGTCGAAGCCTGCCTCGCCCCAATCGTAGGCGTTAGCCCTGCCCGACACATAGCCCCAACTGCACTGCAATACCACAGCGCCATTGTCGGCCGCATACTTGATGGCTCTTGCCACGTGGATACCGGTAGCGCCCATATTGCCCGAGAAGAGCTGACAAACCATAATCTTCACGCCAGGACGGTCGGGAGTACCACCAGCGATAGAGCCGATACCCGTGCCATTGTTGTTCATAGCAGCAATCACACCTGCCACGTGTGAGCCGTGGCCAGAGTCGTAGGCATCGTTCCAAGTGATAGCACCCGTCTGACGAGCAAAGTTGTAACCGTAGTAGTCACCAGCATAGCCATTGCCATCGTTGTCCTCCATCGAGCCGCGCCTCTCGCCGGGGTTGACCCAGATATTATCTTTCAGGTCGGGGTGATCGACAAATACACCCTCGTCGAGCACCGCCACAATCACATCGCTACTGCCCATTGTCTTCTCCCAAGCCTTCTCCACCTGCACATCGGCATCGACAACCGACTTGACACTCTCGCCCTTGACGAACATATCGCCACGGTTAATCAGGTGCCACTGCGCCGAGAGAAGCGGATCGACACTACTGCTGCGAGTGCCACTCATCTGCGCCATACGCTCCACCGATAGAGGTGTCGCCTTGCCCGTGTAGGCACGTTTAATGGTGCGGTTGAAGTCAATCTTCTGCACCTCGCCGAGCGGCTCAAACATTGCAGCGACCTCCTCGGCGGTGTAGTCACCACCAAAGCGCACCACGTACCAACGCTCCAAGCCCACGTCGACCCTTACTTCGCGCTGAGACTCAACTGCGGGGAATACAGGCTCAATCTCGAATACATCGACAAGTTCCATCACCCTATCGACACTCACAGCACCACTGCGAGTGACAGCACCGCTACGCGAGGCCACATTAGCAGCCAGCGCCTCGGCCACATCGGGTGAGAACTTAACGAGCAACTCACCCTCGACAATAGGCTGCTGGGGTTGGCTGCTGTCCATATCACCCTCGGTGGAGCAGGCCGCAAAGCCTGCCACGAGGGCTACAATCATCAAAAGTCTGAAACAGTATTTCATCATATCTCCTCTTTTTCGCTTAGCGGTTATTCTACGGGGTCTTGTTCGGGGGCGTAAGTGTCGGCCATCTTCTTATCGGGATATACCTCGTAGTAGTAGTTCAGGTTGATAGGCTCGTTGTCAAACATTGCCATTGTGCCATCTTTCGCACGACCCTCCTGCGGGAATACAAGGCTGTAAGGCACCCACCAATCGAGTGCGGGGTGGTACAAGAGCCAATCAGGTAGTGTGCCCGACAAACGGTTCAGGTTAATCGAAAAACGCTTGGTGGAGGGCATAACCTTCTTAATTTTGTTATCGACAAGGAAGCGCGGCAGGGTGTCGGCCTCAATCAAATCTTGCTCGGTGTAGTAGGGGAAGTCCGGGTCGTCGAGCAGGTCGGGAAGTTCGCCCTGCAAGTAGTTCACCGAGAGTACCAAGGTGTCCAAATCCCACTTGATAAGGTCAACGGGGAACTCAGGCTCGTCGATAAAGCCACCCAAGTCGGTACGCACCGAGTTACTCAAATCATAGACCGTACTACGCTGGTTGGCATTGAGAATCAGGGTGCGGAGTTTGGGGAAGTTCTCCTTGGTCAGCACATCGGGCACTGTCTGGAAGTTATTGGCACACAGGTTCAGGTGCTCCAAGTTTTTGAGATTTGCGAAGCTGTCGGGCAGATCCACCAGACCGTAGCTACCGATAGTCAGTTTGCGCAACTGGGTCAGCTCGGCAATATCGTCACCCAGCGAGAGGCTGCGCATAAAGGTATTGGTATTACCAAAGAAGTAGAGTTCCTCAGCCGCAGTCAGATACTTCACCTCGAAGGGGAGTTTCTCGGTGGTGTTGAAGAGGGTAAACTCGGCACAACGTACACGACCCTCATTTTCAGGCTTATATCCCTTATCGCCCTCGTGCCAGAGGGTTACACCTGTCCACATATCCATAGGCTCGGAGGGGTCCCACGGGGTGAGAACGCGCAACGCACGACTCATACAGAGCAACGCCACCGAGTCGCCGGCGCGAGTGTTGGGAACGATAGGCTCAGCCGCCTGCTGCTTGACGTTGAGTTTGTCGGCGTGGTCGAGCGTTACGCTCTTGCGGGGCGTAAACTGCACCTCGGCCAATCGCTCGGCAGGCGAGGAGTTGATATCCCACTTAAAGCGCACATTAACCTTGCGGGGACGCATACCACGGTCGAGGTTGAGAGTGTATCTCTCGGTAGAGAGCCACGCCTCAGCCGAGGCGGGAATATCGACACGGAAATCGACGTTGCTGGTAACCTCAATATCGAAGTAGCGATTGTCGTACTCGTCGTAGTTCGAGATCTTCACATCGGCCTTGTCGATGGTAATGGTATAGGGGAAACCCTGTTGGATAATCTCCACCTGTTTCTCGTCCCAAGTAGCGAGATTCTGAATTCGCACCTGACCTCTTCGGCTCTCGGCAGAAAGTGCGGAGTCGATTCTCACCTCACACACCACATCACCCACACCGTTGGCGGGCGAGATGGTAATCCAAGGGTTGTCGGTCGAGGCAATCCACTTGTCGGTCGATTTAATCTCAATGCGTTTCACGCCACCCACCGCATCGACCTCGATACTCTCGGCGTCGAGCGAGATGGGGAGTTTGTCGTTCTCAGGAGTACAGGCCAATCCTAAGAGAGCAACAATCAAAACTGTATATAACTTTCTATTCATATTCTGCGCTAAGTATTACTCCAACATATAGTCACACCCCAAGATGTTTTGGGTCTTGTCGTAAATCAAGATATAGGCACCCTGCATCCACGCATAGCAGATATCCGATGCATCGAAGATGATGTTGGGGTTGTCGCTGATATCGAGGTAGTAGATGAGTGTCGAGATGGTGTCGTCGATGCGGCGTAAATCGTTCGAGCCGAGGTAGAGTCCGCGCAGACCTTTGTGGTTGAAGATACCCTGAGGCCACTCCTTCAAACAGCGGTTACCCTCGGCGTCGCGCTGACTGCGAATAGCAAACACCGTAAGGTCGGAGCAGTCGAGCGGCTCGAAGGGGAATTTATTGAACGAGTTGAACGACAACTCCACGCCATAGAGATATGGAAGGTTGGCTGCGTGCATCTCGCGCGGCAAGTCGGTGAGTTTGTTGTACGACAAATCGAGCGAGGAGAGGGCAGGTGAATTACGATAGGTAAATGCTCCCTCGGGAATGCGCTCAATGCCACAGGCGCGCAAGATGATATAGGAGACCAACGAGTTGCTCTTAGCAATCGCCAAAGGATACTCTTTCAACTCGGGATTGTTGGCAAGAGTGAAAGTCTCAACGTTTACACCTCGATAGGTACCCTCTTTCTCGCCCTCAAAGCCCTTGATACGATTATTAGAGAAGTCAATAGACTTGATAACAATACCGCTACTTGCGTCGAAAATATCGGGTACCTCCTCCAATAGATTGTTTCTCATTGAAAATGTTTCAAGACCCGAGTAGCCACAGAAGTAACCCGCAGCATCTTTGGGCAGCGAGGTGAGCAGGTTGTTATCGAGGTACAACTGCATCAGTTCCACATTTTTACCAAGCGGGTGGATAGTGCTGATACGGTTGTATGCCAAGTCGAGCAGAGTCAGTCGCTCCATATCCTTGAAGGTAGCAGGCAACTCCTCCAACGAGTTCTGACGACAGTAGAGAATCTGTATAGCACTCTTCGACGGGCCTGTCGAGAGTGCCGACAGACCATCGTATATCTCCTGTGCCGACCACTGCTTATTGTTCGAGATATTAAGCGCGGCCAGATTAGACAATTGGGCGAGAGCCATCGGGAACTCGGTGAGGTTCGGGCAGTTGTAAATCTCCACATCGGTCAGCGAAGAGAGTTGGCTCAACTCATCGGGTATAGACTCAATGGCACTGTTGGCGATGTAGAGGTACTCCAAGCGGCTCAGTCTGCCAATCTCGGCAGGGAGCGAGAGCAGGCCATTGCATAGAGTACCGTGGTTGGTGTCCATCAGGTGGAGACGCTGCACACCGGTAGCCATATTCAAAATCTCATTTTCGCTCTGAGTATCATAGAGTTCAATAGCGCGAATCTTAACACCCTTCTCCTTCAACGCACGAGCAATAGGCTCGGTGGTCTGGGTGGCGGGGTGCAACATATGGAGCAACTCACCGTGGCTCTCCAAACGCGCACGACGACGCTCCGAGAGCGACAACGAGCTATCGAGAGTCGGGTCGTAGGTAAATACGTTGTTATCGTTGTGAGTGCCGAGGTACAACTCAATCAACTCCGAGAGCTGACCGATAGCAGGCGAGAGGTGGCCCTTGAAGCCAAAGTCACTGATATCGATGCGCGCCACGCGACCGTTGGAGTGCAACTCCACGCCGGGCTGGTCGCCCCAGAGGTCGGGGTCTTTGTTGAAATCCCAATTTGCGCCATTGGGGAAGTTCTCACCTATATAGTACCAATCCTCACCGCCAAGGCTCTGCCAGATGTGATAGAGAGCGTAGTAGTCCTTTATGTACTCGTCGGTTTCGCGCAGCAGCACCTTCACATCGGCCTCGGTAGTCTGGTTGTCCAGCACCGCAAAGTCGTCGGACTCAGGGGCTCGATTGGCTTCGAGCAACGATTTATTATTGTCGTAGAGCTCGTAGGACGTGATACGATAATTACCAGCTTCGAGTGTGAGCAGAGTATCGACAGCCAGAGAAGAGGTGGTGTAACCAAAAGCGTCGCTCTGGTAATCGTCCTCGTCCAAGTGCAAATCGAAAGTGGTGGGTATCATCGAGAAGGTGGTGGGCTTAGTAGTGCTACCAGAGGTCATCACCTGCGCCACAGTCAGGGTCACATACTTAGCCTCGTCGAAGGTATATTCGCGACTCGGGGCCTTCTGCGACAATGCGGGGTTATTCTCAAACTTGGAGAAGTCTTTGCGGAGTGTAAATCGCACACTACCACGCGGTTGCACCGACACGGTAAGGTCGTGTACCACCAGACCACCCTCCACTACGGTAAACGAACTCACATCGTCGGGGGTACTATTATAAATCACCTCGTCCATCGCATCGTAGAGCGAGAAGGTAATCAGGCGATACTCGCCCGTCAGGAGTTTCAGTTTGTCGCTACGCAGACCGAATTCTGCCGAGGCGTCGTCAGCCGCAGCAAGCGTAAGGGTCTGAGCGATAGTCGTTTCACCAAACGATAGTGTCACCTTAATCTTATGTGCCTCACCAAGTCGGTCGAGCATTGTCTGCACAGCACGACTACCCTCGCCACTCTTGGCAGCGGGCTGATAGGAGGCCTCTTTATAGAGTTTAAATTGTGCGTATCCGTACTCCTGTTCTCGATTATCCACCACCGGCTCACTACACGAGCCAAGCAGCAGGGTAAAAAGCAGTGACAGCACTACGCATACGTTAAAACAGTTTCTTCTCATCTTTTGTAAAGTTCTCGGTGATACTTCTTTCGTGTGTTGGTTGGTTAAAAAAGGGTGTGCCCCACCCCAACCAGCGTGGGGCACACCATAAGAGAGTCGGGATTACTCCTCAGCAATTTCAAGAGTAACCACAAGTACGAACTCAATGCCGCCCATACCGTCGCTGAACAGGAATGCGCCGGTCTTGCCATTGCCTGCGGCGTCGGTCATAATCACGCTACCACCCTCGCTATACTCATAGGAGAGCCACTCAGCGTCCTCCTCATTTTCGAGGAAACCACCATCTGTCAGACCGTTAATCATCGACATAGTATGCGATGCCTGAGTGAAGGTTACGTGCCATACATCGCCTACGCCATAGTTCATAGCGTACTGGTTGTAGAGAGGACCGCTGGTCAGTTTTACCAAGGTCGAGCCATCCATACTCTCAGCATACTCAGGATAAGCGAAAGTCAGGTTAATACCCTCATCACCGCCACTTGCTGCGTTAGCGTTGAAACGAGCATAGATAGTAGCAGTAGTGCCATCTGCATACTCAATGTAGAGGCCACCCTCATAATCACCGGTATTCTCATTATAAGCAGCAGTTGCAGTCGGGTGGTTGATATTCATCTGTACCTTGAAGCGGGTATTGTCACTTGCAGGACGCCAGTAGGTCAACCAGGTGAAATCCCAATCGTTCTCAACATCGTAGAACTGGCCCTGCTCATTGAGGATACTGATATAGATATTACTAATCTCCTTCTTGCTGACAAAAGTCACATCATCATTATCCCAATCCTTGGTGTAGAGCAGGTCGTAGTGCTCGTCGGCATTGCCAAGCTCATTGTGGGGCCAGCTACCACCGTTCTCCGAGATACCGAAAGCAACGGTCTCACCATATTCGTGCTCATATTCGAGAGTTGCGGGAGCAGCCTCCTGCTTAATAGTAGTCACCAAGTAGGGCAGATAGGCCTCTGCAACCTCACCGGTAGGCATACCATCGGCGAACTCGGACATTTCATAAACGTCCATCGACATATCGGCAGGCAGCACAAAGAGCATAGCCTCGCGAGCAGCACCATCGTTAGCCGATACAGCGATATCTACGCGGCGGCTCTGGATAACCGAAGCGTCCTCATCGTCCCACTCAGCAACACCGACAGTCACCCAACTGATATCGGTCGAGGGCATAGTCATACCATACTGCGATACAAAGGCAAAAGGAACAACCTGAACACCCTCTACAGCAGTCACATAACCACCAGCAGTACCACCCTCGACATAGTCGCCCAGCATTGCATTGTAAGCATCGCCGGCAGCGTTGAACTTCAACTCCTCATTAAACTCAGCAACGAGGTAGTCATTAGCCGAAGGAATCGACACCTTCAAGGTAGCCACCTCCAAGGTGGTCTGGGTAGCATCAACAAACTTCAAAGTAGCCTCCGAAGCCTCTGCGGGATACTCTGCGGGGTTACCCTGAATCCACAACTCGGAGATACCGCTCTGGCCACCCTCGATAGCCTTAATCCACTCGGGAGCGCCATCTACGGTCCAGTCGAAGTTAGCCGATACCATTACGCGGGTCATAAAGCCGTTCATACCCTCGGGCCAAACGAGCTCAACACCATCAGCACCAACAGTGTGGCTGTCGTAAGCGTAGGTCAAATCACCACTCGAAGCATACTCAAACGAGCCATACTCATCAACCTTAACGGGATAGATGTTAATCACACGCTCGGTCTTGCTCAGGGTGAGCTCGGCAATCACCTGACTCTGACCGTCCATAGTCATAGTGAGGGTGCAGACGTGGTTGTTGTCGAGGTCAACAAGGTTGGCAACCTTAACTTTCACCTTAATATCGTCGCTTGCCTTGCCCTGCAACGAATAGACAGCGTTACCATTATTGTCGAGCGAGAAGTAGGTAGCCTCCTCTTGGTTCATCTCGATTTTCCAATCGAGGTTTGCTTTGAAAACAAGATTTACAATCTCGTCGGCTGCAACTGTACGGGTCACCTTATCGGGGAACTCGGGGAGTACAGGAGCAGGATCGGGTTTACAAGCGGTCATCGCTGCACTGAGGCAGAGCAGACCTGCAAACAATTTTAATGCTTTTTTCATACTGTTTTGTAATTAAAAAGGGTTGTATAATTGATTGTTAATAAATTACATACCTTGTTTCTTCAAGTCGGCAGCCTCCTCGTCGCTCACCCACTCCAAGATGGAGTAGAAGTGACCCACGGTGCCAATCATCTCGCCCAAGTCCTCCACATAGACCTCGTTCCACAACTCCACAAAGCGCTGGCAGGAGTTGTAGTAGGAGGGATAGTAGGAGCTATGGGTGGTCAGTATATGGTTGTCGCCCAGAATTTGGCCAAACACCGAAGCCTCATCACTCAGCAGTTGGTCTTTGTCCATCGTCACAATCGGGTTTGCCACATCGGTAGTGTCGAAGGTGATGGTCAGGTCGTAACCGTCGTAGAAGCACTCGCGAAGAATCACCGTATTGGGTACCGACGGGTGCACCTCGGTCTTGATAAGTCGCTGATAGCTATCGTTATCGCCGGGATAGTTGCGCAACAGGAGCGAAGTCACCACACACCACCCCGAGAAGTTGTTCACATCGAAGGGGCACGCCTTGTACATCACCACTTTGGTCTGCACGTTATCCTTGTAGAGTTCCCACTCCAACTGCTCGGGCATCACCAATCGCAGGGTAAAGCCCAGCGAGTCGGTAGGCAGGATATTGTCGTACAAGCCCTGCACCTTGACCTCGGTAGCGAGTTTGCCTGCGGGTATGGTGATGCTGTTCGAGAGGAGACGGAAGTGCTGGCCCTCGATGGCATTGCTACCCTCATCGACAATCTCCACACCAAAGGTGCGGTCGTACTTGCACGCCACAGTCGAGGCCACAGCCACCGAGAAGTACTCTTGGTCGGGCAGTACCATATTTATCGACATTGTGTCGGCAAACATAACATACTCTGCATCGGAGTAGGTAGTGTACTCCTCCTCACACGCCACAAACGAGAGTGCAGCCAGGGCGCAGAGCGTCATAAATCTCAGAAATCTCATATATATATTATATATAGGTATCTAAACTATTTGTTACTTTCGTTACCAACCACCTCCGAGCCCGGGGCCTCAATCTCGTGCTGAGGGATAGGCCATACGAAGAGTGGATTATCGGCAGTGATGCGTAGCGAACTACCCTCGGTGAGCGAGTGCTGCTGCGGGGTACGCTCGAAGCCACCACCATTGTAGAGCGAGCCCCAACGTTTGAGGTCGTGGAGGCGGAAGCCCTCCATATAGAGTTCTCTCACGCGCTCCTCGGCAATCTTCTCCAAGTAGTCCTTCTCCGTCAAGGAGATAGCACCTCCCGAAACATAGCGGTTAGAGCGCAGGGTGTTCATATCGCGCGAGGCCCCGGCAAAGTCGGGTTTCTCCTGACGACAGAGCGCCTCGGCACGAATCAGATACTGCTCAGCCAATCGGAAGGGCTTGGGCATATTGACGTGATAGACCAACGAGCCACTGATAAGGTCCTGATTACCATAATACTTAACCAACAGAGGCCAAGTGAGTTGGTGGTCGTGGCCTGTCTGCAACTCATAGAAGTAGCTGCTGTATCGCATATCGCCCGAGTCGTAGAGGTCGAGCACCCACTGAGCGGGTACATAGTCGGGATAGTAGTAGGTATAGTCGTTGGTGAAGTGCAAGAATACCGAGCCGAGAGCACCGCCATAGGAGGTGGCAGTAAAGCCCACGCGCCAGATAATCTCAGTACCCACGTCGTAGTTCCACATATAATCGAAGTAGGTCATATCGCTGGTGTAGAGCGAGTTGGCAGGCGAGAGGCTATACACCTTGCGGGGGTGGTCGATAACCAGCGAAGAGTATTTCACCGCGTCCTCCCAATTCTGCATATAGAGCGCCACACGAGCGTGGAGTGCGTATGCCACTGCCTGAGTCATAAAGGCCGCACTAATCTGGTCGTTGTCGGGGTCGAGCAACTCCTCAGCCATCTGCAAGTCGCTCAGCACAAATTCGTATGACTCCTTCAACGAGGCACGCACCGAGCGCTCGGGCAGAGCATAGCCCTTGCGGAGCACCACGCCGAGTTCCTGCTCGGCAGTGGCGGGGTCGTAGGCCTTGCAGAAGCATTTGAGTAACTCGGAGTAGGCCAGAGCGCGGATAGTATAGACCTCGCCCGTATATTGGTCGAGGGTGAGAATTTTCTCTTCCACAACCTGTTTCTCCATCACCTTGTCGATATTCTCCAAGTAGAAGTTACAGTTTGAAATCACCTGATACAGAGCAGCATATACCGCCTCAATCTCCGACGCAGTGGGTCTTATCTGCCACTGCCAGAAGTTTCCAAAGGTGTTTGAGTAACCGTCGATAGCATAGACCAAGTCGCTCTGCACGTCGGGCAACAAAGTGAGGTAGCCACTATACAGAGCACTACTCTTCAAAAGAGCGTAGATACCTGTCACGGTCTGCTCGGCATCGTCAAAGGTAGCCATAGCCTGGTCGGTGGGAATAGCCGACTCGGGCTCCACATCTAAACAGGAGGTGAGAGAGATGAGTGCCATAGCACCAGCCACCACCATATATTGTATTGTCTTTATCATTTTCATAGTTGTCGCTGTTTAGAAGGTTATGTCGATACCGAAAGTATATTGACGCGCCATCGGGTATTGGGCAGCGTAGATATTGGAAGTACCCTCAGGGTCAAGACCCGAGAACTTAGTGAAGGTCAGCAAGTTCTGACCCTGCACATAGAAGCGCACACCACTGAACGCTCTATTGCGCTCAATGAGTCGCTGAGGCAGCGAGTAGCTGATCATCAGGTTTTTCAGACGCAGGAACGATGCATCTTCCAACAATCGGCTATCAAACTCGGTGTACTCACCGTGGCGAGGAATATCGGTCACATCGCCCGGCTGCTGCCAACGGTCGAGCAAGCGGCGCGACTGGTTGTAGGCAGCAAAGCGACCATTCGACTCGTCGAAGTAGCGGTCGTTGTTGAGCATCCATCGGTCGGCCACCCAACTAAACTGAGCGCTTGCCGAGAAGCCCTTCCACTGAATAGCAGTACCGAAACCACCCTGCCAGGGAGCGATGTAGCTCTTACCTACCAGCACCTTATCCTCGTCGCGGAGTACGTTGGTCAGGTTGCCCTCCTTGTCGTACCACAAGGCGTCGCCATTGGCGGGGTTGACACCTGCATAGCGGTTGATGTAGAACTCACCCAACGAGCGACCAACCACAAGTTTGGTGTTGGTATTGGAGCGCTCATACTCGGTTACGCCATTATATAACTCGGTGATTTCGTTGTAGTTGTACGACACATTGGCATTGGCAGTCCAAGTAAAGTCGGGACGAGCCAAGAGAGTGGCGTTGATGCTCAACTCGGCACCTACGTTAATCATCTCACCCACGTTGTCCCAATAGTAGCCAAAGCCCGATGTCGAGTAGGGAGTGGGGACCTCCATAAGCATATCGGAGGTCTGCTTGTAGTAGAATTCCAAGTCGGCAGTCACCCTGTTCCACAATCCTGCACGGAAAGCGAGGTTTGTGGTCCACGGTTTCTCCCAACCCAAATTCTCGTTACCGGGCTGCATAAGTGCCACACCTGCATTGCCCGCATAGTCGAGGCCACCGCCCACAAGCGAGAGGTGCTCGTAGTTGGGAATCGAGGAGTTACCCGAAGTACCTGTCGAGAAGGAGATTTGCGATTGGGTGAGCCAATCCGACACATTTTCCATAAAGGGCTCGTGACGCATATCCCACATAGCACCAATCGACCAGAACATAGCCCAGCGACGCTGACGACCAAACCTCGACGAGCCATCGGCACGGGCTGCCGCCTCGAAGTAGTATTTATTCTTCAAGTTGTACTCACCACGCGCGAAGAACGACAGGAAGGCGTAGTCCGAGTCGGTGGTGTCGCCCCACGAGGTAACACGCGTACCGGTCGAGATATTGGTGAGGCGGTCGTTGTTCTGACCCTCCGCGAGGAGGCTAAACGCCTCGTAGTGATAGTCGATACCCTCCTGACCCAACATAATGTTGAAGGAGTGGTCCAAACCGAGGTCGAATTGGTAGTTTGCAGTGTTGGTGATGGTCAGGTTGTAGCCATCGACCGAGGAGCGCGAGGCACTACCCTGCCCCTGATTGGGCAGATAGCTCGGATAGGACTTACCGAAACCGGTGGTATGGGAGTAATCGACACCCACCTGCGAGCGCAGAGTAAGACCCTCGATGGGGTATGCCTCGGCGAAGAGAGTGGTTATCAACTTGTATTTCTTATAGTTAACGGGATTGTTGGCCAACCACTCCAAGGGGTTTTGGCCATTACCCTTCCACGTTCCGTCGCCAATCGAGGCAATAGAGCCATCGGCACGGTGGGGATCCCAATAGGGCATCATAAAACGAGCAGCCGAAATGGGGGTCAGCAGGTTGTAGGAGCCTTCGTCGGCCTGCTGTATGTTCTGGAAGTTGAGCATAGTGTTGCTGCCCATCTTCAACCACTCGGCAGCCTTGCGCTCGAAGTTGGTGCGGAGCGAGTAACGCTCGAAGCCCGAGCCGACAGCAGTACCCTCCTGATTGTAGTAACCGCCCGAGAAGTAGTAGTTGCTCTGCTGGTCGCCACCCGAGATGGCCACCTCGTGATTTTGGAGGAGTGCCGACGAGTTGAATACCTCGTCCATCCAGTTTACGTCTATCTGACTGAGCAAGTCGTAGTTCTGACCTGCGCTCATACCAATTTGCTTCTCATACTCGATACGCTCGGCAGTGTTCATCAGGTCCCACTTCTTGTCACCCGCCACCTGCGAAATACCCAGCTGAGTGCGGTACTCCACACGGGGACGCTCTGCGGCACGACCACGCTTGGTGGTGATTACGATTACACCATTTGCTGCACGCGCACCATAGATTGAGGTGGAGGAGGCATCTTTCAGCACCGACAACGACTCGATGTCGGCGGGGTTGATGGTGTTGAAGTCGCTTGCCGAGATAGGCACACCGTCGAGGATGTAGAGGGGTGCTGTGCCGGAGTTGATGGAGTTCGTACCACGAATCGTCATCACCGCCGAGGCACTCGGCTCACCCGTGCTCGACAACACCGACAGGCCTGCCACCTGACCCTGCAAGGCTTGGTCGAAGGCGGCGGTGGGTGTGTTCTCAATCTTCTCCGTCTTGACGGTCGAGACCGAGCCGGCCACTGTTCCCTTCTTGCGAACACCGTAGGCGATGACGACCACATCCTCGATGGACTCGCTGTCGCTCTGCATCTGCAAGTCAAATGTTACTTCACTCTCACCGGCAGGAACTACCCACTCCACCGACTGATAGCCGAGATAGGAGAAGGTGAGCACCGCGCCCGAGTTCAGGGTGATGGAGTAGGAGCCATCGAAGGAGGTGGCAACACCCTGATTGTTGTCGGCAATAATCGACACACCAATCAACGCCTCACCATCCTCTGCCGAGGTCACTACACCACTTACAGTAACCCTCTCTGCGCTCTGTGCAAAGGCCGAACCCGACAGACAAACAAAAAGGGCAACCATAATGCCCGTAATAATTTTATTACATAAAATTCTAATCATAGCGCGCAAAGGTACTACTATTTTTCTGATTTAGAACAAAAAAAGAAACTTTTATTTTCAAAATCAATACATTAGCGAGAGAGGGAGTGTTAGGGAGCGTTAGGGAGTGTTAGGGAGTTTAGAGAATAATGAGAATAATGGGAATAATGGGAATTTAAAGATTATCCCATAACTCCCATAATTCCCATAATTCCCATCAAAAAAACCTGAGAGCAATTCGATATTGCTCTCAGGTTTAACTCAATTTTGAATTTTGAACTTTGAACTTTGAATTTAAAAAGTCATATGGCTGAGGGATTTTTAGGCGGAGGTGTTTTCGGGGGAGCGAGCATACTCGGCGTATGTGAGCTCTCGCGAAAGCACCTCCAACACCAAAATCACCAGCCAGATGGCTTTTTATTTGTATTTAGCGGTGCGGGCATCATTAATCACCCCCGACCAATTCATACCAAACGCAAAGTCGTAAGTATTACCCTCGCTATCGACGTGGCAACGCATATCGCGGGTAACGTCCTCCAACTGCTCCTCAACGGTGCGCATATCGGCGGGCATCTGCATAGGCATCAGACCCGAAGGCTCAACAGCACCGCTGATGATATCAAGGACAGCCTGTTTCTGTACGTTGAAGCCTACCAAGATAGCATCAACAGCACCCTCGAACTCGTTCATCACCATCGGGCGATTTACGTCAATCTGCAAGATAACGGGCTTGTTACCCATCTCCTCGCGGGTCTTCAAAATCATATCGAGCTGGCTCTCGTTGGAGGTAGTCACACTCTTACCCTTGTAGGAGCGGTTGGTGAAGTTCTCCAGCGGGTCGCCACCTGCAAGGCTCACCTCGCGAGCGTACTCGGCGGTATAAGGACGATACTGCAAGCTGATAGGCATATAACCGTTGCCACCATTGCGAGCATCATTAGCATCGTAGCCTGTACCATTGGCGGGAGCGTCGGCAAATACGATAGCCACATCGGCCTCGGCAGCGCTGTCAACCAAGGTGAAGTACTTGCTGAGTTGCTCTGCGGGCAGAGGCAGTTCCCAACGACCCTCGGTCATCTGGGGAGCCATAGCAGCACCTGCACCAGCATTGCCACGGAAGGCCATACGGGGAGCGATATACACCTTAGGAACATATACCTTAACACTCTTAGCCAGAGGCAGTACGCCGCCCTTGTTCTTCAACATAACAATCGAGCGCAACTGAGCCTCGTAGCCAGCCTTCATAAAGTCGGGGTTACCTACGGTAGCCTTGGTCTGCTCAACGTCGAGGTAGGGGTTCTCGAAGAGGCCTGTGCGGAAGATGTTCATCAACAGACGAACTGCGGTCTGCTCCATACGAGCACGCATCCACTCCTCGCCCATCTCCTCAATACCCATCTGGTAAGCCTCCAATACGGGGCCCTTGTCGTTGTTACCACCGAACATATCGACACCTGCCTTGATGAGCTTGTAGTGACGCTCGGCAACGGTGAGGTGCTCAACACCCCAGCTGGTAGTACCGAAGCTGTTCACTGCGCGGTTGTCCTTGGTTACACCCCAATCGGTGCAGACAACACCCTCGAAGCCATACTCACCACGAAGTACATCGTTGATGAGGTAGGAGGAGTAGGCGTTACCCACGTTCTCACCGTTCTTGGTGTCCTGACCTGTAGAGATAGTGTAGTAGGGCATCACTGCGGTAGCCATACCTGTCTTACCGTTGAGCTTGAAAGCACCCTCGGTGAAGGGCTGCATATGGTCTGCCAAGCGGCCACCGGGGAATACTGCATACTTACCGAACGAGTAGTGAGCATCGCGGCCACCCTCGCCTGCGCCACCACCGGGCCAGTGTTTAATCATAGCATTTACGCTCTCGAAGCCCCAGCCACCCTCAATCTCGGCATCGCCATAGGAGGTCTGGAAGCCATCAACGTATGCGCGAGCCATATCTGTCGAGAGGTCGGGGTCCTCACCGAAGGTACCGTTGAAGCGGCTCCAACGAGGCTCGGTAGCGATATCGATCTGAGGCGAGAGGGCTGTTGCAATACCCAAAGCACGATACTCCTTCGATGCAATCTCACCAAACTGCTCCATCACTGCGGGGTCGAAGGTTGCAGCGATACCGAGCGAGCTGGGCCAATAGGAGATCTGACCGTTAGCACCTACGTAGTACTCCACGTTCTCGCCTGCACTGTGGCGTGGGTCGGAGGAGTTGTTGGCGGGAATACCGTGGCCGATACCCTCAACGTATGCCTGTACGTTGTTGCTCCACTTAGCAGCAATCTCGGGGCTGCCTACGCTGGTCACCAACACGTGGCGGAGGTTATCCTCGGTGAGGAACTTCATCTGTGCCTCGGTGATATTCTCGGTGGGCACTGCCTGATGGGCACTGTAAAGCATCAGACCGGCAATCTGCTCAATCGAAATCTGCGATGCCAAGTCCTTAGCACGCTTCTCGAAGGGCTTTCTCCAATCCTCATATACGTCCAACTCACCATTTTTGTTCAGGTCCTTGAATGCCCAACCGTTCTTGGTGATAATCTGCACACCCGAAGTGGCCGAATAGCCGAGGGTAGCACCATTTTTCTGAGTGATGACAATGTGGGAGCCTTTGTCCTCACTTGTCCACTTCTGTCCGCCGCAGCTCGAAAGAGCAGCAACCGACAATACTGCAAGTGCGAAATACTTAATTTTCATTTACTTAATAGTTTATGTTAGTTATTAATTGTGTAGTTGATTTACTCTCTTTTACTCCTCCAATGCGCCACAGGTGCAGACCAGGTTACGGTCGCCAAAGCCATTGTCGATTTTGGTGACATAGGGGAAGAATTTGCTGCGTGCCACCCAATCGAGCGGGAAGGCTGCCTCGGAACGAGTGTAGGGGTGTGCCCAACTCTCGGAGGTCACCTCGCGTGCGGTGTGGGGTGCATTGACAACCACGTTGTCCTTATCGCCCACAGCCGCCTCGCACTCACGCTTAATCTGGATGAGTGCCTCGATGAAGCGGTCCATCTCCTCCTTCGACTCACTCTCGGTAGGCTCAATCATCAGCGTATCGTGTACGGGGAAGGAGAGTGTGGGAGCGTGGAAGCCATAGTCCATCAGTCGGCGTGCAACATCGCCCACCTCAACACCGTAGTCGTGCTTGAAGTTATGGAGGTCGAGGATAAGCTCGTGACCTACGCGACCATTTTCGCCGGTGTAGTAGGTGCGGTACTCGCCTTCGAGGGCCTTCGACATATAGTTGGCATTGAGGATAGCGGTCTCGGTAACGGTACGCAACCCCTCTGCACCCAACATCTTGATATAGCCATAGGTGATGGGCAACAATAGCGCACTACCCCAAGGCGACGCCGAAACAGCGGTGATACCCTGCTCGCCACCCGTCGGAACTACCGAGTGGGAGGGAAGGAAGGGCACCAAATGCTGAGCCACACATACGGGACCCACACCGGGGCCACCGCCACCGTGGGGCATAGCAAAGGTTTTGTGCAGATTGAGGTGGCAGACATCGGCACCGATGTAGCCGGGATTGGTCAGAGCCACCTGAGCATTCATATTAGCACCATCCATATAGACCTGACCACCTGCGTCGTGTACCAAATCGACCATCTCGCGGATACGACTCTCAAATACACCGTGGGTCGAGGGGTAGGTAATCATCACACCACACAACTCGGCGGCATACTGCTCGGTCTTGGCCTTCAAGTCCTCCACGTCGATATTACCTGCCGCGTCGCAAGCCACGGTAACAATCTTCATACCTGCCATAGCTGCCGAGGCGGGATTAGTACCGTGAGCCGAGGCGGGAATCAGCACTATATTACGATAGCCCTGACCGCGGCTCTGGTGCCAAGCACGGATAATCATCAGACCCGTATATTCGCCTGCCGCACCCGAGTTGGGCTGCAAGGTAGCACCTGCAAAGCCTGTGATGATGGCCAAGTCGTGTTCCAACTCGGCAATCATCTCCGAATAGCCCTCGGCCTGCGACAGAGGAGCAAAGGGGTGCATATCGGTAAAACCACTGAGCGACAGAGGCATCATAGTCACTGCGGGGTTGAGTTTCATAGTACACGAGCCGAGCGATATCATACTGTCGGCCAGCGAGATATCGCGGTGCTCCAAGCGTTTGATGTAGCGCATCATCTCGGTCTCGGTGTGGTACTTCGAGAACACCTCCTCGGTCATAAAGGGGCTCTTACGGGCCAACTTCTCGGGCAGAGGAGCACCCTCCAACCACTTCACCCTCTTCGGAGCACGCTTACCTGCTGCCTCGGCAAAGATGGCAACAATCTGGGCAACATCCTCCTCGGTGGTCATCTCGTCAAGGCTCAGGCGCACCTTATCCTCGGCCGGATAGTAGAAGTTAATACCGCGCTCCAACGCTGCCTGCTGCACCACAGCAGCCTCGGCGTTCACCTCAACGGTGTCGAAATAGTCTGTTGCGGCAGGCTGATAGCCCAACTCCTTCAACGCCTCGACCACGGTGGTGGCGGCGCTGTGGATATGCTCGGCGATAGCCTTGATACCCTTCGGACCGTGATATGCTGCATAGAGGCCCGACATAGTGGCCATCAGTGCCGATGCGGTACAGATATTTGAGGTGGCGCGCTCACGCTTGATGTGTTGTTCGCGAGTTTGGAGAGCCATACGGAGAGCCTTATTGCCTAAGCGGTCAACAGATACACCGATGATACGACCCGGCATCTGGCGCTTGTAGGCCTCGCGGGTAGTCATAAAGCCTGCACTCGGACCACCAAAGCCCATAGGCAGACCCATACGCTGCGACGAGCCGACAGCAATATCGGCGCCCCACTCCCCGGGAGGGGTAATCAGCGCAAGGGCCATCAGGTCGCAGACTGCGGTTACCTTAGCACCTGCGGCGTGGGCCGCCTCGGCAAATGCGGAGTAGTCGCACACCTGGCCACGCGCGGCGGGATATTGTACCATAGCACCGAACTCCTTGCCTGTGAACTCGTAGGTGGCGTAGTTGTCGGTAACAATCTCAATTCCGAAAGGCTCACTGCGGGTAATCAGCACGTCGAGTGTCTGCGGGAAGATATTCTCATCGACAAACATAACATTGACCCCTGCTGCCACCTGCTGCTTGGTGCGCAGGGCAAAGCTCATCAGCATAGCCTCGGCGGCGGCTGTTGCCTCGTCGAGGAGCGAGCAGTTGCCAATCTCCATACCGGTGAGCGATATGGTCATCGTCTGGAAGTTGAGCAACGCCTCCAATCGGCCTTGCGATATCTCGGCCTGATAGGGGGTGTAGGAGGTGTACCACGAGGGGTTCTCGAAGACGTTGCGCATAATCACCGCGGGGGTTGCCGATGGGTAGTAACCCATACCGATAAAGGAGCGCAGAGGGGTGTTCTTCTCGGCCAGCGCACGGATGCGCGCTGCGTACTCCCACTCGCTAAGTGCCTCGCTAAGTGCCAGAGGCTTGCGCAGACGTATATCGGAGGGGATAACCTGCGCGATGAGTTCTTCGACACTCTCGACACCAATCTTGTCGAGCATAGCCTTGCGCTCGTCGCCCACAAGACCAATCTGCCTGTCAACAAATTTTTTCATTGTTCAGTACTATTTTGTGTTCTATAAAAATCCTGCTTCAAGCAATGCCTCGGGCGACATCATACTCTTATCCCAAGGCGGGTCGAAGGTGAGTTCTACCACTACCTCCTCTACGCCCTGCACCTTAGCCACCTGCGTCTTGATATCGCTGAGCAGCACATCTGCCATCGGGCAGTTGGGTGCGGTGAGGGTCATCTCGATATAGACCTTACCGTCGGGCTCGAAATCGACCTTGTAAATCAGACCCAAATCATAGACGTTGATAGGAATCTCGGGGTCGTATATATTTTTGAGGGTGAAGACAATATCCTCCTCAACCTTCAATAACTCTTCTGCTGTCATTACCTACTTCGCTTACTGTTTTTGTTGCTCGACAAAGGCGAGCGCATAAAGTTTCATCTGTTTGACCATCGACACAAGTCCATTGGCACGCGTTGGCGAGAGGTTATCTTGAAGGCCTATGCGCTCGATGAAGTAGAGGTCGGTATCGACCACCTCCTGCGGAGTGCGACCACTGAGCACCTTAATCAACAGCGCAATGATGCCCTTGGTGATAATAGCATCACTGTCGGCACCATAGTAGATGCGGCCATCATCCAATCGGGCATCGACCCACACTCGCGACTGACACCCCTCGATGAGGTACTTCTCGTTGCGGTGCTTGGGCTCCATAGGCTCCAACTCCGCGCCGAGGTCGATAAGGTATTGGTATTTGTCGAGCCACTCGTCAAAAATGGCAAACTCGTCGATAATCTGTTCTTGTATTTGATCCATCGTTAACTACTAATTTCTAACCTACAAAGATATTGAAACAGACCGAAAATTGCAACCGTTTTCGCTCTCCCTCGCTAATATAATTTGATATATTCGTATGTGTTGCCCACCAGCGAGAGATACCTCTCAAACTCCTCGCGAGCGATTACCACCGTAGCGCGATTGTCGTTGGGGTGGAAACTGAGCGACGACTGCTCCCTCAGGCTCTCGTCGAGGAAGAGATAAACGTGATTTTCGGGGTCGTTGATAAGTCCAAATGGCGACACAGAGCCGGGGCGCAGACCCAGCCAGCGCTCCATACGCTCGGGCGAGGCAAAGGAGAGTTTGCCCTGATGGAGCAGGTGCTCCAAGTCGTGGATAGCCATCGAGCGGTCGCAGTCGAAGACCACCAGATAGTGGCGATTGCCCTTGTGGTTGCGGAAGAAGAGGTTTTTGCAGTGCTTGGAGCCATCGGCGTGCCAATACTGGCGCGCTATCTCGATGGTGGGTGCCTCGGGGTGCTCGTACCACGTGTAGCTGATAGAGTGGCTGTCGAGCCAGTCGAATACTTTTTGTCGTCGTTCCATAGCACAAAGATAATCATTAAAGTAGCAACAACTATTGCACGACTCACAATTCTTTGCTAATTTTGAGGGTTAAGCAACCTTAAACTATAAAATAATGAGCACTACAAACGTAAAACAACTCTTCATCGAGCGATTTGGCGCAGAGCCTGCCATATACACCTCGCCCGGACGAATCAACCTGATTGGCGAACATACCGACTATAACGGGGGCTTCGTATTCCCCGGAGCAATAGACAAGGCGATGGTAGCAGCCATACGCCCCAATGGCAGCGACCGAGTGAGAGCCTACGCCGCCGACCTCGACGCATACGCCGAGTTCGGCCTCGAAGAGAGCGACCTCCCCGCAGAGCAGTGGGCACGCTACATCTTCGGCGTGTGCCGCGAGATAATCAAGCGCGGTGGCACAGTAAAGGGCTTTGACACAGTATTTTCGGGCAACGTGCCACTCGGCGCGGGCCTGTCGTCGTCGGCAGCCTTGGAGTCGACATTTGCCTTTGCGCTGAACGATATCGGCGGACTCGGCATCGACAAATTCGAGCTTGCTCGAATAGGACAATCGACCGAACATAACTACTGCGGCGTGAAATGCGGCATTATGGACCAATTCGCCTCCGTCTTTGGCAAGGCGGGCCACCTGATGCGCCTCGACTGCCGCTCAATGGAGTTTGCATACTTCCCCTTTGCTCCCGAGGCACACGGTTACCGCTTGGTGCTGATTGATTCGGTGGTGAAACACGAACTTGTAGGCTCACCCTATAACGACCGACGCGCCTCGTGCGAGAGGGTGGCAGCGGCACTCGGCCAGGAATTTCTCAGAGGGGCAACTATGGAGAGCCTCGAAGCGCTCCGCGGACAGATTTCGGAGGAGGACTACCACCGCGCACGCTTTGTGATTGGTGAGGAGCGCAGAGTGCTCGACGTGTGCGACGCACTCGAAAAGGGTGACTATCAGACCGTTGGTGAGCGCATGTACCAGACCCACGAGGGGCTGTCGAAGGATTATGAGGTGTCGTGCGAGGAGCTCGACTATCTGGTGGATGTGGCACGCGAGTGCGGCGTGACAGGGTCGAGAATTATGGGTGGCGGCTTTGGCGGATGCACAATCAACCTTGTGCGCGCTGAACTCTACGATAACTTTATCGCCACCGCTTCGGCAAAGTTCGCCGAAAAGTGGGGACACACCCCAAAAGTCTATGAGGTAGTAATCTCCGACGGAGCAAGAAAGGTGGAGTAAGAGGAGAGGCAAAATGGGTCGCAGACCCTATTTCTATTGAGCAGAGTCAGGAGTTGAAGGGAGCAATGAGAATAATGAGAATAATGAGAATAATGGGATAATCACTAAATTCCCTAATCTCCCATTACTCTCATTAGTCCTATAATTCCTATAATTCCCATAACTCCCATCAAAAAATGAGAGCAATTCGATATTGCTCTCATTTTTACTTTAAACCCACCAACCCAAAAAAGTCATATCGCTGAGGAAATTTTGTGCTTCGTGAAGCGAGGCTGCCCGCAGCATACTAAACGTATGTGAGGAGCAGCCTCGCAAGGGAAGTGCAAAATTTACCAATCAGATGGCTTTTTTAGAATAGTTGAATAGCCTCGGTAATAGGCTGTGCCGTCGAAGCAATCGGTCGGTTGATATCAATGATGCGGGCAATCGTGGCGGCAAGTGAGTTCATATTCACATAGCTCTCGATCTCCATCGAGGGGAGGCCGCAGCCATACATCATCAGAGGTACGTGGGTGTCGTAGTCGTAGAGCGAGCCGGAGGTGGCACGCACTGCGGTAGCCTCGGAGTACTCCTCAATCCAACCCGGCATAAGGTTGATGGTCAGGTCGCCCGAACGACGGGGATAAAATCCGTTCTGTATCATATTGCCATAACCCTCGCCATAATATCCACTCTGCATAGCCTCGGAGGTGAGGATGTGGGTCGTACCGCCAAACTGCAAGGCAAACGAGGCGGCGCGGCGCTGCACCTCTTCGAGCGAGAGGCGCAGGTCATAGACCTGCTGGCGGTTCAGGTAGAGCTGACGATTGGTGTAGCCCTTAATCCAATCCTCCTCACCCCCATAGGTGGCGGAGAGGAAACTGCCCATCAAGACCTTGAACTGCTGCACGTTGAAGCGCTGGCGGTTGGTAGCCGACATATCGAAGGAGTCGCTTGCTCCGTGGTCGGATGTGAGTACAAAGAGTACGCCCACACCACCAAACTGAGCCTCGATAAATTGCACAAGTTCACCAATCTCGCGGTCGAGTTTGTAGAGCATATCCTCCACCTCCATCGACTCGGGGCCATACTTCTCGCCTGCCAGACGTGTAGCATCGAAACATACATAGAGCAGGTCGGTATGTTTGTCGCGGCCGAGATCCTCGTAGATCACCACCTGCTTTGCAAAGTCGGCCACGAGGGTATTTCCCGCAGGGGTAAAACGCAACTTACCATAGTCGAGCACCGCCGAAGAGGAGGCCTTCGGTCGGAACATACCATACTCCAACACATTGCTCTGGGTGTTGATGTAGGAGGTTTCGTCGCGCTCCAACATCCACTCTCGCGAGATGAGTTGTCGTGCCAAGCCGACATCGTTATAGTTGTCGAGCCAACTTGGGGAGTAGGGTTGATAGCGGGTCGAGGTGGTCCAATTTCCGTGCTTGGAGTCGAACCAATAGGCTTCGCCCGCCAAGCCGCCCATCACAATCGACGAAACAGGGTCGGCAGCGATGGAGATAACCTTGCTCTTAGGCGACACCTCCAACAGACGGTCACCCAGAGTGGGGACAACAAGGTTTATATTAGAGTACTGATATTCATCAAGTTCAGAGCCAAACGAAGTTACCGATTTATCGTCAATCAGCCCCACCACATTGCCCGTAGTCTGGTCTATCCACTCCTCGCCAATCACACCGTGCACCGAGGGGTCGGCACCTGTGGTGAGGGTAGCAAGAGTGGCAGGTGTAGTGGTCTGCATAAAGTTGTAGTAACTATTGGTGAAGCGCACACCCGAGAAGAACTTGCCAAAGCCTGCACCCGAGGTGAGGTTGGTGGCAAAGCGGTCCAGATAGTCGGGACGCAGCTGGCTGACAACGATATTGACCACCAAACGTGGTTTCTCGGCAGCCAAAGCGGGAAGCGCAAAGAGGGTTGTCAGGAGCGACAACAAGAGGATTTTAGGTGTAATATATCTCACAATGCTAAAAATTTTCACTGGCTAACAAATTTGGTCGTAAAGATACTAATTTCTCTTGCTACAACGAAAAATAATCACCGATTATTTTTCCTCGTCGCTCGGCAACGACATTCCTGGCCAGCGGAGGAGCAGTTTTTCGCGCTCCTGATAGCGGTGCTCCAAGAAACGGAGGGTGTCGGGCGAGGTGGGGTCCGTTATGCGGTGGGCTACCATACGACCGTAGCGCTCGGCAGCAGCCACCCCTTCGAGGGTCTCGGCGTCCATCGTGGCAGCCGAGAACTTGCGCCACACATACTCCACAGCCACCGACGAGGGGTGTACCATATCGTCGGCATAGTAGCGGTAGTCGCGCAGGTCGTCGTTGAGCAGTTCGTAGGCGGGGAAGTAGTGGCAACTATCGGGGTAGCGGCGGCAGAGCTCGTCGATGGCGACACGCAGGGTAGCCTTGCTGAGCGAGTTTTCCGCAAAGCCATCTTTAAGGTGGCGTACAGGGCTGACAGTGAATAGGATACGCTTACCACGCAGCACACCGCTCATCAACGGAGCGAAGTGCTCCACCACCTCCGCTACGCTCAGCTTGCGACGAGTAAACTGCGCGGCAGGTTGCTTGTGGCAGTTAGCCACCACCCTACCCTCTCGCTCATATATCCACGCGGTACCGAGGGTGATAATCACAAGGTCGGCCGAGGCCAGAGCCTCTGCTCCCACCACCAGCGCACGGTTGGCCTTAGCGAGCGACTCGGCAAGCGAAGTGGAGGAGAACGACCCGTGGAGCGAGTAGCAGAAGTAGCGAGTGCCATCGGTGCAGAAGTCGCTCTCGCAGAAGGGCTTACCACTCGCCAAGCGTTCAATGGTAGCGGCCACCGATGCGGGGTTGAACATCACCCCAAAGGGGTTGGCCTCGACCCGAAAGCCACCGCCCGAGAGTCGGGCTGCCACATTGTCGGCAAAGCAGGAGCCAATGGAGAAGATGCGGGTGGTATGGTCGATCTGCCAATCGTAGGGGGCGATATCTAACTCGGTACGGAATTTCATAACTATTCTAACACATTTAGGTTATTACAAAGGTAAAAAATATATTTTCGAACTCAAAAAAACATCTATGCAGAGTGCTACAAATCAGTAATAGTAACCTCTCAGTAACTTAATTACCACTGCGTAACTTCTTGTATTTATGTGTTTTAGATATTATATTTGCATTAAATATGTAATCTAAAATATCAACAATTATGAAACAATTTTCTATTATTGCAATAGCACTGCTTGCTACTCTTTTACCCGCCAACACTGCCAACGCACAAGCCTCCAACGAGCGTGAAGCTATTGAAAAAGTGGTCGATAATTATATCAAAACTATTAATGATGGCGACTTGGAACTTGTCGGCCAAATATGGTCACACGCCGACTATGCCACTTTTATTGGCCCGCAGGGTAGATTTGTGGGTTGGGAGGCTATACGCGATGGTATTGTAGCAGGTTTCAAAAACGGTTTCACCAAGCGCGACCTGAAAAAGGATAACCTGATTATCAACATCAACGGTAATTCCGCTTGGGCTGAGTTTACTTGGACCTTCAACTCAACAAGCACCAGCGGCCGCACCGGTCAATCGCGTGGTCGAGAGAGCCAGATTTTCGAAAAGGTGAACGGTGAGTGGCGCTTAGTACATATCCACTACTCCGGTATGCGCTAATAGTCAAGACACAACAGACAAAAAAGTGGTCGGCAGCAATAGTATGTCGACCACTTTTATTATATTTGCCTGCACAAAACACAAAGCATATGATTACATTTCCCTGTTGCAAGATTAATATCGGGCTTTCGGTGCTGCGCAAGCGCGACGATGGCTACCACGAGATACGAACACTGATGTACCCCGTGCGCGGCCTGTGCGACAGTTTGGAGATTGTAGCACGCCCCGAGAGCGACGAGTGCCGACTCACCTTTTCGGGGATTGTGGTCGATTGCCCTGCCGAGAAGTGCTCGGTGTGGCGCGC